>CAZGZO010000268.1:0-3884 GCA_964529695.1 uncultured Lentimicrobiaceae bacterium
ATAACAACAACGCCGGGCACCTTTCACAATATGTTCAACTCTTTCAACGGAAAACGTGTTTCCCAGTGCCTTTTGAAAAGTTTGCAGTTCCGATCGGCAAAATCCCTGACACTCTGTTGCGGCAGCGCAAATTGGGCAATGATTTTCCATAAAAACGTAACCGTCTTCTTCTTTTTCCCATTCGGCCATGTATCCTTCTTCAGAGCGAATTTGAGCCAATTGGTTGAGCTTTTCTTCTACGTTGTTTTTCTTATCCAGTGCTCTTTCATAACGAGAGATTGTTTCCTGCTCCCGCACTTCAATAAGCTGGTCCAAAGCCTCCTGCCCAAGAATTGTCTTAATGGAAGACAACAACTGTACGGTTAATTCCGCATGCGTATCCGGAAACCGTTTCAGTCCCTTTTCGGAAATACTGTAAAGTTCGGTGGGCCGCCCTACCCCTTTTGAAGCTTTTTCCGATTTTACAAAACCTTCCTCCATCAATTTCTTTAAATGAAGACGAGCTCCTTCATTGGTAATATTAAATTCTTTTGACAATACAGCAGCCGATTGAGGTCCCCTCATTTTCAGAAAGATAAGCATCCGTTCCGGCGTGCTGTTTAATACTCTTTGATATTTTTTTATGTTATTTTCCAAGTTTTTACTTGTTTTATTCTGCAAATGTAGTAATTTTGTCATCTATAATCAAAAAAGATCACTGAAAAGTGATACGAAATAAGATGTTTAACTTTTAAAAACAAAAATTATGTCATTCAAAATAAAACAGTTACCGTACGCTTACGATGCATTTGATGAATATATCGATGCACGTACCATGGAAATTCATTACACAAAACACCATCAGGGTTATGTAAACAAACTAAACGCTGCCGTTAAAGATACCGAGGCCGACGATAAAAGCCTGCTGGAATTACTCCTAAACATGAGCAAATACAACACAGCCGTACGCAACAATGCCGGAGGCCACTACAACCACTCGCTGTTTTGGGAACTGCTTTCACCCGCACCGGAACTGTCACCATCAGGCGAATTAAAAAATGCTATTGATGCCAAATGGGGTAATTTGGATGCGTTTAAAGAAGCTTTCAATAATGCTGCTGCAACCCGGTTCGGTTCAGGTTGGGCCTGGCTTTATGTTGACGGCAACAAAGGCCTTGAAATCTGCTCCACGCCCAATCAGGACAATCCTGTGATGGATCTGAATGCCACCGGAAACGGTACCCCCATTCTCGGACTGGATGTTTGGGAACATGCTTATTATCTGAAATATCAAAACAGAAGGCCGGATTATATCAATGCTTTCTGGCATGTACTCGACTGGAAAGCTGTGGAAAAGAATTTTGCAGCTTCAAAATAAAATGACAAAAACCGGTTTCGGAGATTGGTGATAATACCGGCCGAAACCGGTTCTAATTCCTTTTTAATTTTATTGAGGCTTCTTAACGAAGTCTTTTTGTCATTTTTTGATTTGTTTCTGCACCACAAAAAGTTTACTCTCGCTGCGAAAACATACTGAAGAAGTCACTTAACCTTCGGCAAATCAAAAAATGAAAACCGGATTTAGCATGAAAGTATTAATATTTAACGGTTCCTTTGAACGAAGGACCGACAGCATATCAAACCTTATAGCTAACTATTTCAAATCCGCACTGGAAGAGAAAAATGTACAGGTCTCCGTCTTCAATATCGCTGATGCGGATATTCCCATTTTTGATGTTGATAAACAGGAATTTCCTTCTTCTGTTTTGGACATGAACAAGAAATTCCGGGCAGCAGATGTCCACATCTGGCTGACACCCCTCTACCACGGAAGTATGACCGGAGCCATGAAAAATGCCCTGGATTGGATGGAACTCAGTGCCAAAGAACCTGAACCCTATTTAACCAATAAAGTGGTTGGGTTGGTTTGCTGGGCCGACGGCGGACAGGCTATGCAGGGCATCAACGCCATGGATTCTGTTGCTAAAGCTTTGCGCGCCTGGGTTTTGCCTTATTGTATTCCTGCTGTACGGCGACTCCTTACAAAGGACAATTCAAGGGACTTTTCCGAAGAATACATCGGGAAATTCAATCTCATGGCTAAACTTTTGGTGGATGAGCAGGCGCCAAAATATAATTTTTAGACTTTTTCACCGCTCATCAGGACGGCGATTCCACAACGTAGCGAGATTCTAGAATGATACTTTATCATCTTGTCATTGAATTACAGCGTCAATTTTCTCTCTTGTAGATCCCCGGCAAACGCACAAACAAAGGTTATACTGGCAAAAAAGACGGATGAAAATAAAAACACATAAACGACACTCAGGATGGCATCGGGATTGCTTATTCCGGGGAAATAACCAAAAATTCCTAATTCCATGAGTATCAACCAGGAAGCTGACGTTGCTATCAAGGCGTAAATCCAAAGTTTAGATAATATATTTCTTCGTCTTTCAGGTATTTCCTGCTTCCAAAAATCTAATGATCTGTTAATCTGCGTTGCAAAAGCAAAAGTTGGCACAAACAATAAAATATGTCCGACACCGCCACCGACAAGCGTTAATAATATCAGCAGTGCCAGAAAAACCGTTGCGCCATTTTTCTTCTGCAAATATTTTAGGGACCAAACGATTATCACCAAACCGACCATCACAGCTAAAATACCGGTTATCAGAAAATTGTGAACGACTGTTATGGCTGCTTCAGTTCCATGAATCCAGAATCTGTGTGCTTCTCCAATTGCATCGATATAGAAACCGTTGGTCGGCTGATTGCCCTGAAGGATCTCAAATAAGCCATGATTGAAAATACCGGCCAAGCCCAGTAACACCCCTATCACTGAGGTTGTAATCCTGGTTTTTCTATTAAAGTAAGTCATTTTAAGTTCCTCATTGAGTTGTGAATAGCTAAAGCAGCTTATTTTTTATATAAAATTCTTATCCGCGGTAATAAGGCGATAACAATAATGGCCACAGCATAAAACATGTAAAAGGTATGCAGCCAATGAACGGTTTGAAGCAACACCATTTGAATCTGTATCCAGCCAATCAGGGCAAAAGCTATGTATATGCTAAATGTCCATGACCAGTGCATATCTTTGAATAAATTGATTCGCTCTGCCAGTCCGGATTTTGGTCTTTTTATTAAAGCTATGATCAGCAAGAGTGGAATAATTCCAAGAACCGTCAATAAAATAATCCCGGGTATCAGAAAACTATGAAATGGTGATTTTTCCAACATAGATAAAGGCATTTCAAGCAACTCGCCTGCCGGAGCAATAACCATTGCCCCACCTCCCCCGATGGCACCTAAAGCAAGGAATCCTAATACAAACAAAAGGATGTTCCGGATTTTCCTTGTTTTAATAACAATTTCTTCGTTTTCTTCCATCTGTATCAAGCATTAAATCAAATTTATGCCAGCAGACATTCTGCCTGCTAATTTTCTGGTTGTTCGTAACTTTAAAGTTATGAAAAATAGTCATAAGATGGTCAGACTTATCTTTCTGAAAACAGGAATTTTTCAGGAAAGAAGTTGGCTTCTGGTGAATGATTACAGCGCGTACCATCCTTTACGTTGATGTCCTGCGGAACACTTGCCCGCCTGGGATGATACACGCGCCAGTGATGTTGATCCTTGATGGTCAATTATAGCAACCCTATCCTGTATCCAGACCCGGGTCAACTCCGGTGCAAAGCTTAGGTTCCTTCGAAGTTCATTCGAAGTTTACTCGAATTTTATTCGAAAAAAATCGACTAAACATTATATAAACTTTGTGTTTACCTCGCCTTTTCTTAATCTTAACCCCGGAGTCATGTCGGACCTGTCCCCTGCTTACACAGGACTTATTATTGCACACGCTAAAAGCGTCCGCAAGTAAGGGGACACATTGAAAAAGCCCG
>CAZGZO010000269.1:0-3852 GCA_964529695.1 uncultured Lentimicrobiaceae bacterium
CCTTCAAAAAAGTTTCCGCTCCAGGTATGGGAAAGCTGTAATGTTGGAAACTCACCCAACAAAACATCCTGTTGTTTTCCCATGGTGACCATGATCCAGGCAGGGAATAAATAATAAAAAGAAATTTCCTTTCCGTCCGGAACGAATAAAGGCTCATTAAAAGTAAGCTGGACAGGCATTTCCGGGAAACCGGGTAAAAATTCAAGATGGATGTTCTCATCTGTGGTCACCCATTTGCTCCAAATGGCATCTTTGGGCGGGACAGCATTTTTTCTACCGGTTTGATACTGGTAAAAAAGTTCGGTAGTCTGGGACGTTTTTTTCATCCAAATCTGAGCATTGCCCGCCTGCAGATAAACACCCTCACCGGTTTTCAAATCCAAAACCTGACCTAACTTAATATTGTTGTAGCTTGATTTTTCCATAAAAAAGGAAGATTAATTATTCATAAAAGATTTTCAAAAAAAAACATTAGTCATTTTCTCTTTCAGCAATTTCATTGAGAAGCTCCATCTGAAGTTCCTGAATTTCCATCAGCCTGTTCCATTGATGCGTCAGCAAATGATCTACTTTTTCATGTAACGTACTAACTTCCAGTTCAGCTTTCAAATTCACCTGATAATCGTATTGGGAACGCATGCGATCTTTTGCTTCCTGCCTGTTTTGGCTCATCATAATAATAGGTGCCTGCAGCGCTGCAAGTGTAGATAAAAGCAAGTTCAGCAAAATGTAGGGATAAGGATCAAATGGTCTAAATATTAACACCAGCGAATTAATTAAGATCCAGATAAACATAAAGCTGGCAAAGGTTATAATAAATGTCCAACTGCCACCAAATTCTGCAATTTTATCAGAAAGTCTTTCGCCAAATGACCATTTTTTTTCGAACTGATTTTCTATATTTTGAGAAACCAGTTCGTGATTTTTAATATTCTCCAACACACTTTGCTCCAGCTCTGAAAGTGCACCTTTTTCTTCCTGCAAAATACTCTGGACATATTTTAAACGAAACGATGAGAGATCGGTTTCACAAATATATTTGTCTGATGTCCATTCAGGATGGTCTTTGATGATTAACCCTTCCACCTGATCACGGATGTTATTTCCCTGAACCAATTCCCTCATGGGGAAAGTTTTACCACATACCGCACATTGCCCTTCACGTTGTTCACTACTTTTTTTCATCTAATGGATTTATTGGTTTATAAAAATAACGCAAGCTCCTTAAGAAAGCCAAAGGTAAAAATACGCATTTTTGAATCAATCATTCTTAAGAAATGCTAATTTGCGTATACTTTCATAGAAAAACCATGCGCTCTTCCATGGCGAAAATTGAGTCTTATTTTTATTTCTATCGAAAATTTTCAGTCTAAAAATTCTATCTTGAATTTGATGTTTCCCAAGCCCCTGAAGTATACCATTTTCCAGTAGATTTTACCGGTTTAAGGACTTCATTTTTTGAGATTTTTTAAATCATAATATTCTTAATTGTCTTATTATTATATATTTACATATATATTTTTATTTAACTTTTTTTAACAATAGCCCCATATCCCAGTGAACTGAAACCGGAATACATTTGCCGATCACTTAACTAAATTTTATATTATATGAAAAAACTAATTTTGGTGTTAGCAGTTTTATTTACCGTCAGCTTTGCTATGGCTCAGACCACCGGTAAAAAGACCGTAAAAGCGGAAAAAACTGCACAAGTTAAAACTAAACATGCTAAGAAAACTACCAAAGCTGTGCATCACAAAACGCACGCCAAAGCACCTGTTCATCACAGCAAAAAAGCTGCTCATAAAACAGTTGTAAAGAAAGGTACGAAAGCACCTGCACATCACAGCAAAACAGCTGTGCATAAAAAGGCTGCTAAAAAAAGTACAAAAGCAACTAAATCAGGAGAGAAGAAGTAAAGAAACCATTCTTGAATCGAAAAAGTACTGCTAAACGGCGGTACTTTTTTGTTTAAGGGAATTCCTGATTTATTCGTATCGTAAAGCCCTCGAAGGACGTATGCGGGTTATGTAATAAGATGGTAAAACAAGCATCAACAGGCAAATCAGGAAAGTACCCGCATTGAGCATCAGCCAATAGCTCCAGTGCATTTCCACAGGCACAAAAGAAACGTAGTAGCTCTTGGGATCTAATTTGAAAATCCTGAATTTATCCTGCACAAAATAGAAAAGCATACCCACCACATTTCCCCAGAACATACCCCGGCCAATAATGTAAGCGGCTTTGTAGAGAAATATCCTTCGAATGACTTTGTTGTTGGCTCCCAGTGTTTTTAATATTCCAACCATATTAGTTCGTTCAATTATAAGAATTAACAAGGTGGAAATCATAGTGATTGACGCCACCAGGATCATCAACACTAAAATCACAACTACGTTAGTATTCAGCAGATCGAGCCAGCTGAAGATTTCCGGATATTCCTGAGTTACAGTTCTGACATTCAAATTAAAAGGTACATTTTCGTAAACAGAATTCGCTATTTGGTTCAGTTTCTTAAAGTCCTTAACCTTCAACTCAATACTACCCACCTGATCAGGTTTCCATTGATTCAGTTTTTGAACCTGCCGGATATCGCCGATGATATAATGACTGTCAAATTCTTCAAGTCCTGTGTTGTAAATTCCACTCACATAAAGTTTCCTTCCCAGCGCCGCCGATTGATCTCCAGCGACAAACCAGATTCGAACCGGATCGCCTACTTTTAACAAAAGCTTATTTGCCATCTTTTTGGATATCAAAACCTGTCTGCCAGGAGTGGTAGAATCCAGTACAGGCACATGGCCAGCCACAAGATTGTTCTTCAGGTAGCTCCAATCATAGTTTTTACCAACGCCTTTGAGAATAACACCCTGGATTTGATTGGTGGTTTTGAGCACACCGGCTTTTTCTGCAGTAAACTGAATATGCGTAATTTCCGGATTCTCCTGAAGCTTATCAAGCCACTTTTTTTCTAGTTTCAATGGCATCTGCTGATAAGATTCATTTTTATCATAAGGAACCACCCGGATGGGAGCAGCAAAGCCTGTCACTTTATCGCTGATGGAATGTTTAAAGCCAATCACAATAGCCACTGAAACCAACATCAACGCCAGTCCCAGCGCGATGCTTACATAGGCGATGCGAACCACCGGGCGTGAATAAGTTTCAGTCCTTCCGGGAGCAATGTGTCTGGCTATGAAATATGCGAAATTCAAGCGATAAGATTTTTGACAAATTTATCATTTCTCGACGGAATAATTCGCTTTTTTGTAGATTTACCCTATGAATCATTCAGTATCTTTTTTGAAACGCTTTTTTTGGATTATTCTCTTCAGTATAATTTCTTTTCCTATGCTTGCCCAGTTCAGAGCTCCTGAACTCGTTAATTACAACCAGATTGTAAGTGGCGACCAGCAGACTTCCGTATATTTTCCAATGCTAAAGGGCAAAAATGTAGCTGTGGTGGCCAATCAGACTTCTGTTATCGGAAAGACAAACCTGGTCGATACGTTAGTGGCTTCAGGTATAAAAGTTGTTAAAGTTTTCAGTCCGGAACATGGCTTCAGAGGCAATGTTGGTGCTGGGGAAACCATAAAAAACGGTAAGGATGTCAAAACCGGAATTCCTATTATATCCCTTTACGGAAAACACAAAAAGCCCACAGACAGTGATTTAAAAGGTATTAATGTTGTAGTATTTGACTTGCAGGATGTCGGGGTCAGGTTTTACACCTACACTTCTACGCTGGCTTATATGATGGAAGCTTGCGCGAAAAATCATATCCCTTTGATTTTGCTGGATCGTCCTGATCCAAACGGTTTTTATGTTGACGGACCTGTGTTGCAAAAAAAA
>CAZGZO010000270.1:0-3852 GCA_964529695.1 uncultured Lentimicrobiaceae bacterium
CACCCACGATAGAAACCATAAATGTTTCCATGATGCTCAACCAAACAAGCTTCCTGCGGTTCATTCCAATCGAAACCATCACCGCATATTGTTTGCGTTTTTCCATGGTCATCATTAATACCGTACTGAAGATGCCGAAAGCGGCCACCACATATAAAATCATTACAAAGATCTGGTTGGCTGCTTTGCCGAACTTGACGGTTTGTAAAAGTTCTGATAACATTGTTTCCCAGGTAATCACCTCATAATTCTTCCCTAATTTCTTCTCGAGTACAGGTTTAACTTTTTCAGCCTGTGAAGGTTTGTCGAGGTAAATCGAAAATCCGGTAAGCAAACCTTTTTGGTATGGATACACAAAGCGCTGAGCATCTGTAAGATTCATGTACAGAAGGTTGGCGTTCATATCGTTTGATGGAAGATGAAAAATCCCGGCCACTTTATAAATTCCGTATGAAGTGACGCCGCGATATCCCTGTCCCAGTAAAACAATACTGTCACCAACTCCGATTTTCAGAAATTCAGCCATTTTATCTCCGATAAGGACTTCATCGTTTTTCTGTAAATAGTGTCCTTTGATGATTTTACCTGATAAATCTATCTGTTGATCCTCAAGTTTGGGATCAATTCCGGATACCATAATCCCTTTGGTTTGCGACCCATAAGAAGCCAGGGAAAAAGTCTGCAAATGTGGAATGACTCTTTTTATTTCCGGGATGCCCTTGAAAGCTTGTTTAACATGGTTATCATCAAAAAAGGCATGCTCTATGCTTTTGTTTTGCCAGTATCCTGAATCGTGAACCTGGAGGTTCCCTACCTGGTTAACACCTGCACTGACCATTTGTTCCAGTGAACCGAATTTCATGGACAACATAAGGAGCGCCAGCGCCATAGCCATAAATACGGCTGAGGCTGCAATGAGTGTCCTGCGGCTGTTTCTCCATAAATTTCTCCATGCAATAGCCAGTAGCATCTCTTTAATTTTTAGTGTCTGAAAGCTCTCAAGACATTAAATCTTGACAAATAAATTATCGGATATAAAGCAGATAACGACGACAGAACCAGAACAATAGCCGTCTGACTCAGAAAAACATGCGGTTTGATTGAGAAAGGTAGTACCGGAGGAATATTAAACTCCAGATACATTTTTGCCATGCCCCCTGTAATTGGAACCGGATTATAGTGTAGATAATATAGAATGGGTGTTGCAATAATCAATCCGATGAGAATACCAATCAAAGCAACAATAAATGTTTCCACAACACTGACTGTAATCAGTCTTCTGCGCTGCATTCCCACAGAGATCATCACAGCATACTGTTTTCTTTTTTCCATGGTCATCATCATGATGGTGCTGAAGATGCCAAACGCGGCAATCACATATAAAATCATCAGCATAAACTGGCCCCCAACGTTATCTACATGAATGGTTTGCAGAATGTCTGAAATCATTGTTTGCCAGGGTATTACTTCAAATTTCTTTCCCAAACTGGCTTTTAAAGCCGCTTTTACCTGGCTCTGGTCGGACTGGTTTTTTAAGAATACTGATACATCTGTCAACAGCCCTCCCTGATAAGGATAAACGAAACTTTGCGCATCTTTTAAACTCATGTATAATAGGCTGCTGTTCATCTGATTGGAAGGAAGATGAAAGATGCCGGCCACTTTGTATATTCCGTAAGCCGTGAGTCCCCTGAAACCTTGTCCCAACAAGACAATGCTATCTCCTGTACTGACTTTTAAAAATTTAGCCAGATTGTCACCAATGAGCACATCGCCGGGTTTGGAGATATAACTGCCTTTGACAATTTTACTGGAAAGGTCTGTTTGTTTGTTTTGCAACTTAGGATCGATTCCTGACACCAGAATTCCTTTGGTTTGATTTCCGTAAGAAGCCAGTGAAAAAGTCCTTAGTCCGGGCATTACATTTTTAATTCCGGGAATGCTATGGAAGGTTTTCTCCATTCCTTTGGGTTCGAAAAAGGCCCGGTCGAGACTTTGATTCTCCCAATAACCGGTGTCGTGAACCTGCAGGTTTCCGACCTGGTTGACGCCTGCCTGTATCATTTGTTCATAGGAACCAAACTGCATGGACCGCATGAACAATGCCAGGGAAATGGAAAGCACCACTGAAGCCATTGTTAGAATGGTGCGCCTCCGGTTTCTCCACAAACTTCTCCAGGCTATTTTTAAAATTGATTTCATTTTTATTTCAGTTTGACGTTTTCAGGTCTGATGTTTCTGATTCTCTGAATGGAAAAGAAAGGTTTGTTGACACCTTTGACATCAAATTTTTCATACTGGATATGAATGACGGTTTTATGACCTTCTTTTGTATTGGACGTCATGACTAGTAAGGAGGGTAATAGTCTTCCACCCATCATTTTAAGGTTAGAGGCGGTTTCCGTTTTTACCAACTTGTTGTGTGTGTCATAAAACTCCGCCTTCATCATGTTGTAGTTCTTCTTGGCAACCCACATTTTAATGCTGCCCCAAACAACAGCAGCATCGGGTAGGGGAGTGAGATCAACTTCGTAACAGTCGTATCCGTCGATAGTGGCACTTCCGTTGTATTTGTGTGTATAATCCTTCACGATGCTGTTCTGTTTCATCAGGTCGTTGTTGGTGAAATCTGAGCCCATCCACGACTGCATCATCATGCTGGGTGGGATTTTAATGACCCGGTTGATGGCCGGGATAAAATTCCACATATCGTTGTTGTATTTGAGGAAAACCTGGCCTTTGTCACGTGCCGGCTCCATGATCAGGGCGATGTAATAATCCTGCCCCAGCGACCACGCCTGCATACTGATAGACCGTTTCCAGGAAGGTCTGACAATTTCCATGGTCATCACACTAAAACTGCTTTTACCTAAAAACAGATTGTACGATTTGTTGACCAGCTCTTTGGCGGTCATTTGCTGGGCCTTTGCAGGAACTGTCAGAAACAGCATTCCTGCCAGTACCAGGCCCCAGATTTTAAGTGAACGTGTTTTCATATTTTTAAAGTAATTTTTCAATGATTATTTCTCTTATTTCTTTAAAAGGATAATTTTCGGGATCGTATAGGCTATCCAAACCAATTCCATCTAAAATAGCACCGATGAGAAATCCGTATGCCAACGGGTTTTTTGCCCCTTTTTCTTCATAGTATTTTGCTATCGCCATGAAATAAGTACCGAACGTTTCAAAAATTTCAGTTTTTACCAGTTCTACAACAGCCGGTTGAGCAATTACAGCTATGTAGAGCTTCCAGTAATCGCCGTTTTTTTGGATTAAATTCAGATTCTTATCCAACAAATCGATCATGAGTTCCCGGGTCATTTTTTGTGTGAAATCAAAATCCATTTCTTTCATGATTTCCTGAATGCCTTCCATCACAATTTCTCTGACCAGCGCTTCTTTGTTCTCGAAATAATTGTAAACCAATCCTTTGGAAACCCCTGCTTTTTTGGCAATTTTACTGATGGATGTTCCCCCAAAGCCATTATTGGCAAAAAGTTCCATGGCAGCAGCAATCAGTTCCGCTTTTCGTGATTGCCTGATTTCCTCAAATTGTTCACTTGTTTTTGGTGCCATAATTTTTATTGACTGAACGTTCGGTCAACAAAAATAGATCAAAAATTTTATTTGTCAAGTAAAAAATGAAAAACTTAACATTAAATATAACAGATAACTAGATGTAAAATTTTGTTATACTGTAATTTAATTGTATTTTAAGTTTGTGAATTTTTTGTTTTTGCAGTTGGGGTTGGTGTGGTTTGAGAAAGACTGAAAGGACTGAAGAGATTAAAATGAGATTGACCTGATAATGAGGGTTAAAAACTCTGCCTTAACCCTGCACCTAATCAATCT
>CAZGZO010000271.1:0-3842 GCA_964529695.1 uncultured Lentimicrobiaceae bacterium
GACCGGTCCCTTGAAACGCCCAGTACGGTATTTCCTTCCTGTAATAGTTTTTGTGCTACGGCTTCTCCAATCCCTTTGGAAGTGCCGGTAATTAAAAAGAATCCTTTTTTCATGAAATACGATGTTTAATAATTTACAAACCGGGTCCAAATTGTTTAAACAATGAGAAAATAAAAGTACAAACTATATTTGTGCTGGCTCAGAATTCAAGAACTGGTTTCGAGTTTCATGAGTTAGAAAAATGAAACCTATTCTTTGATTAAAGTTTCAAATTATCATTGGCATCAAATTCCCAAAACGGGTTAAAGGCAACTTCAAATAAATATCCGTCCAAATCTTTAAAATAGCCGCTGTAGCCACCCCAGTAAACTCTTTGTGCCGGTTTTATAATTGTCCCGCCACTTTTTCCGGCTTGTTCCAGCACTTCGTCAACTTCTTTTTCTGATTTGGCATTATAAGAAATTGTCAGGCCTGAGAATTCTGTATGTTGATATTGCAAGGTTGTATCTTCGGCAAGTTCATGTCTCGGGTGCAAAGCCAGTGTGATTCCCCCCAGCGGAAATAAAGCCAATCCTTCCAGGCTTTTATCAGACTTTTTCCAGCCCAATCCTTTTTCATAAAATGCTAACGACTTGTCAAAATCATCAACACCCAGTGTAATTAAATTCAATTTTTGCCGCATACTATTTGTCTTTTAATTCAATAAACGACTTCACAAATTCCTTTACTTTTTCTTTCGTGTTTTCATCTACAATATCACCATTTCTGTTCACTTTACCTTTTACACCCTGAATTAATAAGGTGGTTTCCGATGTGAATTTGGCCATTAAAGTTTTCATTATCAGCTGTAATTCTTCATGACCTTTTTCTCCCATTGCCGAAGCGGTAATGATTCCGGTAGGTTTGCCGGAAAATACAGTGGTCGAAACACACCATTCAATGATATTTTTCAGGCGGCCCGGAATACTGAAGACATATTCGGGCGTACAGATGATTATGCCGTCAGCTTCTTTGATTTGATTTCGAAATGCAAGAATCTTTCCAGGGATATGCTCGTCTGTTAATTCCGTTCTGAAAATCGGGAAGTCAGCTAAATCATCAATAATGTTTAAATCAAAATCTGGTTTTCCTAATGCTGCAACGCTTTCTAAAATAGTCAGGTTAGAAGAATTGCGGCTTGCACTTCCGTTGATTCCAACGATATTCCTTCTTTTATTCATGTTTTAGCTTATGAGTTAATCAATGTAAATGATTGTTATATAATTTGTTAAATGAATTCATTAATAATCTCATCCGTTGTTTTCAGTTGCGCAAACCACCGCCCGATAATCTTGTTATGATATTCAATAATTTTATCTGCTTTCATAAATGAATTATCATAAGTGCTGTGTGCATCGCTTGCTAAAATTACGGGAATGCCTTTTCCAAAAGCGCTTCGGCAGGTGGTGTCTATACAATAATCTGTTTGAAGTCCGGCAATAACGAGGGATTGGATGTTGCGGTCTTTCAAAACTTTCTGTAAATCAGTATTTAAAAAGGAGTCGGGAGTGGTTTTATCAATGTAGAGGTCTTCAGGTCTTGAATGAACGTTTGCATATACTTCCCAGGGCTTTGTTCCCTTTACCAAATCTTCGTCAAGATGACGGGCAAAGATAATCGGCTTCCCCAGCCTTCGGAAAGAATCAATCAATCCGTTGATATTATTTATCAATTGGGTTTCGTTGTAAACCGGTTCTTCCGGGTTGGAGAAAAATCCATTTTGAACGTCAATGATGAGTAGCGCTTGGTTCATTGTAGAAGTCGTTTATATGATGTTTTTTGCTTTAAAAATTTACAAAATAAAAGGAATAAGTGCAGCAACTTTCTGACTGTATTCAACATAGGGCGCTCCAAATTGTTCTGACAACCATTTTTCTTCCATTTTTAGTTTGTACAGTAACACGGCGAAGACCAAAACATCGGCAATTAGTCCGCGTATTTCTCCGACAGCTATCGAAGTGCCTATAAACCCTAGCAACAGACCTGTATAAATTGGATGCCTGACTAATGCGTAAGGTCCATCCGTAATAAGTTGGTGGTCATCTTTAATCGTTACAGCCTGACTCCAGTTTTTCCCCAGCCGGTTACGAGCCATAAACGAAAAATACAAGCCCCCCGTTGTAATGATAAATCCCAACCAAAAATACAAAGTGCTATCCGGGAGAAAACGGATCCTTAAAACGGGAACAGGAAGTTTTGAAATCCATAAAAGAAAGAAGGCCAAAATGATTGAAAATGAGCGAATCATCCGGGATAATAACGACTCTGTACGATTGGAGGTTTTTACATCTTTTGCTTTGAGCCACCAGTAAATTATATAACCGGCCCAGGTGACGAGAAAAAGATAGTGATAGACGTATTTCATAAAATTACTTTATGTGGTTTTTTTGTTGGCTGTAAAATTATAAATTTTGGTACGATATATGGTCACAAGTCAGAGACTTGCGACAGCGGGGATGAAATGTCGTAAGTTGGGATCTCCGGTAGAATTGGAGCAGCCACTGCGAAAGCGGAGGGGTTTTAACCTTTTTTAAGTAAATAATTTTAATAATTGAAGCCATTCAGAGTTTATATAATGCTGTTAAATGCTTTAAATATGATGCAAATCAGAATTTTTGAATCGTATTTTCAGAATTTATTAAGTCAATTTTGGGAAGAGGCCTATTGTTTCTGCTTGTTTAAACTTTCAAATTTGCATATCCATGGAAATAAAAGAAACATATTACGGCCATTGACAGCAAGTTTGTCCTTTATTAAAGAAAATTAAAAGTTTACGATCATGAAAAAATACATCTTAATTCTTTTGGGGATTGGATTCCTGCTAACGGGTTGCAGTAAAAATAATTCGTCGAGCAATCCGGCACATTTACAAATCAAATTGACCGATGCTCCCGGCGATTACAAAGCCGTAAATGTTGACGTGAAAGAAGTTCAGATTAACATGAGTACAGATTCTACCAGTGGTTGGGAAAGTGTTCCGAATTTGAATTCGGGCGTTTATAACCTGATGGACCTGACGGGGGGAGCAGATACATTGCTCGGCACTTTAGACCTGCCTGCAGGAAAAATAAGCCAGATTCGTTTGATTCTTGGAACAAACAACACATTAACACTGAAGGATGGCACAACCGTCGACCTTACGACACCAAGCGCGCAGCAATCCGGCTTAAAACTGAATGTTGACCAGACCCTTACGGAAGGAATCACCTATAAACTTCTGTTGGATTTTGATGCGGGAAGATCCGTAGTATCCGCAGGGAATTCGGGGAAATACATTTTAAAGCCTGTCATTAAATCTTCGTTTGAAGCGGAATCCGGGGCGATTAAAGGAGAGTTAACGCCCAAAGCAGTCTTTCCGGTCATGGCAATTTATCCGGTTAATGATACAACCAACGATACCATAAATACCTATTCCGACACAACCGGTGTGTTTCTGTTCAAAGGTATGGCTCCGGGCACTTACACAGTGACCATCAACCCTGGAGTAGATACTTTAAAGGTTGTGACGAAAAGCAATGTGTCTGTTACTGTCGGAAATGTCACGGATCTGGGGACCATTTCCCTTCAGTAAGAAAATTTGAAAATGAAAATGAAAGCGCAAGCCGATTGGTTTGCGCTTTTTTTATGGTTGGTTGTTCCCTTTTGCTCTTACAAGCGTTCCGAAGAGTCATTTGTGATCAGCACTGAGCCAGGTCCGACTCAACTCCGACCTAAGTCAAGGGTTAAGATGAAAAAAAGACGAAGTAATCCCAAAGTTTAGATGATGTTCAGTCGTTTTTTTCCGAATAAAGTACGAGTAAACT
>CAZGZO010000272.1:0-3839 GCA_964529695.1 uncultured Lentimicrobiaceae bacterium
TTTACGGGATTTGTTACCTTGCCCGGCATGCTTACTTATCCACTCGAATGCTGTCAAAACCAGTCAGCCCCTGCTGTCAAAGAACGCTTGGTTTTTGAAGATGCAAAGATAAAGCTTATTTACACCTCTCAAAACAAATAATCAAATATTGTACCGTCTGTAAAAGTATGACAGGAAATTTGTCTATTTAATCATCAAAGGATGCGCATATAATTCGACATCCTCCTTTGTGATTTTTCCATCGCAGAGAATCAAAAGCCTCTCAACAACATTGTGTAATTCACGAACATTGCCGGTCCATGTGTATTCTGCAAGGCGTTTAAGAGCATCTTCTGTAATTCCCGAAGAAGACCTTCCTTGTTCCTGAACCAACTCCTCAATAAAATACTCCACTAATAACGGGATATCTTCTTTCCGTTCCCTCAGCGGTGGCACTTCCATCACAATCACGCTGATACGATGATAAAGGTCCTCACGAAAATTCCCATTTTTGATTTCTGCTGCCAGATCTTTATTAGAAGCCGCCAAAACACGAACATCCACTTGAATTTCCTTTTCTCCACCTACCCGGGTGATTTTGTTTTCCTGCAAGGCCCGCAACACTTTGGCTTGTGCCGAAAGGCTCATATCCCCTATTTCATCCAGAAATAAAGTGCCTCCGTTTGCCAACTCAAAGTCGCCCTTTCGTTGTTTGATGGCAGAAGTAAAGGAACCTTTTTCATGACCAAACAACTGACTTTCTATAAGTTCCGAAGGTATGGCAGCACAATTCACCTCAATAAATGGTAATTTAGCTCTGGGGCTTTGCTCATGTATTTGCCTGGCTACCAATTCCTTTCCGGTTCCATTCTCGCCAGAAATCAAAACTCTTGCGCCCGTTGGAGCCACACGGGAAATTATATCTTTCAGCTGAATCATCTTTGGTGATTCCCCCACAATGAGATATTTCCTCTCTACCTCCTTTTTCAGCTTTTTTGTTTGAGTAACCAAATCTCTTTTGTCAATGGCATTTCGCAGGGTGATCAAAAGTCTGTTCAAATCCGGAGGTTTCACAACAAAATCATAAGCTCCTTTTTTAATGGCTTCCACAGCAGTATCAATAGTTCCGTGTCCGGAAATCATCACGACCGGGCAATCCGTTTGCTCCTGGAGCTTTTCCAACACCTCAATACCATCCATTTCGGGCATTTTTATATCCAGTAGAATCACATCAAAGCCATTGTCCGTAACCATTTCCAGCGCCGTCATACCATCAGGAGCCAACGCGACTTCATACTTCTCAAACTCAAGAATCTCTTTTAGAGTCCTCCGAATGCTACTTTCGTCATCAACCACCAGGATCTTAGCCATATGCTTTTTTCTTCAAAAATAGGGAATTTTATTTTCCATGATTTCCGTGGCCAGCCTCAAAAAGCGTTAAAAATTAATTTTCACGATGGGATAAATCAAACTGTTTTCCAATTTACTATTCTGAAAAAGATTACATTAGCAATAAAATAAATTTCATGGCAAAGTTTTCAATGAAAGATCAATCGGTTATTATCACAGGAGCATCCTCAGGGATTGGAAAAGAACTCGCGCTTCGATACGCAAAAGAAGGTGCCTGGCTGACGCTGGCCGCACGCAACGAGGAGAAGCTGGAAGAAGTGGCCGAAAGTTGTCGAAACGCAGGTGGAAAAGCTGTTGCGGTTCCTACTGATGTTTCCGACGCTGACCAATGCGAACGACTGATTGACATCTGTGTAAATGACTATGGAAAGATTGATGTTTTGGTCAACAACGCCGGTATCACCATGTGGTCCTATTTCGATAAGGTTAAAGATTTATCAGTACTGGAAAAAGTCATGCAGGTAAATTATTTTGGAAGTGTTTATTGTACACATTATGCTTTACCGCTTCTCAAAGAAAGCAAGGGCCGGATTGTAGGCGTGTCTAGTCTGACAGGGAAAACAGGTATTCCAACACGAAGCGGCTACGGAGCCAGTAAGCATGCCATGGCTGGATTTTTCGACACGCTTCGTATTGAGCTAAAAAAGACAGGTGTTAGTGTCACAATGATTTATCCCGGATTTGTTTCCACAGAAGTCAGGGAAAGGGCTATGGGAGGCGACGGAAAACCAATTAAAAAAAGTCCGGTAAAAGAAAACAAAGTAATGACAGTAGAAAAATGTGTGGATTTAATGATTTCGGCCATCGCTTCGCGCAAAAGAGAATTGGTGATGACCTTTCGTGGAAAACTGGGAATGTGGCTAAAATTAATTCTTCCCGGACTTGTGGACCGTATCGCTTTGAATGCCATCCGTTCCGGCAGATAAAGAATTAACCAATGCCTTTACAAACACATCGTGTTTGCCTTCATCTAAACAGAGCTTAACTTTTCGTTGAAAATTATAACAGGTCATCCTTCTAACATTAAAAACCCGGTTCATTTCATAAGATGAAATATTTGAGAATTTGCAGGTGAGATAAGCCATCTTGAAAGCTATCGCCAAAGGAATTTTACAACGGTGAAATAAGGTATTTGCCATTGGAGAAATTTCTTTTTTACACTTGGTACAGCGTCTAGAACGAGGAGAAGTCCCTTTACAATAGTTTGTGTGTCCGCAATTTGGACAAACAAAGCCATCTTTCCATTTAATCTGTTCAAGAAACTTCAAACAACTATCGTCCGTTGCAAAACGTTTCGAAAAACGCTCAATTTCTGCATTGATGTCTTCTTCCATTTTCTAAATTCTTTTAACCTCCACCTAAATTTGTCAACAATAGAAAATGCAAAAATAAAATTTTAGTGATAATTAAGCGCTATACTAAAATAATATTTATCTTTGCAACCGAAAAAATAAAACTCATATTGAACGACTTCATGAAAAAATTTAGCTTCGTAATAGCCCTGTCATTCAGCCTACTATTTTTAGGTTGCAGTAATCTAAAGGGCAATCAGGAAAAAGGTAAAACAAGTTCCAGTAAAACAGAGGTAAATACTTCAAATGTAAAGCCAGAGCAGCTGACTTACAATGAATTTTTAAAGAAAGTCTGGAACTTTGAGAAACATCCCAAAGAATGGATTTTCGAAGGATCAGAACCTTGTGTTATTGACTTTTACGCCACTTGGTGCGGCCCCTGCAAAAGATTAGCTCCAATGATGGACGAAATGGCCAAAACTTTCAATGGAAAAGTAAAATTTTACAGAGTAGATGTGGACAAACAACCCAAACTTGCTGCTTTATTCAGAATTCAGAGTATTCCGGCTGTATTGTTTACGCCGAAAAACGGGAAACCCATGATGCAAGTTGGTTTGATGCCACACGATAGTTATATCAAAGTCATTAAAAAATATTTGCTTAGCAACAAACAGACAACTAAATAATTTCAAATCATAAGACAGATTATTAAAATGGAACATTTAACAAAAGAAACATTTTTCGAAAAGGTTTTCAATTACGAGCAAAACAAAGAATGGAAATTTGAAGGTGAATTACCTTGTATCATAGACTTTTACGCAGACTGGTGCCAGCCTTGCAAAATTGTAGCTCCAATCCTTGAAGAACTTGCCAAAGAATATGATGGAAAAATCAATATTTACAAAATAAACACCGAACAGGAAGTGGAACTGGCTTCAGCCTTTGGTATCCGCAGCATTCCGTCCATGCTTTTCTGCCCCAATGAAGGACAGCCGCAAATGGCAGTAGGTGCTTTACCAAAAGAAAATTTAATCCAGGCCATCGACGATGTACTGCTGGGCCAGAAACAGGCTAAGTAAGAGTTACATACTTCTTAAGAACTGAAAAGGTTGTCTCACAAGGGCAACCTTTTTTTGATGTATGGTGTTTGGATGTACG
>CAZGZO010000273.1:0-3826 GCA_964529695.1 uncultured Lentimicrobiaceae bacterium
CGAGAACAGCATAAAACCAGAAAGCACCTGCCGGATTGCCATTGTTCACTGCCTGCATGGTGAATGTATGGGTTGCAGCATCGTAAAGCTTTTCATGGGTGATAATTCCCGTTCCTTGCACAGTAAACAGTTTGATAATTTTGAAGAAAGTAAATGCCACCACACCATTAAAAAACCAGTTTGACAAGGAGCCAATGGAAGAACCAATGCCTCTGACTCTTAGAGGGAATACTTCTGATATGAATAACCAGCCTAAAGGCCCTAAACTAATGGCAAAGAAAGCTATATAAACCCATACGAAGATAATAGAGAGCCATTTACCCATAGCACCTAAGCTTGGAAGGAACGCAAAAACTACTCCAAGCCCTATTAGCGAGACGACAATACCTATTGTCCCAATAAAAAACAGTTTCCTTCTACCCAATTTATCTATCATGAATAAAGAAAGTACGGTAAAAGCAACATTTATCACGCCCACACTTACTGCTCCCCAAATGGCTGCACGGGCCCCTTCGAATCCAGCTATCAGGAAAATTTTCGGACTGTAATAAATCACCGTATTGATTCCTACGAATTGCTGGAAAAACATGATACCTACAGCTATCATCAAAGCTGTTCTGAGCCAGGGCTTGAAAACTTCTGTGAACCGGGCACGTTCTTTATACTTTGCAATTTCATCTTTCATAGCTTTCAAAGAGTTCTCTACTTCCGAAGGCTCTTCTATTCGCTTTAATATCTTCCGGCTTTCTTCTTCACGGCCTTTGCTCATCAGCCAGCGAGGAGTTTCAGGAAGGAAGATCATTCCGATTAATAAAATCAAACCAGGAATCACTCCTACATAAAACATGGGCCGCCATGACTCCGGATTCGCATTATTGGCAAATGCTTCATCACTTAAGTATGAAACCAGAATACCAATGGTAATTAACAACTGAAACAAGGAAACCAAACGTCCCCTAATGTGATTGGGAGAAATCTCAGCAATGTATAATGGCACTGAGAATGAAGAAATTCCGATAGCCAACCCAATGAATAAACGGGCAATAATCAGCATATGCGGATTGGGTGCCCAACCGGACCAGACCGCTCCCAAAACAAAAATGATAGAAGCTCCCAATATGGTCTTTCTTCTTCCGAAAATATCAGATAACCTGCCAGTGAACATGGCACCAATTACCGCACCGACTAATCCGGCAGTAGTGATATTCTCAACCATGCTGTTACTCAGCAAAAAGTCTCTTTGAAAGAAAGGAATGGCACCGGAAATAACTCCCGTGTCAAATCCGAATAAAAGCCCACCGGTAGCGGCAACCGCTGCAATAATAATTACCAGATTCTTGTTGTAAGTACTCTCTTTTAGCATGTTTTTATCTTTAAAGTATGATTATAATTTTTGGAGGAAATATAAAAACCTGGCCTTGAGCTGTAAATGGACCCCAAATATACCAAATGAATCTATATTTCCTCTTTGTAAATCATTTCATTATTTCCAGTTGACGTTTTTTGCTAGCAAAATATGCTCAGAGGAGGATCCTACCAGAATATCAAAAACTGCAGGGTCAATAACCCAAGTGTGTTTTTGTGGATCCCAATAATGGAAAGCTCCCTTGTTCAAAGTTAAATGAACGGTTTTCGACTCACCGGGTTTTAAATCTACTCTGGCAAATCCTTTTAATTCCTTGTAGGGTCGATCAATCTTAGGATTTTGCTCATGAACATAAACCTGCGAAACCTCTGCCCCGCTTCTTTTGCCTGTATTTGTAATTGTGTATGATACAACCACCTGATGTTTGCCACCTGTTGTATCAGCTACTAATTTCAAATCACTGTATTTGAATGTTGTATATGATAGCCCGAAACCAAATGGGAACGCCGGTTTGATGTGTTTCGTATCAAAATAGCGGTAACCGACATAAATTCCATCAGAATAAGTTAACAGCGAGTCATTAGCTTTATAGTGCTGAACAGCTAAAGGTTCCTGTTTCATGCTTGTGGGGAAAGTGACGGGCAATTTTCCTGAAGGATTACTTTTTCCAATCAAAACATCAGTGATGGCTTTCCCGATAAATTCTCCATCAAACCAGGTTTCAAGAACTGCAGGAACGCGATTTATCCATTTGGTTACCGATACCGGGGCACCGGAAGTCAGGACGACCACTGTATTTTTGTTTGCTCTGGCAACCTTTTGGATAAGTTCATCCTGATTATCAGGCAGGGTAAGCGTCTTTCTGTCTGCACCTTCATGTTCAAAATGTGCTGAAGTTCCTGCAAAAACCAATGCAACATCTGCTTTGCGAGCCACTGATATAGCATGTGCAATGGAAGCTTTTTGCGGATATTGCCAGTTCAACGTAACCATCAAACTGACACCCATATTCGGGTTGTAAGGCATAAAGCCACGATAATCTAATCGAATATCATAAAGTTTTCCAGCTTCCAGACGGACTTTGTAAACATTACCTTTTCCACCCATCCAATAAGGGGTTTTTCCGGATTTTAAGACTTCCTTATTATTAAGATATAAAACACACTTTCCGACTGCATGAAAATTAAAGGCATACTCGCCGGTAACCGGGGCTTTAATTTTTCCGACCCATCGTACCGAAAATTTCTTGCCTTTGAATTCAGGATTGGTTGCAACAGGAGTCATTTGCGCAGCTCCTTGTCGATAGTCTATTTGCGTTGCATTTATCACCACAGGTTTCCCTTGTAAACTGTCATTACTGAAAAATTCTGCTTTTAATCCATGTACCTTGCCATCCATTTGATAGAAAAAGTCCGGGGCAACCGGTTGAGGATATTGAAACAAGACACCAGGAGCATAATCAATAACAGCCTTCCCTTTTAGTGCTTTTTGTAAGGCAGATAACGGGCTGATAGCAAAAACCGGATGTACTTCAGCGCTGCCGCCACCCACAGGCCTTGCATAAGCAGCATCAGGGCCTATAACGGCAATGTGTAATTTTTTATTTGCATCCAGAGGCAGGATATGATGTTCATTTTTAAGCAGCACAATGGCTTCGGTGGCTGCCTGCAAAGCAGTCTTTTGTGTTTCTTTGGAGTTGATAAGTGTGTCTATCAAATGCTGAGGATAAGCCATGGTAGGCAGCACTTTCAATTTATACTCTGCATCTAAAATATGATCTACTTTTTCATTGATGGTTGACATTTTAACCTTTCCGCTGTCCAATGCCGGAAAAAGCGTTTTTTGGTTCAAATATTGTCCAAACGGCATCTCCAGATCCAATCCATTGTTAACCGTAGGAAAAGTGCTATGCACGGCACCCCAGTCAGACATAACCAGACCTTTGTAATGCCACTCTTTTCTCAGTACTTCATTCAGCAAAAAATGATTGGCTGCGCAAAACTCACCATTCAACTGATTATAGGCAGCCATCACAGCCAATGAATGAGCTTTTTGAACAGCTGCTTTGAAAGCAGGAAAGTAAATTTCACGCAAAGTACGTTCGTTAATTTTTTCATCAATAAACATCCGGTGAAACTCCTGACTGTTAGCCACAAAATGTTTCACGGTGGCTCCAACGCCTTCTTCCTGAACTCCAAGGATATAACTAACGCCCATTTGTGATGTTAAAAACGGATCCTCTCCAAAACCTTCGAAAGTTCTTCCATTCAATGGATTACGCGCAATATTTACGTTAGGTCCGAGAATAATATTACGTCCTTTGCCACGTACTTCCCGGCCAATTCCCTGACCAATTTTTCTTATGAGTGTTGTGTCCCATGTAGAAGCCATAGCAATTCCGGAAGGAAAAGATGTGGATCGTCCCCACCTGGCACCGAGCGGACCGTCGTCCATACGGAC
>CAZGZO010000274.1:0-3768 GCA_964529695.1 uncultured Lentimicrobiaceae bacterium
GTTGGAACAGTTGTTGTTGCATAAGTCCCCAAACACATTTTTCTCTTATAGCCCGCGTGAATTAAATGCCATGTAGCTTCAATATCTTCAGTCATATTGTGCATGTCAAACCCGCCAATTTCAAGAATCTCATTCGGATAAAATAATTCGTTGGCTGCAATAATTGAAGGGAAATAAGATAAGGATGATGAGTAGGGGGAAAGGAAATAACCAAGGAAAAGTGGTTCATCCTGATTTTTCACCAAAAAATACCGCCCGGTATATTTTTCACGCTCTTTTTTTGAATTTAGGTAAAACATGTGTGAAGACCAATCATAAAAATCAATTTCTGAGCCTTTTACCCAGGGCAACTTTTCCAATTCCAGCGATTCCAAATCAACCTCAGTTTGAGTTCGTTGGGTGCACGACAAATTTCCTCATGCAGCAAATTTTATTAATTTTCGTTGGTTTCCAAGTTTATTAGCCTTGAATATAATTCTTAGATTAGCGATTTGTTGTAACCCAGGTTTTGTCCAACGTTGACCAGATAGTTTAAGCCGTTGTTGAAGGATGTCTCTGTGTGCTGCTTCAATAGCACCGGAACCTATCAATAAACCTTGCTCTTTGAATGTTTTGTATTGCATTCGTTTTATATTGTTTTGATAATATTCTACAAGAGATGTTTTCTTTTTCTTCAGCTTTTGATTTTTTACGGGCATTTTCTTAAGAACTTCAATTACCCGTTCTACTTTGTCGTCAAGTAAATAATCGCATTGTTCTTTAATCCATTTTTCACGTTCGTCAGAGCATTGAAAATATTCGTTTGCAAATTGGCATAAATGTTCTTTTGCATGAAAATAATCCAGTATTTGTACGGCATCAGGATAATATGCATCAACCCAATTCCATATCCAACGTGCCCCATCATTTATAAATACTGGATTTTTCAATGTCTCAACATAAACGCTGAGTTTTTCAAAAAAATCCACATGGGAACCAAGATGGCAGACATAATTACTTTGGGTAATCATCCCCCTGTGCCTGCTTATTTCAATATCGTCTTCATCTTTGAAAATCCTACCAAGTTTCACCTCTTTCCACTTTTCTTCCCTGGTTAGGTACATACTTCCATCTACCATTACATAGTAAGGTTTTTCTGCATCAGGATAAATTTTATCTGACCCTGTTTTTATCTCTTGTTGAATGGCATCTTCTATCTGTTGCCCATGATAATGGCATATGCGTTCTATTTGTTTTGCAGTGATATTAACCCCACCGATAAAATTTAACATTTGTGAGGCATCTTCAAAAACAGCATTCTGCCCTGCAAAACAGGCTAATTCCTGCATGTATGCACTTGCTGAAAAAGGTGTTCCTGTGAACCCTAAACAATGTGTTTTTTCAACATCCACTTTCCCAAAATTTGTTAGCACTGTTTTTTTTTATTCTTATTTTTTAGCTCAGTACCCGTCATTTCTTTAAAAACATCTTCTTCTATTTGTCGCATCATTTCTGCAAAACTTCTCTCGTATTCATATCCATCGGTTTGTCCAATTTGGCTCTTTTTCCATGATGTTATCCGTTCCTGAAACATCTTTGCCAGCTTTTCTTCTCTTGTCTCCATTGTTTTTTCATACAAAAACGTCATTCTTATTTGCAAAAAACTATTCATAATGCGAATTTTATGAGCATACTTCTGTTGAAAAGGGAAATTTGTCGTGCACCCTTGCATTGTAGGTATACATAAATCCCATTTTTTCTGCTACATCCGGATCCCCACTGGTCCATAAAACAGCCAGTTTGTTTGAATTATCGTAGTTATTTACTATCCTATTTCTCTGGTAATAAAATTATGTCCTTCGAAGGTATTACATAATTCTGAAAAGACATCGCGGTCGTGTTTTCTTGCAGTAGAAACAAAACTTTCAATTCTGGCATAAATTTCTGCGCCTTTGAAAGTCCGAAAGCAATTTGAGATTTTCTGTTTTACTTTTGCAGGTCTAATATCCCTTTCAGCAAGATTATTAGTAAAAGGCACCTGTTCATTGAAAGCAAATGCTAATACAGCAAGTTGTTCCCTGATAAGTCGCTCAACAAGGTTTCTTCCTTTGGTCCGTTGGTACCGCCCTCTTTTTCCGGGAGTTCTCTTTGGTGGAGGTTCAGATTTTTCACCCTTACTACAAATAATCATGTACCTGGCTTCAAGCTGATTTCGTCTTTTTACTCTTTCTTCAAAAGGCATTTCATAAATACTCATCAGGAAAATTTTAAAATCTTCAGCCCATTTACTCTGCCCGGCTTCTATTAATCCTTGTAATTCTCTCAGAATATGTGCCCCGCAAATTGCATGTTTAAATCCCGTAAAACTGAAATAGCTACTCCAGCAATCATGGACAAGCCAACCTGAAAAGTTGTTTAAAATAGATTTGTTGCTTTTTAATGCTTCCCCACCTCTTTTTTCATGCACAAAAAGGTAAGTGTACAGCAAAGTCGTTGCCGTGTGTAGCCAATGCAGCTTTCCTGATACACGCAGACCAGTTTCATCAGCATGGGCTACATTATATTCGGTAACTTTTGATTTGATTATTTCTTCGCTCCCTGCAAGCTTTTCAAAACATTGTTCAGATGCAGAATAAACAGTTGATTCATTAATCCGATAGCCAAACAAGTCGCCAAACAGTAACTGGATTTTCTTGAAAGGAAGCTTAAAATGTACATTAAGTAATACACTATAAGCCTTAACACCATTGCCATATTGAACAGGTGCATTTACTCCATGTGGTGCTGAACCTTTATTTATCAAACCACATTCCGGACATACTGCTTTATGTATCTGATATTCTGTAATCTCCAATTTTGGTTTTGGTAAATCAAACACCTGTCGCTTTTCTGATAAAATTAGCTCTTCTTCTTTGAAATCATGACCACAGCTACAGCTATTTGGTTTGCAGCTTACAATTTTATCAGGATTATCAACCTGGTGTAACGTGCTGCCTTTGTGTCCGGACTGACCTCCTTGCTTTCCTTTTTTCTTTTTCGGAAAAGCTGGTTTCTTCTGATAACCGTCACTTGAAGGTGGCCTGCTGCTATTTTTACTATTGCTGTTTAAACGTGCTTTCAATTCCGCGTTTTCCAATTCCAGCTCAGCTATTTTGGTTTCGGCCTGTTCAAGACGGGAAGTAAGAACTTCAATCTTTTGAAATAATTCTTGTATGAGTTTGTCTTTGCCCAACCTTTTTTGTTTTCCACAAAAATAAGGGGCAAGCTCGCATCCTGCCAAATTTTCGGGCAGATAGTTATCATTTCCAAACGGCCAAAATTGTTGATATCACTCGATTTCCGCGAAACATGTCCCGCAGGGTTGCATATTCAAAACCAAAAGATAAAAACCCTGTAAATACAACATCCTGGACAGCTTACGCAGAATCAATCATCAAAACTTATTCACACTCAAAACAGCAATACGTTAATATCCACACGTTTTTTATAGTTTTGGATAGATATTAACTGCATACTGTGAATATGCAGCCAAACAATTACAAATAATCCTTATAAAAATACGCTCTCACACCTTTCACCCCGGGTCTTATTTTATACACACCACCGGCGCTTGGAAATTTTTCAAGTTCCGCACTACTGGTTTTTTGACGCGCGGTTGTAATGTATAATGTTCCAAGATCATTGTCGCCAAATGCACACGAAGTAACGTTTTTGGCAGGCACTTCAATTTTGCGAAGTAATTTACCATTTTCCGGGTTCCAGCATGCAACAGCCGAACCTCCCCAAAGC
>CAZGZO010000275.1:0-3759 GCA_964529695.1 uncultured Lentimicrobiaceae bacterium
CATTGTGGAAAACAGGCAGTTAGAAAACAGTCACGATTACTGTATTTTGAATGGTAAAATGTTCTAAAAAAGCGTTGGGATTAAAAAAAATGCTGAACGCATTTTGGTTTCAGGTCTTGGAACAGTAAAACCGTGAAAGCCCGTTTCTGAAGTCGAGTCGACTATCTTCATAAATATTTACAAGTAATAAAACAAAAATCATTTTTGCATATATTTGAGTTGGTTATTTTTGATTAAAGCTTTCGTTTTATTTAGATAACTAACGGATAATTAAAGGTTCTTATTCAGATAATTACTCAACATTTCCTTTCAAAAAGAAAAAATGGCATGAAAAAAATTAAATTTTTCCTCCTTGTTGCATCCATTTTGCTTATTTCCGGAAATCTCCCGGCTAAAAATGTAAAAACAGATTCAGACCAGGATTCGCTTAAAAATCTTTCGTTAAGCGGACTATCCTTCAGAAGCATTGGACCGGCAATAACAGGAGGCCGTGTTGTAGCCATCGCTGTAAATCCTTTCAATCATAGCGAATATTTTGTGGGGGCCGGCCATGGATCACTGTGGAAAACGACCAATAACGGAATAACCTTCACCCCGGTATTCGATCATCAAAAATCATATGCAATAGGTGCTGTAACCATTGATCCTACTAATCCTAACACGATATGGGTTGGAACAGGCGAAAATAACAATCAGAATAATGTTATTTACGGCGATGGAGTTTATAAAAGTGAAGATGGCGGACAAAGCTGGAAAAACATGGGTCTTAAAAATTCCTATCACATCGGAGGAATTGTTGTTGACCCGAAAGATCCGAATATCGTCTATGTCGCTGCTTACGGATCGTTGAGAAAAGCAAATGATGAGCGGGGAATATTCAAAACTACTGATGGCGGAAAAACATGGAAAAAGGTGTTGTTTATCAGTAAATATACAGGTTGCTATGAGATTCACATGGACCCGAGACATCACAATATTCTGTATGCCGTGGCACACCAGCGAATGAGGAAATTATTTACCGGAGTCTCCGGCGGACCGGAAAGCGGAATATACAGAAGTACCGACGCCGGAGAAACCTGGACTAAAATGACCGAGGGGCTTCCAACGGAGGATGTCGGAAGAATCGGAATCGCTATTTCTCCGGTAAATCCGGATATCTTGTTTGCCATTGTTGAAGCCAAGAAAGGTGGAGGTGTATACAGAAGTACCGACCGCGGGATTAGCTGGGAAAAACGGAGTAGTTATGTTTCTACTTATCCGTTCTATTTCCAGAAAATTTACTGCGATACAAAGAATGTCGATCGGGTCTATAGCATGGATGTATTTATGAAAGTAAGCATCGATGGAGGCAAAACATGGAAAAATTTAGGCGAAGATAAAAAGCACGTTGATAATCATGTGTTGTGGATTGATCCATCGAACAACAAACATCTGATTGACGGGTGTGACGGTGGCGTTTACGAAACGTATGACGAGGGGAAAAACTGGGATTTCAAATCGAATATTCCAATCGCTGAAATTTATAAAGTAACAACAGATAACGCCAAGCCATTTTATAATGTCTACGCAGGCTCGCAAGACAACAACAGCTTTGGAGGTCCTTCCAGAACAATTAATTCCAGCGGCATTACCAACCGTGATTGGTTTTTTACAACCAGCGGTGATGGTTTTCAATCGCAGGTAGACTGGAAAGATCCGAACATCGTTTACGCAGAATCACAAAATGGCGGTCTGGTTAGATATGATAAAAAAACGGGTGAACAGTTATTCATTAAACCGTATGACTTTGCTGATACGGCATACAGGTTCGACTGGAATGCTGCATTATTAATTTCCAAATTTGATCATAAAAGATTGTATTTCGGAGCCAATAAATTATTCCGTACCAATGATATGGGAAGCACCTGGGATGTGATCAGTCCTGATCTGACCCGCGGTGTGCCGAATGAAATGCAAAACCTGATGGATCGAAGCTGGAGTGTTGACGAACTGGTCAGAAAGGGCTCGATGGGACAAATAAGTGCAATTGCCGAGTCACCAATCGACGAAAATCTGATATTCACGGGTTCCGGTGACGGATTGATTTATTATACAACCGATGGAGGTAAAAACTGGAATAAATCTTCAACGCCCGGATTGCCAAAATATGCAAGAATATCTCAAATAATTGGGTCACACTTCAACAAAAAAGTGGCTTACGCTGCCTGCCAGAATTTTCTTGACGGCGATTTCAAACCTTACCTTTTCAAAACGACTGATGGAGGAAAATCGTGGTTCCTGTTTAACGGAAATCTACCGGAAAAGGGAAGTACTTACACCATTGCAGAAGATGATAAAGACAAAAATCTTCTTTTTGTCGGAACGCAATTTGGAGTCTTCTTTACAAATGACGGCGGACATGAATGGGTCCAATTAAAAAACGGAATTCCTACCGAGTGTGTCAAGAGCCTTGTTTTACAGCGAAGAGAACACGATCTGGTTGTATCAACATTTGGTCGCGGAATTTACATTCTTGATGATTATACCCCATTGCGAAATTTAAGTCCTGAAACATTGAAAAAAGAAGCTTACATTTTTCCGATTAAAGATGCAAAAATGTTTGTTCAGGCAAATCCGCTTGGATTCAAAGGAGTAGGGTTTCAGGGAGCAAGCTTTTATTCCGCACCAAATCCGCCAGTTGGAGCTGTGTTCACGTATTATCTGAAAGATGAGATCAAATCGCTGGAAGAGCAACGAAGAGACGAAGAAAAAGCAAAGCAGAAAAAAAACGAAGAAGTGAAATTTCCAACCTATGACAGGTTGCATGAAGAAAAAGAAGAACCAACAGCTTATTTACTTTTTACCATCACCGATGAAAACGGAAACGTCATCCGGAAAATAAAGACGTCACCCAAAAAGGGAGTTAACCGGATTACCTGGAATTTCAGGTATAATCCTTTTACACCTGTTTCATTAAAGCCGGTTGATACTTCTGTACCATGGTATACACCTGATATAGGCTATATGGTTGTTCCCGGAAAATATAAAGTTTCGCTTTCAAAATTTGTAGATGGAGAATTTACTCAATTGGTACCACCGCAGGATTTTGTTTGTGAACCGCTAAATGTTACCACGCTTACTACCGAAGAAAGACTTGCTCTTGATCAATTCAATAAAAAAGTGGCTTCATTAACCAGGGCAATTTCCGGTGCAGATGCCTACAGAAAATCCCTTGTTAATAAAATTGGATATCTGGAAAAGGCAGTGATTGATGGAGCGAATGTTCCTGACAGCATTTACAACTCCATTGTATCCATTAAAAAGGAGCTCGATGAGTTGAACGAAGAACTGAACGGAGACCAATTGAAAGCCGATTATGAAGGTGCTTCACCAACTTCTGTGAAAGAAAGAGTAGATTTAATTACCGGCGCATTGTGGACGACAACGGCAGCTCCAACGACAACATTTAAGAAATCGTACGATGTTGCTGCCAGTAAATTTGGAGCCTTATTGACGAAACTGAAATCTATCGATAGTGAAATAAAATCGGTTGAATCAAAACTGGAAAAGTATGGTGCCCCATACACGCCGGGGAGATTCCCTGAATGGAACGAAGGTAGCAACTAAAGATTAAAGTTCTGCAGGGGTGTTGTCCATTCGAATACAGGCAATCGATTCGACTGTCCTGATATCCGCTTCCTATGTGTCTCATCGCTCACTCTCCCCTTCGCCTCTTCGCTCTCCCGCCTCTCCAAAATTTGCTTTTTACCAAATTATCAT
>CAZGZO010000276.1:0-3731 GCA_964529695.1 uncultured Lentimicrobiaceae bacterium
GGTTTTTTTGGTTTTTTCGATAGTATTGATGATAAAGAAGTTTCCGGTGCTTTGTTTGACGCAGCTAAAAAATGGCTGAAAGAGAAGGGTGTAGATGGTGCTTACGGCCCAATGAATCCCACAACCAATGATACTTGTGGCACGTTAGTAGAAGGTTTTGACACACCACCTTACGTGATGATGACCCACAATTACCCTTATTATGATGATTTAATTAAAGCTGCCGGATTTAAAAAGAGAATGGATCTTTTCTCCTATCAAATTCAGGTAAAAAATTTCCCGCAGCGATATAAAAAACTGGCTGATACCATTGAAGAAAGATTGAAAAAGGAGGATATCATAATCCGTAAGGTCAATTTTAAAAAGATAAAAGAAGAAGCTCCAAAACTTCAGTATATCTACAACAAAGCCTGGGAAAAGAACTGGGGATTTATCCCCATGGATGACGATGAGTTTAAAGCTTTGGCAACTGAACTTAAAATGTTTACCTCACAGGACTTCGTATATATTGCTGAAGACAAAGGAGATCCCGTGGCTTTCATCGCCATTTTACCCGATTTGAATCAGATTGTCAAGAAGATCAAAAGCGGACGGCTGTTTCCATTTAACTTCCTGAAATTGATCGGTTTTCAAAAGAAAGTCTCACGGGGGCGGGTTTTAACACTAGGGCTCATAGAAAGTCACAGGCTTAAAGGTATTGATTCCGTGATGTATGCTAAATGCTTTGACGCTGCCGTAAAACATGGTTATAAAGAAGCAGAAGCCAGCTGGATTCTGGAAGACAATACCATGATGAATCGGATTTTACAAAATATCGATGCGGATCCTTACAAGCGGTATCGCATTTATCAAATAGACTTTTAAATGTAATCGTCTATGTTGAAATTCATTAAGAAAAGAAACCTTAGTATTATAGATATTCTGAACCTGGGGTTTCTTTTCGTCATTTTTGTCTTTGCTCTTTTCTCATCACCACATAATCCATATACCTATAAACCTTTTATTGTTCTCGTAGCTTCATTCCTGATTATTGTTCTTGCAATAGCTATCAGAAATAGGAAAAACCGGGAGCAGGAATCCTGGATTATGGATAAAATAAAACGGATTTATCTGAATTTTTATCCGCTCATCTTCTTTTTTGTGCTGTTCGAAAGTTTCTACATGATTCTTCCATTCCTGAATCCGCATGATTATGACAAGGAACTGGCACACCTGGATTTTGTGCTATTGGGAGTTAATCCGACGGTTTGGATAGAAACTTTTTTCAAGCCCTGGCTCACAGATTTAATGTATCTGCTTTACCTGTTTTATTTCCCCTTTCCGCTGTTTATTTTGTTTTATCTTTACAGGAAAGGCACTGATGAACAGTTCAATAAAAGTGTTTTTATTTACCTGATGGTTTATTACGGTGCCTACATCATCTATTTTATCGTTCCTGCCCGAGGGCCCCATCTTTTCGCGCCCATTGCACACCTGGAAGCCAAAGATTTAACGGGTATTTTCCTGGCAGGGCCCATCCGAAATCTGATAAATACTTTGGAGCCTAACAAATTTGATGCTTTTCCCAGTTTGCATACCGCGATTTCCCTGACCACGATTATCCTCATGGCCAAATACAATAAAAAAATGTTTCTTATCTTTACTCCGGTAGTGATTGGCATCTGGATTTCACTGGTTTACTGTCGCTACCATTACGTTACCGATATGATTGCAGGGATAATCTGGACCATCATTGCTTTTATTTTGGCGGGGTGGATTTACAAGAAAGTTAAGAAGTACAATCTGCCACCTTACTTTCAAAAGAAAAACCATGTTTAAAGGAATCACCTTCGAAAAAAAAGACATTCACACTTACATTTTACTGTTAAGTGCACCGCTTTTACTGACACTGTATCGCTATCACGGCTATCCGCAGTTTTTTTACAGCTATTTTCCATCTTACAAAACCATGGCTGGTGGCGATCGCATGGCTATTTTCTGGGAATGGGGCGTTTTCTTTGTCCTGATGTTTATCCTGCCTTTGCTTTATGTAAAGTTTGGCATGAAGAAGCGCCTGATAGATTTTGGTTTGGGTTTGGGAGATTTAAAATATGGGCTTAAATGGCTGATTACCATTCCTATAATCGTACTTCCCATTATTTACTTTGCTTCCAAAATGCCCGGCATGCGGGTGGAATATCCTATGGCGAAAAGCCTTTTAACCCATCCCGATCATTTCCCATTGTATGCAGCGGTTTATGTATTGATTTTTTATGTGGCCTGGGAGTTTTATTTCAGGGGTGTTTTACTTTTCGGATTAAAAGATCGTTTTGGCGCTGTAAATGCTATCCTTATTGAAACCATTTCCTCTACGCTCGTACATATTGGCAAACCAGAAGGAGAAATAATCGGTGCTATCATTGTTGGCATTCTGTTTGGCATGATTGCCTTGCGAAGCAAATCCATTTGGTATGTTTTCCTGATTCATGCATCTGTCGGCGTTTTATTGGATTACTTCATAATTTTTCATCCCTGATGTCTAAAGTTCTAGTAACGGGAAGCAACGGCTTCATTGGAAGCAATCTATGCAAGCGGCTTGTTGCGGAAGGGTTTGAAGTTAATGCGCTGGTTCGCAAAACTTCCGATTTAAAATTTCTTGAGAATGTTTCTGTCAATTTGGTTTACGGGGATATTACACAACCTGAAACACTTCCCCAAGCGTTGGAAAATGTAGAAAAAGTCTTCCATGTTGCAGGACTGGCAGCCGATTGGGGACCTTATGAACTTTTTGAGAAAGTCAATTTTCAGGGGACAAAAAATGTAGCGAAAGCCTCTTCGGAAGCTGGTGTCAAACGTATGGTTTACATTAGCACGGTAGCTTTTTATGGATTTGGGAAACAAAATGTTACAGAAGAGCATCCTCCGGCACAAAACCTGATTCCTTATGCCCAAACCAAACACATGGCAGAGCAATGGCTTTGGGATTTTCAGAAAGAGACTTCGATGGAAATCACAGCCGTTCAGCCGGGAAATGTTTACGGCATGAACGACCATACTTTTATTTCAAAATATATCGATGCATTACTTAAAGGGAAATTTGCTGAAATCAATCATGGGAAAAGCAAAACATGTCCGGTGTTTATTGATAATCTGATAGATATCATTTTATTGGTTTCCAAAGAATCAAAAGCAAAAGGAAATGCCTACATCGCAACAGATGGTTTGGACATTACCTGGCATGAATTTAATTCGGCGCTGGCGAAGAAGTTAGGCGTTAAATTACCGGCAACTTCCCTTCCCTACGGACTTGCGATGACTGCGGCTAAAATGTATTATGGAATTCACCGGTTCCTGAAAATTAAAACTGAGCCTTTTTTAACGCCCTACCGCATCAACAACGGGGGAAAAGATTATCATTTCAGTATTCAGAAGCTGAAGGATCATTTTCAGTACGAACCTCAAACGGATTTGGAAACGGCTTTGCAGAAGACTGTTAACTGGTATAGATCGAAATTAAATATTTGAATTACAACTAAAAATTATACCATGAGTAAACTCATGGCCTATCTTTCAACCGTCCGCCAAGGCGGACGGAGAAATCCCATAGGGATTTTTTATGAGTAGCCCGGGAATTCATTCCCGGGTAAAAATCAACCAAATAAAAAAGCTGTCTCAAATTAATGAAACAGCTTTTTAAGTGCCCAAGAAAGGACTCGAACCTTCACGACCGTGCGGTCACTACACCCTGAATG
>CAZGZO010000277.1:0-3721 GCA_964529695.1 uncultured Lentimicrobiaceae bacterium
CGTGGGCTTCCTCCGGTCGCCTCCGCCCGCCGGCAGCTGCTACACAGCCCTTCCGGCAAGCTTTCCACTTCAATCCCTGCCGCTTTGGATGTGCGATGTGGGGCTGGGCAAAACAAAAGAATTCTTCCCTGGCGCACTTGCAGCGCGTGCCCAACACAGTGAAAAATCAATGTTATCAATACAAATTCGGTATAAAAGTACCCTATTGATTTTAATGTCCGATTGTAGTATCTTTGATGAAAATTCACACATAAATTTAATAATCCATCATGTTAAAAAAATATAGTCTTTTCATCGTTTTATCCCTCAGCTTCAGCCTCTTTTTTGCCTCGACCGGCTTTGCCCAATCGGGGATGCTGACAAAGGGAGCAAAAGCTCCCCTGTTCACGGCAAAGGCCTCCCAGGCTGGCCATGATTTTGAATTTTCATTAAAAAAAGCCCTGGCCAAAGGACCCGTTGTAGTCTATTTCTACCCATGTGCTTACACCGGCGGATGCGATTTGGAAGCGCATACATTTGCTGCACTCAAGAGTAAATTTACGGCAGCCGGAGCCACCATCATCGGTGTATCAGCAGATGATATTCAACGTTTGAATTCATTCTCTTCCGATCCGGATTATTGTGCAGGAAAGTTCCCCGTAGCTTCCGATCCGGGAGGCAAAATTGCTGCCACCTACGGCTTGAAATTATTCCCTCCACAGAAGGGAGTTAAGGATGTACGAGGCAAGCAGGTCACACACGGTTTTATCCCAAGAACTACATTTGTTATTAATAAAAAAGGCATCATCGTAGCTGCATTTTCGTCAAGAATCGATCACATCAAGCCTGATCAGCATGTCAAAAAAGCTTTGGCAATTGTAAAAGGATTGTAGTTCTATAAAGTAATTAGAAACACTGAGTCCGCTCCGAAAAATCAAAACACACGTCATTGCTAGGCACGAAGCAATCTCATTCTTTTGACATTCTTTATTTTGAGATTGCTTCACTACGTTCGCAATGACGAAAAATTACTTTTCGGAGGGGACCCAAACATTGAAACTTTTGCAAAACCTCGTCCGTTTGGGTTTGCAACCCGCATTAGCAGGAATATAAAACTGGAATGCCTATTCCCGAAAAATTATGGCTTCATTAAGGGCATCCACAATCTTTTGGATATAATCTCTATCCCTTGAAACAAGACTGTTGATTTCATCTGCATTCCTGCTAATTCGTACGGCGTACTCATTTTTTACAGAAAAGAGCCACACAAACCCTAGAATTACAAGGATTCCACCTAAGATTCTCATTCCTGAAGGGACCAGGAGAATGACGCCCAACGCCATAAGCATGCTTGGCCCATTTTTACTTTTAACTATTTCAAAATTAGATACTGATGAAATGTCTTTTATTGCATAGGTCTCACCATCAGAAACAAATTTATCCTGAGTTACGGTTACTTTTGGGTCTTGATAGAAGATTTTCTTTTGTTCTGTTTCCATAGAATCTTAGATTATTTATTTCGCGTAACTCATATTTTAAAATGAGATGCCTTAATTTACCACATCCGCAAGACAGGACAGTCTAAGAATTTTGTAAAAGCCTCTCAGCAATAAACTCCGCCGCTTTTCCATCCCCGTAAAAAGGAGGAAATTTCAAAGATTTGGCTTCTCTTTTAAAATAATCAGTTGCCTGAAGAATGTTCTCCTGAAAAGCATTGGCTACAATGCCGCAACCCTGGTCCACAATTTCTTTCCATTCAGTTTCCGAGCGGAGAATGACGACCGGTTTTTCGAAAAAGTAGGCTTCTTTTTGCACACCTCCGGAATCAGTGAAAACCATGTCGCAGTTTTTCTCAAGCAATATCATATCCAGGTAAGAAACCGGAGGAATCAACTGAATGAAAGGATTTTCGGTGATTCTCTCAAATAGCAATTTATCCAGGTTCTTATCCAGAAGCTTGGATGTTCTGGGATGCAAAGGCACAACAATCGGAATTTTTGATTTGCGTGTTATCTCTTGAAAAGCGCCGAAAATAGCAGAAAGTCTTTTGGGCTGGTCTGTATTGTTGTCGCGGTGAACGGTGGCCAGATGGAAAGGTTTGTCTTCAAGGTTTAATCTTTTCAGCACATCACTTTTCTCCCGGGCTATGGTTTCAAAATAAAGGCTGTTGTCATACATCACATCGCCGCAATGAAAGATCCCCGGATGGTCCGGAGAATAAGGCGGCAGATTATCTTCTTTAAAGCCTTCCTGAATCAGATTATTAATACCCGTGGCGGTTGGCGAAAACAGCAGGGTAGAAGCATGGTCGGCCATAATACGGTTGATTTCTTCCGGCATACTTTTGTTGAATGAACGCAGCCCGGCTTCCACGTGCGCGATGGGAATATGAATTTTAGAAGCAGCAACGGTTCCTGCCAGCGTGGAATTAGTATCGCCGTAAATTACCAGAAAATCAGGCTTTTCTTTATTGAGAATCTTTTCGATACGGGGAATCATCTTTGCGGTCTGAACACCATGGCTGGCACTGCCTACCTTCAAATTGTAATCTGGTTTCGGAACTCCCAACTCATCAATAAAAACCTGAGACATGTTTTTATCGTAATGTTGCCCGGTGTGGACAATCACTTCCTGAATCTGATCTGCAAAATGATTTCGTATGGCACGGCTCAGTGCTACTGCTTTGATGATTTGAGGCCTGGTCCCGATAAGTGTGACTATCTTCATTTATAATATCTTCTATCCGGCTATTGCCCATTTATCTTTTGTCAGGACTAACATAAATTCAAAGGTATCAATCTTTTTTTGTAGCACAGGTAATGACTTCTTTCCGCTTATCGCATTACTCATCCCGATGGGGAAGACCATCAAAAAAAAGAAGATAAACTGATTCAGTTTGGGCACGCCTCCCCACTGTAATAAAAAAGCTAAAAGAATGAGTAACGACAAGAAAGCAAACGATATAATCCGAAGAAATTTAATGCCGCTTTTTAACTGCCGGATTTTTTTCTCCAGTAGAGGAATGTTTCCTTTCTGAAAAGATCTCAATTCCTGAATTTCCTGATAATTCAGACTGTCCTTTACCTTTGTAAAAAGGTCATCATAAAATGCCTGATTTTCCATTATTGTACTTTAAAATTTATTTTCAGTTGTTATTTTTAGCTTCCGGCCGGGAATTCAAAAAAATGATTTCCATTAATCCCCTCCTCGGAGGGGTGTAGGGGTGGGTTAATATTAAAATCGAATCATTTTTTTGAATTTCTACCATGCAATAGTTTACAAACATTAAACAAATTCAATTCATCAACCCTTCATCAGCAAAGCTATAATAATTATCATTTCCGGCAATGATGTGGTCCAAAACCTGTATTTCCAACGCTTTGCCGGCTTCGGCAAGTTTGCGGGTTAACCGGATATCATTTTCACTGGGTTTCAGGTTGTTGGACGGATGGTTGTGCGCCAGGATGATTGAAGAAGAATTGTAATCCAGCGCCAGTTTGAACACTTTCTTGGGATCGACCACCGTGCCGGCCACGCCTCCCTGACTGATGTTTACTTTCTGCATTACCTTGTTGGCCCGGTCGAGCATCAATACAAAGAAAGCTTCATAATATTTATCGGTCAGCTCGGGTACCAGCAGGTTATACACATCACGACTGCAGGTAATTTTCGCTTGCTGAATGACTTTCTCAGCCAGCCGTCGTTTCCCCAGTTCCAGGGCGGCAACAATGCTGATGGCCTT
>CAZGZO010000278.1:0-3717 GCA_964529695.1 uncultured Lentimicrobiaceae bacterium
TGGGAACCATTCTTGTAGAGTCCGCTGGAGGCGCTGTATTGAAACCCATCGTGGGGATGTTTGGCTTCTCGCTGGCCTTTGCATTGCCTTTTACTTTGTTTGCTTTTTTCCCGTCCTGGCTTTCCGGCTTGCCGAAATCCGGCGGCTGGCTCAATTCGGTGAAAGTAGTGATCGGTTTTCTCGAGCTTGCGCTGGGACTGAAGTTCCTTAGCATCGCCGACCAAACGTACCACTGGCATATTTTGAACCGCGAAGTATATCTTGCACTCTGGATCGTGATCTTTTTCCTGCTGGGGGTTTATCTGTTGGGAAAGATCAAATTTGTTCACGATGATGGTGTACCGCACGTAACCGTTCCCCGGCTTTTGCTGGCCATTATTACTTTTAGTTTTGTCGTATATCTGATCCCCGGAATGGTTGGTGCTCCTTTGAAAGCCTTATCAGGATATTTGCCGCCAAGAACAACAATGGACTTCGACCTGAATGCGATTATCAGAAATAATATTGAAATTTACACAGGCAGCAACAGTAGCCGGCAGCCAACAGAAACCTGCAGCACACCGAAATATCATAATTTTCTTGAATTGCCGCTGGGATTGCAGGGCTACTTTGACTATGATCAGGCGGTAGCCTGTTCCAAAGAACAGAACAAACCGATCTTTATCGACTTCACCGGACATGGATGTGTGAATTGCCGTGAGATGGAAGCCAATGTCTGGTCTGACCCACGGGTGCTAAAAATTCTCAGAAATGATTATGTGATCCTGGCGCTATATGTGGATGACAAATACAAACTCCCCGAATCGGAATGGATCAAATCCACCTACGACGGCAAATGGAAAAAGACTCTGGGAAAGAAAGATGCCGATTTCCAGATCACCAAATTCGGGGTCAACGCACAGCCATTTTATGTCCTGATGGACAATGACGGGAACGTGCTTACACAGCCCAGGGCATACGACCTGAACCCGGATCACTTTGTAGAATTCCTGAAAAAGGGTTTGAAAAACTATAAAGAACAAAAGAGCTTATTTAACATTAACAATAAGAAATGAAACAGAACTTCTTGATGGCAAATATTCTTTCTCAGGAACTCTCTGAAACTGAAGATAAGCAGAGTATTACATATTAAATTGAAATTTAATGAATTAAATGACCTTAAATAAACATAAAGATGAAAAAATTACTTTTTTTAATAGGGACTTTTATTCTTACAATGTTGCTTTTTGCCTCCTGTTCCAATGAGCAAAAACAGAAAGGTGGTTTTAGCGTTGTTATCAACATAACAGGTCTCGATTCTCCCACTAAAGTTATTTTAGAAAAACAGATAAATAAATCTTGGGAAAGGCTGGACTCCTTGATCCTTCAGGATGGTAAAGGAACAATTACCGGAAAAATTGAATCTCCTGAATTTTATTATTTAACTATTAAGAAATTCAACATACATATTCCTTTCTGGTTAGAAAACAGTAAAATATATCTGACTGCAGGGCTGAACGCATGGAGAAATCCTATTATTAAGGGGTCAGAAACGCAACAAGAATATGATGCGTTTCTGGACTCTTCCAAAATCTTTCAAATAGAGGAAAAACCCATTATCGCTAAAATCAGTAAAGCCGAAGCCGATAACAATCCAAAAAAAGCGGAAGCAATCAGGAAGGAGTATTATAAAATTGACAATCAGAGAATTCAATACACCTTTGCTTTTGCGACACGTCATAATAATAGTGCAATTTCGCCATTTCTTGTTCTGAAAAATTGTTATTTGACTTCTTTGGAAAAGCTCGATTCACTCACAAATTGTTTTAATACGACACTACCTCAAAATCCTTATGTGAAATTGTTAAAAGAACATGTAGCCGTTTTGAAAAGTGTAGCGCCCGGACAACACTTTACTGACTTTACTTTGAATGATACAATAGGGAAAGCGGTTTCTTTATCTTCTGTTGTTAAGATTCATAAATATACTTTAGTTGACTTTTGGGCTTCCTGGTGTCCTGATTGTCGTGCTGAGAATCCTGAAATAGTAGCTGCTTTTAAGAGATTCCACAATAAAGGTTTTACCGTATTTGGCGTATCCCTGGACAGGATTCATAACAACTGGCTCCAAGGGATCCACCAGCAGGAACTTTACTGGACACAAGTTTCTGATCTAAAAGGGTGGCATTCAGCTCCAGGTCAACTTTATGGTGTAAAATGGATTCCTCACAATCTTCTTATAAACCAAAAGGGAATTATAGTCGCTCAGGATCTGGCTGGAAATTCCCTGCAAAATAAACTGAAAGCACTATTAAAGTAGTTCCTCGTCATAAATCATTTAAAAATGACGCTAATAATCTCATTAATAATGATATGCACTAATAGCCTTTCTTTCTGCGAGTTATTAATTTGGAGATATTCTTTTGAGTACCTTACCATTGGAAAAGTTTGTGGCATATAGAAATGGGTTGTTTTAATTATTTTATTTCCTGCTTCAGCACCTTATTTTATATATTATCAAACAGCCTTCTTCTTCTGTAATAAGGTTGTCTTTAATGGATAAAAGCTTATCATCTTTAACAGCATTTGGTATGACATCTCTAGAAAAATATTTTGAAAAATTCAGAAAAGATATCATCGGGTATAACCAGTATTTTGAAAGTCCGTACGGAATAAAGAGAATAATATACGCTGACTGGGTTGCCAGCGGTCGATTGTATGCACCGATTGAAAACAAAATAACACAGGACATCGGGCCTTATGTCGGGAACACACATACGGAAACTACGGAAACCGGCACCATGATGACCAAAGCCTATCATTATGCCCATCGGAAGATCAAAGAACATGTCCATGCCGGTCTGGATGATGTGATCATTACTTACGGCCAGGGAATGACCAGCGTAGTGAATAAATTCCAGCGGATCCTGGGGCTGAAAAACTGTGCTTCTTTTGTGGATGGGAAATGTATTCCGGATATTGAAAGGCCGGTAGTTTTTGTAACACACATGGAGCATCATTCCAACCAGACTTCCTGGCTTGAGACCAATGCCGAAGTGGTGTTGCTCCAACCGGATGAACACAACAAGGTCAATCCTGAAGAACTTGTCCGTCAGCTTGAGAAATACAGGGACCGAAAAATGAAAATAGGAACTTTCTCAGGAGGTTCCAATGTTACAGGCATCATACCTCCTTACGGGGAGCTGGCTTCCATCATGCACCAATACGGGGGGCTGGCCTTTGTAGACTTTGCCGCCTCTGCACCTTACATCGATATGGACATGCATCCTGAAAATGAATTGGAAAGATTGGATGCCATTTTCTTTTCCCCTCATAAGTTTCTGGGCGGACCGGGAAGCTCAGGCGTGCTGATTTTCAACAAAGCCCTGTACAACCGGAAGGTGCCGGATCAACCCGGGGGCGGAACGGTTGAATGGACGAACCCCTGGGGCGAACATTTATATTTTGACGACATTGAGCTCCGGGAGGACGGCGGAACCCCCGGCTTTTTACAAGCCATCCGCGGTGCTCTGGCCATTGAGGTCAAAGAAATGATGGGTACAGACAATATCCTGGTCAGGGAACACGAACTGGTTGAGAAAGCCTTTAAAGGTTTCTCCGGTGTTCCCGGATTACACATCCTCGCAGAAGATGTAAAAGAACGACTCGGGATTTTTTCCTTTTATGTCGATAATATCCATTACAACCTGGTAGTAAAGCTTTTGAACGACCATTTTG
>CAZGZO010000279.1:0-3701 GCA_964529695.1 uncultured Lentimicrobiaceae bacterium
ATGTACAAATATTTTTACATCCGGTTCAAGCACTTTTAAAAATAGTTAAATTTTAAGATGGTTTGCCAAAATTCCTAAATTAGCGGCTCAATTGTGCCTTACATAAATTCAAGTATATGAGGAACTTTAAAAAAATTAACAACTATGCTGGGTGGGCTGTGTTCGCGGTTGCTGCCTTTGTTTTCTTTTCCACGATACAACCTACTGCCAGTTGGTGGGATCCTGGTGAGTATCTTTCTATTTCATATAAATTACAGGTAGGACACCCTCCGGGAGCACCGCTTTTCCAGTTGCTGGGTAGATTTTTCTCTCTGTTTGCCTTTGGCAATAAAGCACATGTAGCGGTGATGATCAATTCCATTTCGGCACTGGCAAGTGCTTTTGCTGTTATGTTTTTGTTTTGGACCATCACGCTCTTGGCAAAGAAAATCTATATTAAGAAAGAGGGAGATGAACTCACAAAAGGCCAGATGTGGGCCATAATCGGCGCGGGATTGATTGGTTCACTCGCTTTTACTTTTTCAGATTCTTTCTGGTTCTCAGCTGTGGAAGCAGAAGTTTACGCTTCTTCTATTTTCATAACTGCCTTGTCTTTCTGGGCAATTCTACGATGGGAAGAAGTGGCGGATCACAGGAGCGGTTTTCGATGGATTCTGCTTATTGCCTACTTGACAGGTCTGGCCATAGGCGTTCATTTGCTCAACCTGCTTACAATTCCTGCCATTGTTTACGTCTATTATTTCAAAAAATACAAATTCTCCTGGAAAGGTTTCATTTGGGCCGGGATTGTTGGTATTGGTATTCTGGGGATTGTAATGGTCGTGATTATCAGGCAGGTGGTTAACCTTGCGGGGGTTTTTGAGCTCTTTTTCGTGAATTCTTTGGGGTTGCCTTTCGACTCTGGTGTTATTTTCTATTTCATTCTACTGATAGCCCTCATTGTTTTTGGTATTCGTTATACAAGAAAAAAAGGCAAAGTGGTTTTAAATGCCATTATCTTGGGTCTTACTTTTCTTTTGATTGGGTATTCCTCATTCCTAATGTTGGTTATCCGCTCGAATGCTGACACTCCTATTAATGAAGACGCTCCAAAGAATGCTGCGGCACTGATGTCTTATCTTGACAGACAGCAGTACGGAACCTGGCCTTTGATGTACGGACAATATTACAATGCACCTCAAACAGGGACTAAATTTGGTGAACCCGTTTACAAGTGGAACGATAAAACCAAAAGATATGATGTGATTGACAGGATGGTTATACCTGAGTATGATTCAAGGTTCGAAACCATTTTCCCAAGAATGTGGAGTAATGATAAACCAAGCTATAAGCGAATATATCAAAGCGCAGCTTATGGAGGGAAAAGTGGAACGCCAATCACTGTTCATGAAAATGGAAAAACAAAGACAATTGTTAAACCCAGTTTCCTTTTGAATTTGAAATTTTTCCTGACATACCAGGTTGACCATATGTACTGGCGCTATTTCATGTGGAATTTTGTGGGACGGCAAAATGATATTGAAGGACAAGGAGAAATTCAACATGGAAACTGGATCAGCGGTATCAATTTTATCGATAGAGCTAGGTTGGGCAACCAGTCGGATTTACCGCCTAGTAGAAACAACCCGGCCCATACAAAGCTTTATTTCCTGCCGTTGATTTTAGGTTTGTTGGGTGTCATATTCCAGCTCAATAGAGATAAAAAGAATGCATGGGTAATATTTGTGCTGTTCTTTATGACAGGATTAGCCATTGTTATTTACCTGAACCAGGTACCGATACAACCGCGTGAGCGGGATTACTCATACGTGGGGTCATTTTATGCGTTTGCCATTTGGATTGGATTTGGCGTTTTAAACCTTTATGAATCACTTGAAAAATATTTTAAGAAAAAGCATTTTGCTGCAGTAGGTGTGACAGCTGTTTGTATGTTACTCGTTCCAGCTAACATGGCCAAACAGGAATGGCCATCTCACGACCGTGCAGGAAGATATGCCTGCCGTGACTTTGCAGTGATGTATCTGGAATCCTGTCCGCCTAACGCGATTTTGTTTACCAATGGCGACAACGATACTTTCCCACTTTGGTATGCACAGGAGGTTGAAGGTATCAGAACCGACGTTCGGGTAGTGAATTATATGTTGGCTTCAGGATCCTGGTATACCGATCAAATGTTTAAGCAAGAATATAATTCGGCCCCTTTGCCGCTGACTATATCTTCAGCAAAATATGATCGTGGCACCTTGGATTATATTCCGGTTTATCCGATGGTAAAGGGAGAAGTTTCAATTAAAGATGCAATTGGATTTGTCGCAAGCGATGATCCCAGAACAAAAGTTAGTTGGGGTGACCAGAAGACAGATGTAATGCCGACACGTGATCTCTATCTGAAAGTTGACTCAGCTGCGGCAGTGAATTCAGGAACAGTTTCAAAGGCTAATGCAGGTAAGATTGTTAAAGAAATTCATTGGAAGCTGAGAACCAATTTCCTTACACGAAATCAAATATTATTGTTGGATTTGGTTGCTACCAATAACTGGAAGAGACCTATTTGTTTTGTGAATCCTTCGGCTGAAAATAAGGCATTCGATGTGAGCCAATATTGTCACATGGAAGGTGTTGTTTACGAATTCAAACCAACCCTGGCTAAAGATTACATTAAAGGTATGGGCGGTATTGATATCAATCATGCTTACAGGGTTTTAATGAGTCCTAAAGCAAGATGGGGAAGGCTGGAAAAACCGGGTGTGCATGTTGACAGGCAAAGTTTTATGAACTCATCTATGGCCATTCAATCTTATTTCGTTTTGGGCAGAGCTTTGGCCAATGCTCACAAATATGATTCTGCAGTGAATGTCCTTGACAGGGAAACTCATTTCTTCCCGAAAAGCAAGTTTCCATACGATTACTTTACAATCCAGAAGGCGCTCGTGTATTATCAATGTGGTGCCACAAAAAAAGCCAATGACGTGGTAAACGCCATTTACACACGCTACATGCAGGATTTGAGGTACTATAATGGATTGAAACCTAGGTTTTATAATGATTATTCCGAACAAATCAGAGAAGCCTTGGGTTCTATGCAGTCACTGATGCAGCTGACAAAGCAATTCAAACAGGATTCTTTGTCTGATAAGATCAATAAATCATTTTATGCACAAGTAAAAATGCTACAGGGTCAGTAAAGTATTTGTAAATGAATAAATTAAAAGGCATTCTTCCGTTTTTGGGAGGATGCCTTTTTTGCTTTTATGTAGTTTTTAATTGGTTCAGCATTTTTGCATTTCGGGAATTTCTAGTCCACACTTTAAGGCGTTAAAAAAATTTAAAAAATGATAATATGCTCGAAGCCCCTAGGTTTTTCATTAATTTTGAATCAACTATTCCAGAACACCCAAATAATACTGCCAATAAAACCTAAAAGTGTTTTTCTTATAACCATATGAGCAATGTTTTCTTTTGATAAATGTTATAGTAACAATCTATAAATGAATTCTATATGAAAACCCTAAAATCAAGTGTATGAGGAACTTTAAAAAAATTAACAACTATGCGGGGTGGGCTGTGTTCGCGGTTGCTGCCTTTGTTTTCTTTTCCACGATACAACCAACTGCCAGTTGGTGGGACCCGGGGGAAACTCTTTCTGTTTCCTATAAATTACAAGTGGGGCATCCGCCAGGAGCCCCTATGTTTCAGCTACT
>CAZGZO010000280.1:0-3672 GCA_964529695.1 uncultured Lentimicrobiaceae bacterium
GAAATGTTGCGGCTTCCGGCATCCGGAGATACACCCGAACAAGCAGTGGCAAAAATTAATGTGAAAGCCTTTCATGAGTTGGTGTTGTATTATATGCGCGAGCGTTTGAACCAAAAGAACGATGAAATCAAATATCTCATTGCCACCAACATCAACGAATGGTTTATTTTCGATTCCATAATATTTGAAAGGAATTTTGCACAGAACAAAGCATTTGTTCAAAAATTCAATGATTTTGAAAACCACAGACTTGCCGATTTCACAACCGATTTCTTTTATAAAGATGTAGCCGAGCCTTTTATCAGGGGACTCAACCAAAACATTGAGTTCACGTATTTCGACATCCGAGACTATGAAAAACCGCTCCGAAATAACGATCCGAAGGACGATAACAAACTTATTGCCCTTTTCAAGCTGCTTTCGCCGGAACATTTGCTCAAACTACCCTTCCTGAACGACAGTAACAGCCTTGATAAGAAATTTTACGGCGAGCTGCTTCATATCATCGGACTGACGGAAAGGAAACAGGGCAGCAAAAAAGTTATTGAACGTAACAAAGATGAAGAACGCCATTCGGGCAGCCTGCTGGAAAACGCTATCAACCAGCTGGATGCACGGGATAAAATAAGCCGCCTGTCCAAGCCCTCAGCATTTGGTGAAAATTACCAGGAGCGTCTTTTTAATGTGGGACTGGAACTGATTATCACCTGGGTAAACCGGATCTTATTCCTGAAACTCCTCGAAGCACAACTGGTCAATTACCACAAAGGGGACAAATCTTACGAATTCCTGAACATCAAAAGAATTAAAGATTACGATGGTTTGGACAATCTCTTTTTCCAGGTGTTGGCCAGGAAACATGATGCCCGTATCGATGAAGCAAAAACCCTGTTTCAGGAAGTACCTTACCTGAACAGCTCTCTTTTCGAGCCTACGGAAATAGAACAAATTACCATATTTATCAGCAATTTGAATAATGAAAAAGCTATTCCAATTTATCCTTCAACAGTACTTAAAGATGGTAAAGGGCGAAAGCGTTCGGGCGAACTGAACACGCTGGAATACCTGTTCAAATTTCTGGATGCTTATGATTTTAGTGGCGACGGCAAAGAAGATATTCAGGAAGACAATAAAAGCCTGATTAATGCCTCCGTGCTGGGACTGATATTTGAAAAAATTAACGGCTACAAAGACGGTTCGTTTTTTACACCGGGGTTTATCACCATGTACATGAGCCGCGAAACCATCAGGCGCGCGGTGGTGCAGAAATTCAACGAGGTAAAAGGCTGGGAATGCAAGGATATTGATGGGCTTTACGACAAAATTGAGGACCGTAACGAGGCCAACCAGATTATCAACAGCCTGAAGATTTGTGACCCGGCCGTGGGTTCGGGACACTTCCTGGTTTCTGCCCTCAACGAAATGATTGCCATTAAAAACGACCTGAAAATTCTGCAGGACCGTGATGGCAAACGATTAAAAGAATACGCCTTTGAAGTAGCCAACGATGAGCTGGTGGTTACCGATGAAGATGGCGCATTCTTTGAATACCATCCGCAAAACAAGGAAAGCCAGCGGGTGCAGGAAGCCCTTTTCCATGAAAAACAAACCATTATAGAGAATTGCCTGTTCGGAGTGGATATCAATCCAAATTCTGTAAAAATATGCCGCCTGCGCCTTTGGATTGAGCTGCTGAAAAACGCTTACTATAAAAACGAAACCGAGCTGGAAACCCTGCCTAACATCGATATCAACATCAAAAAGGGAAATTCGCTCATCAGCCGGTTTGCGCTGGATGCCGATTTGAAGCAGGCGCTGAAAAAAAGTAAATGGTCTATTGAATCCTACAGGGTTGCGGTCGATACTTATCGGAATGCTCAAAATAAAGAACAGAAACACGAAATGAAAAGTTTGATCAAAACGATTAAACAGGATTTCCGAACTGAAATTGGGCGTGAAAGTAAAGAACAAAAAAGATTAAATAAATTAAACGAAGAATTTTATCAGAAATTTACCGCTCCAAAGCTTTTCGAAGAAGAACTCAAACCGAAACAAAAGAAAAAATTAGAAGAAAGCAGAAACGAGCTTGAATATAAGATAAAAAACCTGTTAGAGAAAATAGAAGACATTAAAAACAACAAGATTTATGAAAATGCCTTTGAATGGCGATTTGAATTTCCGGAAGTGCTGGATGATAATGGTGAGTTTATCGGATTCGATGTGGTGATTGGGAATCCTCCGTATATACGACAGGAAGAGTTTTCGCCTTTGAAATCTTATTTACAGGAACATTTTGAAATTTATGCTGGTACAGCTGATTTGTATGTTTATTTTATTGAGTTGGGCATTCGAAACTTAAAGTTCGGGGGCGAGTTTACGTTTATCGTACCAAATAAATGGATGCGAGCAGGTTACGGTAAGTCTTTGCGAGATTTTATGAAGCAATTGAAAATTGACACGATACTAGATTTCGGTGATCTGCCAGTTTTTGAAGAAGCCACGACTTACCCCTGCATTTTGGCGATTTCCAAAAAAGAGAAGGGAGAAACATTTAAGGCACTCAGTATTAAATCATTGAATTTTTCTGAAGGACTGGAAAAATTTGTAGCACAAAACAAAGCCAAAGTTTTGGTAAACGAATTACAGGCAAGCGGTTGGTCGCTTACCAATGCCAAAGTACAAAAACTATTGTCCAAACTGCGCAAAACCGGAACCCCGTTAGGTGAATATGTAAACGGGAAAATTTTTTATGGAATTAAAACTGGTTTAAATGAAGCTTTTGTTATTGACGAAGGCACCAAAGAAAGACTGATTACTGAAAACCCGCAAAGCGCTGAAATCATCAAACCATTCCTTGCTGGACGAGATATAAAACGATACCAAAAACCGAAAAGTAATAAGTATCTGATTTTGTTTAAAAATAATGAAACACAGAAATGGTTTGGTAAATTAAGTGAAGATAAAGCATGGGAAAAGCTACAAGAAAAATATCCGGCCATTACTGAACATTTGATTTCATTTTTAGAAAAGGCGAAGAAACGTTATGATAAAGGACAATATTGGTGGGAACTTAGACCTTGTGATTATTATGAGGAATTTGAGAAAACAAAAGTTATGCTACCCGATATTTCGACTAATTGTGAGGCATTAATTGACTCCGATGAAAATTTTTTCTGTGTAAATACGGCATATATTATACCTGGCTTGAGCAAGTCAGATCTAGGAATTCTTAATTCAAAATTGGTATTATTTTTTTATTCTCACTTAACTCAAATGATACGAGGTGGCTATTTTAGATTTATCCGACAGTACTTGGTACAAATACCATTTGTCAAAACCACCGTTTTAGATAAAAAAGTTACTCAAATTCTTGCACTCAAAGGACAAAACCCTGCTGCCGACACTTCAGAGTTAGAATCCCAAATCGACCAACTGGTTTACCAATTGTATGGTTTAACGGAGGAGGAGATTGAGATTGTGGAGAACGCACAAGAACAATAATGAACTCTGATAAAAGTAAAATAAGGAGAAATGATCCTTGTCCATGCGGAAGTGGGCTTAAATACAAAAATTGCTGTATGAAAAAGAAACAAGGTCATACTTCTAAAGATAAAAAAATGGCCATTCCTGAAGCTCTCTCCTTTCTAAAAATCGGACTTCAAAACATAAACG
>CAZGZO010000281.1:0-3649 GCA_964529695.1 uncultured Lentimicrobiaceae bacterium
CGAAATAATAAGGGATATATCCATAAAGTCGGTAATGGTATTCATCAAACGGTTGCTACTGAAATTTAAAATTTCCAAATACTTATCCTTTTCTTCCATTGTAGTATCGGGTTGGACAATAAAGGGGGCAAACCCCAGAATACCGTTGAGCGGGGTTCTAATTTCGTGCGAAATATTATTTATAAAAGCAGTCTTTAAACGATCGCTGGCTTCGGCTTTGTCTTTGGCAATGATTAATTCGGCAGCCCGTTTTTCTTTTTCTTCATTTTGGAAGACAAGTTCTTTGTTCGTATTTACTAATTCCTGCTCTGCCCTCTTGATGGTGGAAATGTCATTGGACACACCAATAACACCAATGACCTGACCCCTTGAATCACACAAAGGAAATTTGCTTGTATCCAACCATATTACCTGGCCGTCAGATTGATGCTGCGATTCAACAATATGCATCCTTCCTTTACCACTTTCCATGACATCTTTATCGTCTTTAATATAATTAATGGCTTCTGTTGATGCCCAAGGCATTTCAAGGTCAGTTTTCCCAACAACCTCAGCCGGACTTTTTAATCCTGCTCCGGTTGCAAAAGACCGATTGCATCCCAGATAATTCGATTGTTTGTCTTTCCAGAAGACCACTCCAGGAAAATTATCCAGGACAGTTAGGAGCATTTGTTCGCTTTTCTGTAATTTCTCTTCAGCTTGCTTGCGTTCTGTAATGTCATTTATTATGCCAATTATTCCAATTATATTTCCCTCTTTATCTTTTATTCCATCTGCTCGCTCATAAGCTGGAAAGACCCGCCCGCTTTTAGTTACCATCTCTAATTCACCTGACCAGGATTTGCCATGCAAAATATTGTTAAACATTTGTTTTGCAATAGCCGGGTCTATAACTCTGGCCATTCCCCCTCCGGCTGCTTCTAATTCCGCGGTAGTTTCGTATCCAAACAGATCGGATAGCGCTTTGTTCTGATAAAAATGACGTCCTTCAGAATCAGAAATTCCAATGGCATCACTTGTTGACTCAACTGCTCTATTGATCAAACGCATTCTCTCCTCAGCTTTTTTTCTATCCGTGATATTATAAACAAAGCCGGTAACAATCAGCGGCTTCCCATCGGGATCTTTTTTTACAGCAGAACCATAATCATAAAACCAAATATATTCACCTGAGCTTGCCAGAATGCGGTATTCAGCTTCATATTTTTCAAAAGTGCCATCAAGATGCCCCTGCATCGCCTTCATGATCATCTTATAATCTTTAGGATGAACCAGCGCCGTAAAATCCTTGTAATGTGTAAAGTTTTCTGGTGAATAACCCAGCATTTCAACCTTATGTTTATCGAAAGAAACATTGCCGGTTGGCACATCCATTTCCCACCAGGACATATTTCCTCCTTTCATGGCAAGCGTTAATTTTAAGTTAGTTTCATGCATTGCATCCTCGGAGCGATTGGAAGTTGCGTTTCCCTTATCGAGTAATTCTTTCAATGAGTTATTTTCTTGCTGTAATTTCTTTAACTCTTTGATGATCTCTTCTTTGGTTTTGTGCTGAATGTCCATTCTATAGTTTGTTTAGTGTTCGAAATAAGAGTAAAAAGAGTTTCTCAGATGGTTTGGGTCAAAAAGGCAGGTTTCAGCCCAAATATAGGAAATCTTTTGATTGAATGTACAGGAAATGACTGTTGGCTGTTTGTTATTGGCTTGATTCTTTTTTCTTGGTTTTTCAGTCCTTTTGTCACTTATTCCACATGTCACTTCTTTCAGGCTTATGCTATTGGCTGTTTCTAATTTCCGTTTTTACAAAGGTCTTCCTCCGACATAACTCCCGCATTCCTCCCACCTTTCTCCGACCGATGTCCGACCGTCGTCGGACCTATGTCGGACTTGTGTCGGACCTGCGTCGGACAAACGTAGGTTTTGAGTGGGATTTGAACGGGATTAATTGACCGTTTTAGAGCCAAAATTCAGAGAAATAAATCGTATCAGGAAAATCGATAATAATGCTGTAAAATGCCATTCGTGAAAATGAATTTCCAGTCAAATTATTTTATGAAATAAATCATTGATTTTATGATTATTATTATCTTTGAAGAAGAGGCCCAATTCAGTGATTTTTGAACGATTCTGTACAAATTTTAATATAAATTTTAAAGAGATGCAATCAATCAATTACAACCCCTTCCACACTGCACAAAGTCAGTTTGATAAAGCTGCAGATTTGCTTGATCTGGATCAGGCAACAAGAGATTTGCTGAGAAATCCAATCAGAGAATTCCATTTTTTAATCCCAGTAAAAATGGATGACAGAACTGTAAAAGTCTTTAAGGGATTCCGCATTCAACATAATGACGCCCGGGGACCTGCCAAAGGGGGGCTGAGATTTCATCCGCAGGAAACAGTGGACACAGTTCGGGCGCTTTCCATGTGGATGACGTGGAAGACTGCTGTAGCCGATATTCCTCTGGGCGGAGGAAAGGGTGGCGTTGTGTGCGATCCGCACAACCTGAGTGCTGATGAACAGGAAAGGCTTTGCAGGGGCTGGGTTCGCCAGATTTATAAAAACATCGGGCCAAACCTTGATATACCGGCACCCGATGTGATGACCAACGCACAGCATATGTTGTGGATGCTGGACGAATATGAAACATTGATGGGTGGCAAATACCCGGGAACCATTACAGGAAAACCAGTGGGAATGGGCGGGTCTCTCGGGCGGACAGAAGCAACAGGGTACGGAGTGGTTATCACGCTCAGGGAAGCGCTGAAAGAACTGAATATTTTACCGGAATCTACTACAGCAAGCATTCAGGGATTTGGCAATGTTTCGCAATATGCTGTTGAACTGTATCAGCAATTAGGAGGAACGGTAGTCTGCGTTTCAGCCTGGGATCAGAAAGATCAAACTTCCTACGCCTTTGAGAAAAAAGAGGGCGTTAACCTTGAAGAGCTGAGGTCGATATCCAACTCATTTGGAGGGATCGATAAAGGAAAAGCTGCCGACCTGGGTTACAAAATTCTACCGGGTGAACAGTGGTTAGAAAAGGAAGTTGATATTCTTATTCCTGCGGCTCTTGAGAACCAAATAAATGATGCTAACATTGATAAAATTAAAAAAAGCGTAAAAATAGTAGCCGAGGGTGCAAATGGGCCGACAACACCTGAAGCTTCGGCCATTTTAGACCAAAAAGGTGTATTTACGATCCCTGATTTCCTGGCAAATGCCGGTGGGGTAACCTGCAGCTATTTTGAGCAGGTTCAAAGCAATATGAATTATTTCTGGACAAAGGAAGAAGTGCTGAGTAAATTGGATACCAAGATGACGAATGCTTATTTATCCGTAAGCAATTTCGCTTTGGCAAATAAACTATCCATGCGCAGTGCAGCTTATGCAATTTCTGTTGACAGAGTGGCTCGCGCTTGTCACGACCGCGGTTGGGTATAAAATAATCCGGAAATAGTTTACGATGGTTCCTGATCTTTTCAGGGATCTGATTATTAAATCTGGAGCTATGAAAGAACATTCAGATTCGTTGTTGCCTTTTCAAAGAAGTTCCTTCTATAACGTTGAGAACAAGCTTACCTATATTGGTAATGGAAAGATTGGAGGAAAGGCAAGCGGTTTACTCATGATCAATGAAATCCTTAA
>CAZGZO010000282.1:0-3639 GCA_964529695.1 uncultured Lentimicrobiaceae bacterium
GACCGTGATAAGCTAATCTTAAATACTCATCGGCGAGTTTATTGATGTCTGTTGGTTCTTTTACGCCACTACTGGTTCTTGAATGTTCCAGCATACTTTTTACAATAGCATCCGCTCGCTTGCCGTGGTGGTTAATTTTTCCAAGGTTTTGTTTGATGTCGCTGCCGATAGCTTTCGCCTCGTTTATATCACCCTTGTCTAATTCTTCATTCAGTTCATCCATCATTTCATTACTCACTTCTGAAAAATTGTTCACGAAATTTAAAGGGTTTTGAATTTCATGCGCAATTCCAGCTGTAAGTTCTCCCAACGAAGCCATTTTCTCTGATTGGATCAATTGTGATTGAGTGGCTTTCAGATGATCCAATGATTGATTTAATTCTGCAGTCCGTTCAGTCACTTTTTCTTCCAGTACCTTTTTTTCTTTTTGTAATGCTTTTGTTCTCCACCTGATAAATGCATAAACTCCTAAAACAAATAAGAGGATATACAATGCATAAGCCCACCATGTTCTGTACCAGGGCGGCAATACTTTGAAAGAATAACTCATCTCACTCCAGATACCATAAGGGTTCAATGCCTTTAACCGGAAAGTGTAACTGCCTTCACGAAGATTACCAAAATTAGCATTGGTGTTTTTGCTTAAAGGGCTCCAGTTTTTATCAAATCCTTCCAGCTTATATTGATACCGGGTGCTGTTTGAAAAATGCGGATCGATGGCTGCAAAATCAAAACTGATGGAATTGTCTTTATAGGGTAGGGAAAGATGGTAAGGAATAAAATCAAAGGGTATGATGCTATCAAAACGAACACCGCTGAATTGCCCGGCCATCTGCTTCAATTGGTCACTACTCAAAAGCTTACCAAAACGCATTTGCATTTCCGTACGCAAAGCCAGGCTGTCTTTACGATTATCTTTTAAATTGCTCCAGCAGACATTTTCATTGTTCAATCTTATTTGAGTGATGTGCAGGTTAAACGGTTTGCTGTCCTCCTTTACTTTTTTGTAATCAAATCTGTAAAGGATATTATTATACTCGCTTGTCCACAGAGCTCCCTGATTGTCAATTGTAAAAACATCGCCTTTTATAGGAAAGCCTTCAGCTTCCGAATAATTAACATATACCACACTATCCGGATTGTTCGCCTTAATCTTCATAGCCGTAAAACCAGCATCAGACGCTATCCAAAATATATTATCAACTGAATCTCTTTTTATGGACCGGATATCACCTCCTACAAGTCCGTCGTTTGGATAATTAATGAACTGCTTACCATCAAACCTGCTTACACCGGCATCAGTAACCAGCCAAAGGTTTCCATATTCATCGCCTGTTACTGCCCAGATGCTGTTGTTTGCAAGCCCATCTTCTGTATTGAAAGTGGTAAACCGGCCATTTTTCAAACGACTCAGCCCGTTACGTGTACAAAACCACATCGCCCCGGTACTGTCCTCAAAAATACTGGTAACAGCATTACTGCACAGGCCCTGTGCAGTGGTAAAACCCACTTTTTCTTTGCCATTAAAATAGGCTGCCCCGTCATGATATCTTGGATACCAAATGTTTCCCTTACTATCTATCATGAGTGGACCACTTGGAAGATATTCCCCAAATCCATTCGATTTATTATTTATGAAGAATGACCTGCCATCAAATTTTATAAGGCCTCCAAAGGTGCTTATCCATATATTCCCGGCTTTGTCCTGGGCAAAACTGGATATATTATTATCTGCCCCTACTATAATTGCAGTATTATCTTTCGGAAAATAATAGTTGGTTAAGTTTTTTCCGTTATAACAGCTTATTCCATTTAATTGGGAACCAAACCAATAATTACCCTGCCTGTCAATATAAAAAGCCTTGATAGCCTGGTAAAAAGCCCTGGAGGCTTGCTTTGGGCCTGACGCTGGTAATACGTGATCGTAAGTAGTAATCGGCTTGTATAATTGTTGGATAGAGCTTATCCCCTGCACCCAAACATTGTCATCCCTGTCAAGTCTAAAATCCCAGGTATCAGGTAAACCATCGTCCCTGCCAATGGTAGTTATTCCGGATGATGACATTTTATTTAAACTGCTCCCAAAATAAGATCCAGTAAACCAAAGGGTGCCCTGTTTATCCAACAATAACTGGGAACTTACGTTGTCATTAAGTTTTGTGGATTTATGGCCATCAAAAAAATAGATGCCTTTGGGAGTTGACAGATACATGCTATCAGCAGAAAAAGGAATCAAATATCTTACAACTGTTTTTGGCAAGCCATCAGCACTGGTTAATTTTTTAAACGTTGTACCATCATCTTCAAATAGTGAAAAAGTGGAATCACCCAAACAAGAAAACCAGGCGTTGCCCTGCCTGTCTGTTTCTATATCGATTATCTTTTTGAAGGGAAGCTCATTTTGGGAAATCGTTTGTTTTAATTTCTTGCCATCAAATTTCAGTACCTGTTTATGCTCATCTGACACTACCCATATACTTCCGTCCCGCTGAGGGTACAGCCTTATCCCATTAAAATGCTGGTTATCAACAGACTGCATAACCGGCAGCGGCTCGAAAGAGACTCCAGTAAATACATATAGTTTTTGAATTTCATTTGTGCCTGCTGAATCCAGCATATCAATGACTGCCCAAAGCTCATTGTTGCTGTCAATTGCAATACGATAGCAGTGAACATTATTTCCAGGCGGCAAAGGATAGCTTGTAAAATTATGCCCATCATATTTCATTATGTTAGTGGAGGCAGCAAACCAAAGATTGCCTGTATGATCAAATACAAAATCTAGATAATTTGCAGCGGGTAATCCATTAGCGGGAGTGATGGAAGTTATGGCTTCCTTGCCCAGGCTGGGATCAAGGGAGTAAGGCTTTGAGGTAACGGTTACAGGTATGCGTTTGGCCGGACCTATGGGTGTTACTATGGGAGGCGCCACACTGTCGGTTACCAGTTTGCCGATCGCTTTTTTCACCGGCTTGGTTTCATTTACTTTCTGTGTGGTTTCGGTGCAGGAAAAAAACAGCGTTAAAAAACAAATGCATACCAGAAAATAATTTTTCATAACTGTTACTTTAAGTTGTTGGTAATTGAATGGTGAATTCCGTTCCTTCATTTTCTTTTGATTCCACTTTTATTTCCCCGCCATGCGCCTTTACAATATCGTAGCTCAAACTCAATCCCAAGCCGGTTCCTGAACCAGTTGGTTTGGTAGTGAAGAAGGGCTGGAAGATCTTTTCTTTGACGGAATCTGGAATACCATCACCGTTATCACGCACACGTATTTCAATTTTTGTATTTATATTTTTGGTAGATACAAAGACTTGTGGCTTGTAGCCTGAAGCCTGAAGCTTTGACTTTTCAACTACAGCATAAAAAGCATTGTTGATAAGATTTAAAAGTACCCTTCCAATGTCCTGCGGAACGACATTCACCTCCGGTAAATTTTCGTCAGCCTCCATTTTGAATTCGGCATTGAACGATTTGTCTTTGGCACGCAACCCGTGATAGGAGAGGCGCAAATATTCATCGGCCAAGGCATTAATATCGGTCGGTTCTTTTTGCCCGCTACTGCCACGACTGTGTTGCAACATGCCTTTTACAATACCATCGGCCCGTTTCCCGTGATGGAGGATTTTTTCCAGA
>CAZGZO010000283.1:0-3626 GCA_964529695.1 uncultured Lentimicrobiaceae bacterium
ACATCACAAAAAGTAGATAGTAAAAAATGCCGGTAACGGCTCTCCAGGCAAGCGATTGTCTTAAGAAAACCAGGTAATCAGCATCATTAGGAAACAAGGTTGTGAGTGCAAAATATCCGATGCCTAGCCAAAGAACGATAATGACCAGCGCCACTAAAATATGATTGAAAATTCCATCAAAAATAGAAGGTTTCTCCCTGAGGTTAAACCGGATAACATACCAAAGGCTGTAACCAATAACCATGAAAATAAGATTGAAAACCAGCGAATCTCCCAGACTTGTCCAGCCACTGATTCCATAGAATAAATTGATGATCAGAGTATGGAGGGCAATGATAGAAGCCCAGACCATGAGGTAGGTTGCGATGTAGCTTCGATTTTGTGACAGTGGGTTTAGCATGACTTCAAATAATAGAATGAATGACTCTTAAATCCTTACAGTCTCCATGCATCGTAGCCTGTTGTCAAGATTGTATCGCTCTACCATTCCTTCAATCAGAAACAGATCGATAATCCAGCCAATACCAAAAAGCTGGCCTGTTAGCAGATAAATAATTCCGCTGGTTACTTTTCCAAGATAAAATCTGTGGGCTGAAAGGAACCCTAAAAAAAACCATAAAAAGTATGCTGCTGCTTTTGATTTCATAGCTAAGAATTTTAATGATTAGAAACTTTTTACTTCAACGCCACCCAGGATAACAAGTCCTTTTATAATCAGTGTTTGACCTTCAGTATTGGTCAGCGATGTACGTCTTTTATCGGTAAATCCACCGAAGATAGACACAGCGTCAGAATGCACTTTCCATTTTTCCGGAATGATGAATTTTGTGCCGCCAAACAGCGTGAAAACGTCAATGACAGCTGTGTCAGATTCCATTTCCACATGCGTTAAATCGAATTCAGAACCTCCGAAGATAGCGGTGATGTTACCGCCTTTAAAATGAGTGGATTGTACAATTTTTACACTGCCACCGAAAAATGACAGGTGATCCAGATAACCTTCTTCTTTAACGTCCGGTTCCGGTCCTTCGTGATGCGATCTCCTAAAAGAACCATGCTGCCGTGTAATTAACAAATATCCCAAAGCAATCAGGATCAACGGCCAGAATACATCTCCCAGACTGACATTTGTGCCCAGGAGTGAAGGAAACCAGAACAGAATTCCCAGTCCTATAAGCACATAAGCTATGTTTTTATTAGGACGGGTTGCCAGGAAATAAATACCAGCGTAGATGAGAATACTTTTCCAGTTAAAAATATAGTATGATAAGTTAATGTTGATAAAGTCAAAATTCCCAAGCATTATCAGTGCTCCTATAACAACCAGCAGCCCTCCGAAAACGAGTCTGCCGTTTGATGCGCTACGATATTTTCTATTGCTTTCCATTTTCTTCCAATTTTGTATTGCAAATATAGAATGTTGTTGGCTTCGGGTAAAACAAAATTCGGCGAATGGGGGATAGAGCTCGGTAAATGGCGAAAAATTCCTTTAATAGAATGAATTTCAAGACTTTTTCTCGAAAGTACGAAATAAAGCGGTTTGAAGTGGATATGAAGGTTGGGAATTAAGAGAAACGAAATCCCACCGCACCCCCACTACCTAAAGGGGCGAGCCTCCATATCGTTCAAAATCATGTATTTAAGAAGGGGTGGACGGATTTCCCCCTTTAGGGGGCCAAGGGGTACGGGTATTTTTCAATTCCCTAACCTTCATTCATTAAAAATCTCATCACAATTATCTTCTTACTTTTGGTGGGTGAATTTTCAAAACCCAGAAACATGAAAAAACCAGGACTTATTGGTGGCGTAACATGGACATCCACGGTCGATTATTATAAAATGATTAATGAGTTGTCAAACAATCATTTATGCGCACATAACACCTTGGAAATATTATTGTTTTCCGTTAATTTTGAAACGGTCCTGCGCAAGATGAATAATCAGCAATGGTTGGAAATAGAATTGTTACTGACAGAAAAAGCAATAGCATTGAAAAATGCAGGAGCTGATTTCTTTGCTATTTGCTCAAACACGTTATCCAAAGTAGGACATCAGGTTTCCGAAGGAAGTGGTTTACCTATTTTAGATATGGTGGCATCTGTCGCAACAGCAATTCAGGAGAAGGGGCTGAAAAAGGTTGCCTTCCTTGGTACTGCTTTTGCTATGAATGATTCTTATTACCTGGAAGGGCTAAAATCTTTTGGAATTGAAGCCTTTATTCCTGAACCTGAAGATAGACAAATGATTCACAGAATCATTATGGATGAACTGGCATATGATAATCTGAATCCGGAGAGCCGGAATGCCATCTTAGAGATTATGAACCGGATGCAAGAAAAACGAAATATTGAAGGTGTCGTTTTAGGATGCACGGAATTGCCCATGCTTGTCAAACAGACTGACACTGAAATTCCTGTTTTTGATACGACAGAAATTCACGCAAGATCTATTGTGGATTTTGCGTTGGGAGCCTCAAATTAAAGAAGTGTCGAATTTTTTGAGGCAAAAAACAAAAGGCTGCCCTTGAAAAGAGCAGCCTAGCTTGTTTATGAAAATAATTCTACTATTCTATTTCCCAGGTATTTCCGCTGTTAAGTAAGTCGTCAACAGATTTATACGGAGAAACTTGTTTTTGCTCTTCTACGGAATTCCAAACTTCATCTTCAAGTGTTTCCGATTTTACAGAACGAATCACACCCAAAGCAATCGGGTATTCCGGTGCCTTCATGCTGGCGAGCATGTTGTGGATTCCAGCGTCCTCAGTAGTCGGGTCGTGAACAAGAATGTCATCTTCAGTAATGCCGTTTTCTCCAAGTTTGACAACTTTCAACTGAGTTCCTTCCAGAATTAGACCTTTCTCTTTTTCTTTTCCAAAAAGCATAGGTTTACCTGCTTCAAGAATCAGCTGATTGTCATACTTTGTTTCCTTATCGGTGATTAATTCGTGAGCTTTGTTGTTGAAAATCACACAATTCTGAAGGATTTCAACAATGGAAGTTCCATGATGCAATGCAGCTTCAAGGAAAACTTCCTGCATCAGTTTCATGTCTCTATCTACAGCGCGGGCGAAGAATTTTCCACCAGCTCCAATTACCAGATTACCGGCATTAAAAGGAGTTTCAAAATTTCCCTGTGGTGAAGTTTTTGTCTTCTGACCTTTTGGTGTAGTAGGTGAATACTGGCCCTTTGTCAGACCGTAAATCCTGTTGTTGAACATTAAATAATTAATGTCAAGATTTCTACGGGCAATATGGATAAAGTGATTTCCGCCAATGGCCATCGAGTCGCCATCACCGCTAACCATCCAAACACACAATTTAGGATTGGTAAGTTTGATTCCCATGGCCAGTGCTGCAGCACGTCCGTGAATTCCGTGAATTCCGTAAGTATTCATGTAATACGGAAAACGTGAAGAGCAACCAATCCCGGAAACCACGACAAAGTCTTCCTTTTTATAACCCATTTGTTCTCCCACTTTGGGAAAAACATTTTCTACTGACTTTAAAATAGCATGGTCTCCACAACCTGGACACCATTTTACCATCTGGTCGCTTTCAAAATCAATTTTGGTCAGTTCTAATTCCTGAATTCCTATTTTTTGATCCATGATCTTTTCCATTTTAAAG
>CAZGZO010000284.1:0-1558 GCA_964529695.1 uncultured Lentimicrobiaceae bacterium
ACAATTTTTCCCCGTCATACAATACTCCTGACCAGGAATTGTGGTTGGCGCTCACAGAACCTCGGAGCGTAGTAACTACCAGCTTACATTTGGGAAACCTTTTCATAATTTCCTGTGAAACGGATAAATAATCTTCACCACTTACTTCGCCTGATTGCAAATCCATTTTATCAGGTTTGATTCCCAGGGCCATGGCAGCATCTTCTTCATTACCCAAAACCACATCACAACCACTAACCAGCTCAGGCATCACTTCGCCGGCAGTTTTTCCGTATTTCCAAAGGTTTTTTCTGTAATTTAAATCAGTGGAAACAGTAATGCCTTTTGCATTGGCCACTTTGATGGCTTCGCGACAGGCATCGGCAGCTCCCTGGGAGATGGCCGGCGTAATTCCGGTCCAGTGGAACCATTCAGCATCTTCAAAAATCTTATCCCAGTCAAACATATCCGGGGTAACCTCTGAAATGGCAGAATGTGCACGGTCATAAATTACTTTGCTGGGCCTGCTGACAGATCCTGTTTCCAGAAAATAAATCCCCATTCTTTCGCCGCCACGAAGAATATCGCTGGTATCTACTCCTAATCCTTTCAGTTCTTTAATTGCAGCTTCAGCTAAATCGTTCTCTGGCAGACGGGTCACAAATTTTACATCCTTACCATAATTTGCCAGAGAAACAGCGACATTAGCTTCTCCCCCACCAAAATTTGCGTTTAAAGAATCTGTTTGACCAAACCGTAAAAAACCTGGCGCTGCCAGCCTCAACATAATTTCTCCGAAAGTAACTACCTTACCCACTTTTGAATTTTTTATTCAGTTATTTTATTTAATCATTTAAAAATCAAAGTATTCCTTTGCATTGAAATAGCAAATGTCTTTGACCATTTTCCCCAATAAATTCATATCGTTGGGAATCAGTCCATCTTCCACATCCTGTCCTATCAAATCGCACAAAACCCTTCTGAAATATTCATGACGCGGATATGAAAGTAAACTCCTGGAATCGGTCAACATTCCGACAAAACGGCTCAGTAATCCCAAATTGGAAAGCGCATTCAGCTGATCTGTGATACCGTCTTTTTGATCGAGGAACCACCAGGCTGCTCCAAATTGCATTTTTCCGGGCGTTTTTCCATCCTGGAAGTTTCCTATCATGGTAGCAAACAAAGCATTGTCTCTGGGGTTCAGATTGTAAAGAATCGTTTTTGTCAACGCATTATTTCTTTCAAGCTTATCCAGAAAAGCTCCCATGGATTTGGCAATCGTAAAATCTCCAATGGAATCAAAACCAATATCCGGACCATCTTCTTCAAACCTTTTGGAATTCATATTCCGAACGGCGCCAATGTGGAACTGCTGTACCCAATTCTTATCGCTATCCATAACAGCCAATTCATACAGCATGGCTGATTTGAATTTATTTATTTCACAGTAGGACAATTCATTACCGCTTCTCACTTTCGTGAAGATGGCATCAATTTCCTGAGAAGTATAAGACTCGGCATAAAAATTTTCCAGGCCGTGGTCAGACAAACGGCTTCCCATTTTATGGAAGAAATC
>CAZGZO010000284.1:1658-3586 GCA_964529695.1 uncultured Lentimicrobiaceae bacterium
TTTTAGCCGTGTCTTTATTAAGTAGTTCATCTATTCCAAAGTATCTTTTGAGCTCTAAATGAGTCCAGTGATACAAAGGATTTCTGATTGTGTTTGGAACCGTTTCGGCCCATTTCAAGAATTTTTCATAATCATCGGCATCTCCTGAGCAATACTTCTCATCCACCCCATTCGATCTCATGGCCCGCCATTTGTAATGGTCTCCGTAAAGCCACAACTGCGTGATATTATCAAATTTCTTATCCTCTGCAATTTCATGTGGCAACAGATGGCAATGATAATCGATAATGGGCATGTTCTCTGCAAAGTCATGATAAAGCTGCTGTGCAGTTTTACTTCTAAGCAGAAAATCTTCGTCCATAAATTGCTTCATCACTTTCTATTATTACAATTGTTTAAATATTTTTCTTTCAAATATTTATGCTGATTCCTTCTCAGCATAAACCGGTTTTAAATTCTCGTCCAACGGAACCATCTTTGGATCCATTGCATGGATAATTCCAAGAATAATCAGGTAAACGGAACCTGCTATTAAGAAAGCCCAAAAGTATCCATGGTTGCCTGACTCATCGAGTACTGTACCCAGAACAAAATTTGCTACAATACTTGCTACGGAACCCACCATCCCTCCGATTCCAACAACGGAGGCTGTAGCTTTTTTGGGGAACACATCAGAAGCAAGTGTAAATACATTGGCAGACCATGCCTGGTGACCAGCCGCAGCAAGTCCGATAAGGAACACAGCAACCCATTCATTATGCGTATATGCAACAAATACCACAGGTAAAATAATCAGAGCACAAATCAACATGGCTAACTTTCTGGATTTATTAATGTTCCAACCTCTGGTAATAAATACTTTGGAAAGGTATCCGCCAAAAATACTTCCTGCATCGGCCAAAATATACAACACAAAAAAAGGCAGTGCTATGTCTTTAATATTAAGTCCAAAGCGGTGGGCCAAAAATTTTGCTCCCCAAAACAGGTAGAACCACCATACCGCATCCGTTATCTTTGCAATAGCAAAAACCCAGGTTTTTCTTTTTGGTACAAGTGATTTCCAAGGTAGTTTTTCAGTGGTGTGTTCTTCTTTGCCTTCTACTCTGTCACTTAAAATGTATTCTAGTTCTTGCTTGGATACTTTCGGATGGACCTCTGGCTTTTTATAAATCCTCCACCATATAAAAACCCATACAGAGCTCAATACACCTGTAAGTAAAAATGGAATTTGCCAGTTTTTACCATTTACAGAAACAATTGCTCCAACAACAAAAGGTGCCGCAATCGCTCCGATACTGGTAGAAGCATTAAAAATTCCCGTCGCCCAAGCCCTGTCTTTTTTAGGAAACCATTCAGCTACTACTTTTATTGAAGCAGGAAAACTCCCGGATTCTCCAAACCCAAGACCAAATCTTGCTGCCGAAAAACCAATAACACTGAAAAACGGTCTCACTGCTGCATGCAACATTCCGAAAAAAGCCCAAATTCCTATGGATAAAGAATAACCTTTCCGGCTTCCCAATCGATCTATGATGTTTCCCATCACCAGCATACCTATGGCATAAGCCGTTTGAAAAGAAATAATGATATCGGCATAATCACTATTAGACCAATGAAATAGCTTCTGCAATGTCGGGGCCATCACACCAATAATACTTCGATCAAAATAGTTTACTGAGGTTGCATAAAGCAACATGGCTAAAATCGTGTATCGATACTTACTGGTTAACGGCCTTTCATTCATAGCTCTAATTGTTATTATTGTTGTTGAATTTGCATTTTCCTGACAGCCGTTTCCATGCCCCGTATTTCGGCAAGTCCTTTCATTCTGCCATATAATGAATATCCAGGATTATTTTTTTGCCCCAGGTCTCCAAACATTTGGTTTCCATGATCAGGCCGTACCGGTATTAATGTGTCTTCCCTAC
>CAZGZO010000285.1:0-3556 GCA_964529695.1 uncultured Lentimicrobiaceae bacterium
CCATTCAGACTGGCCAATCTATTCGGATAGTCTTCTAACAAATTCAATTCCACAATTGATTTCAGCCAAAGAAGGTTGGTTTATGGGCCTAAAACAACATTATGGGCCATTTCAAATCCTTCTTTATTACAAAATACAAAACAGCTTTCCTGTACATAATACTTTATTGATCAGTCATCTGGAAACTGATTTTTCATTGCCACCAGGTGTAAAATTGGTTCCCCTTGATGTGCATAATCCATTGATATTACGGTTGGATAATTTTAATGTGGGCGTGCAAATATTCAGCCAGTTTATTCCTCATAGAACCTTGTTTTTCTTTTTCGGACTATTGGCGTTGGGATATGTTTTACTATTTCTTTTCATCGAGTCGATTTTTGTAAAACTTCAACGTGCTTATTTTGCCCGGCAAAAGTTAATCCCCATTGCAATTAGTATCATGATTATTGCAGCGGTTAGATATCTCGATTTTTTAACCGGATTTCCTGGTGTTCTAAAGCATTCTTTCTTGTTCACTGAAACTGTCAATGTGATTCCTGGCTTCGGGACGTTAGGAGATATTTTGCTAAATACCGCTATTCTTTTGGTAATTTCCTGGGAATCAAGAAGAATTATTTACAAATACTTGACTTCCAAGGTTTCTATTACTAAGTGGAAAGCTTTCACATTCCTGGCGATTGTATTTCTGATAGTTTTCGGATTATATTTTATAACCGACAATATATTAAAAAGTTACGACAAACAATTTTTACTGAACAACTCTTTTTTCAGTAATTATGGAATCACTGACCTGATTTTCTTCGCATTCCTGAGCCTTGTGATTTTTCTTTTAACGGACAGCGTTGCTTATTTAATAAAATCCAGCGGTATAAAATTTCCAGTAGCAGTTTTCTTTTTGATCATTATTGGCATTGGATGTTCTTTTATTTTTCAGCCTGAATTAAAGATGCTGATTCTTGCATGGGTCTCCGTTCTGTTGCTTGTCGCTGTTTCGGTTTACATTTCGTTTAAGACAAATCCTTATCTCTATGCAATTTTTCTTTTACTCGTCCTGGCAATCTCTGAAGCCTTTCTTTACAATTATGCAAAGCAAAAGGTAAGAAATGAACATCAGGAAATTACGGCTAGCTTGCTGGCGCAGCGCAGTGATCCCTATTTTGAGTTTCTGTTTCGATCTGTTTCTCATGATATGTTGAAAGATTCGACTTTGGGGAAGATGTTGGGAGCAAATGTCGAGAACAAAGAATCCCAAATTTCACAGTATATCGAAAAGCAGTATTTTAATGGAAGATTTGATTCTTACACAAAGCAATTTACGCTCTGTCATCCAGGTCAGCAGTTGGCAATCCAGCCTGGAAATCAAATTGTTCCCTGCGATGAATATTTTGGCCATCTCCCGGGAAAAATAATCCAGCAAACGCCTGACTTCAGCCTGTCTTTGATCACAAACAACCAGGAAAATATTTACTATTTGGCTACTTTTCGGTTTCACAATATTGCTCCGAATGGTGGAAACATGAATTTGTATATTGAATTTTTCGCTGATTTTATGCCGAAAGGGGTAGGCTATCCTGAACTTCTTATAGACTCATACCAAAAAACGCTGCAGCTTTCTGGGTATTCCTTTTCGCGCTATTTCAATGGGAATTTGCAATACAAATTTGGTGACTTCCCATATCCCATTGATTTTAATTATTTCAAAGGCAAGCCAATCGATAAGTTTTTTTATCTGGAGCATTTCAAGCACATCATTATTAAAATCGGAACCCAGGGCTATTTGGTTGTCAGTAGGCCGCGCGACACAATTTCCATGCAGATTTTACCATTTTCTGCGCTTTTCCTCTTTTTCAGTTTTCTTGTGATCCTGTTCATAGTGATGAAATATGGAAGCCGGGTGGCAAAGCTTTTTAGCTATTCGTTCCGTGCCAGGTTGCAGTTGGTATTTTTTGCTTCAGTTTTGGCTGTTTTTCTCGTCCTTTCCTTTATTTCGTTTTATTATTTCAATGAAAACGGAAAGAGCCAGGTGAACGATTATTTGCGTGAGAAATCGCATTCGGTGCTCATTGCCATGCAGCAGAAATTTGAAGACTATCCGTCCATTACTAAAAACGATCGACCCGAAATTCAGGATTATCTTCAAAAGCTTTCGCAGCTATTTTTCTCCGATATAAACTTGTACGATCATTCGGGAATGTTGATCGCATCTTCGCGTCCTGAAGTTTTTGCAAAAGGATTGCAGTCCGAGCTCATCAACCCTGGTGCATATAACCAAATTCGTGTCAGGAACCGGTTGTTTTACCTTTCCAGGGAACACATTGGAAACCTTGAATTCTATTCTTCCTATATGCCGTTGACCCTGATGAACGGCAAAGATGCCGGAATTCTGAACTTGCCCTATTTTGCCCGTCAGGGACAAATTCAAAAGTCAGGATATCAAATGCTCGCTAATTTACTCAGCCTCTTTGTGATAACAGGGATTTTAGGCCTTATTCTTATTTTGTATTTGTCAAAAATCATGACAAAACCGTTAAGACTGCTTCAGGAGAAGATCAATCTGGTGAGCATCGAAAAGCAAAACGAAAAAATTATCTGGGAAGAAAAAGATGAAATCGGACAGCTGATTGAAGCATACAACCAAATGGTTGAAAAGCTGGAGCAGAGTGCTGAGCTTCTGAAATACTCCGAACGCGAACGCGCCTGGGGCGAAATGGCACGACAAATTACACATGAGATACGGAATCCGTTGACTCCAATGAAGCTGAATGTGCAATATCTGCTCAAAGCCTATCAGCAGCAAGATGAAAATTTCGATGAAAAACTAAAGAACATCAGCCAGACTCTAATAAACCAGATCGATGCATTGAATGAAGTGGCGGGAATGTTCTCCGACTTTTCAAAATCTTCTCTACCCAAAAACGAAAAAGCCAATTTGCTTATCGCGATAAAGAACTCCATCACTTTGTTCAGAAAATCATATCAGGTTACTTTTAAATTGATTGCTCCGGATGAAGACGATCTTTGGGTTTGGGCGTCGTCTAAAAGCCTGATGAGAATTTTCAATAATCTCACTAAAAATGCGGTGCAGGCCATGGAAAATATCAGCGACAAGCGGATCGAAGTGGAGATAATTCCCGAAGAAAGTGATATCACCGTGAGGTTTACTGATTTTGGAAAAGGAATAGCCCCTGAAAATGAACGTAGCATTTTCCAACCCTATTTCACAACAAAATCAACCGGTACAGGACTGGGTCTTGCCATCGTTAAAAACATGATGAAAGAGATGGAAGGAACTGTAAATTTTGAATCTGAAGCCGGAAAAGGGACTACTTTCTATCTTAAGTTTAGAAGAGTTTGATCATACAGGAATAATTCATTCACCAAATATCATTTTTTAAAGTTCCCATCATTAATTACGTATTTTTGGCAGCAGTAATATGGCACACAATCCGTTAAAAAGACTGGCAGGTGATACCCTGATTTACGGCATGGGAACTATCGTTCCCCGGTTGTTGAATTACCTTTTGGTACCGGTTTATACAATCTGGGTTTTTACACC
>CAZGZO010000286.1:0-3554 GCA_964529695.1 uncultured Lentimicrobiaceae bacterium
TTTGAAGTTTCTTTTGTATTTTCCGAATGAACACATGTTTATTTTAAGTACGCTGTACAAACTTCTCCTGGTTTCATTAATTCTCTTTCTTATCCTGATTGGGTCATTTTCGTTTAGTATTTTCATCATCAACAAGCAGAAAAAATTATCTCACATGAAAAATGACCTCATCAACAACATGACCCATGAATTTAAAACACCTATTTCTACTATTTCTTTGGCATGCGAGGTATTGAGGGATGAATCCATTGAAAAATCACCTGATCTTCTCAAAAACTACGTTTCTATTATAGGACAGGAAAATAAGCGGTTGGAGACCATGTCTGAACATATCTTGCGTTCTGCTACACTGGAAAATGGGAAACTCAAATTACACAAAGAACCTCTGGATATCAACGAATTAATAAAGAAGGCCGTAGCCAGAAAACAATTGAGTGTTGAAAGTAAAGGAGGTTCCATCAGTAGCCAGTTGAATGCGACACATACCAAGGTGAAAGGAGATCGTACACATATCACAAACGTATTTACTAACCTGATTGACAATGCCTTGAAATACAATCTAAATGAACCTGTTATTCAGGTGACCAGCAAAAATCTTCAGGAAGGAATTCTGATTAGTGTGAAAGATAATGGTATCGGTATTAGTAAAGCCAATCAAAAAAAGATTTTTCAGAAACTTTACCGCGTTCATACCGGAAATGTACACGATTTCAAGGGTTTTGGACTGGGGCTGAATTATGTAAAAGGGATTGTTGAACAACATGAAGGAAGAATAACCGTAGAGTCCGAACTGGGAAAGGGCTCTATTTTTCACGTATATTTACCTAACGAAAAATAATAATAGATTATGGATGAAAAAATCAATGTATTGCTGGCAGAAGACGACCAAAACCTGGGAACCATATTAAAATCCTATCTGGAAGCAAAAGGTTTTCGTACTACACTGTGCGATAATGGGAAAGTTGCTTTGGAAGCTTTTAAAAAAGATGAATATAACTTCTGTATTTTTGATGTTATGATGCCTGTTATGGACGGCTTCACGCTTGCAAAGGAGGTAAGAAAGCTGGATAAAAAAGTGCCTTTGCTGTTTTTAACTGCCAAGACCATGCAGGAAGACAAACTGGAAGGATTCGAGCTGGGAGCCGATGATTATATCACCAAACCTTTTAGCATGGAAGAACTGTTGATGCGATTAAAAGCTATTCTTCGTCGCAGCAACATGGAAGACAGTAAACATGTAAACCATATTTACAAATTTGGAAAGTATTCTTTTGATTATGACCACCAGCAGTTGAGCATTGGGAAGAAGCAGGAAAAGCTTACTTCTAAAGAAGCAGAACTACTCAAATTACTTTGTGATAATTTGAACGAAGTACTCGACAGGACTGTAGCCCTCAATAAAATATGGTACGACGACAGTTACTTTAATGCACGTTCCATGGACGTTTATATTACCAAATTAAGGAAGTTCCTAAAAGAAGATTCTAATGTGGAACTAATTAATGTTCACGGGGTTGGCTTTAAACTGGTTGCTCCGCAAGCTTAAATCTTTTAAATATTCATCTCAGGGATGTCGCCCTCAACAATGAGGTTGGCATCCGTTTTAGAGACTATTTCTTCTGTCGTAACCCCAGGAGCACGTTCTAACAAACGAAAGCCCTGATCAGTGACATCGATAACGGCCAGGTCTGTTACTATTTTCTTTACACAATTCACTCCAGTAAGTGGAAGTGTGCACTTTTTCAGCAACTTGGAATTCCCTTCACGATCTGTGTGCCGCATGGCCACAATAATATTCTTAGCTGAAGCTACCAAATCCATGGCGCCGCCCATGCCTTTCACCATTTTTCCGGGGATTTTCCAGCTGGCAATGTCACCTTTATCTGTAACTTCAAACGCTCCAAGCACCGTCAGATCGATATGTCCACCACGAATCATGGCAAAACTGGTTGCCGAATCGAAAAAAGAAGCACCTTTTGTATAAGTCACAGTTTGCTTACCGGCATTAATAAGATCCGCATCAACTTTTTCTTTTGTCGGGAAAGGTCCGATACCAAGCAAACCGTTTTCTGATTGAAGGGTTACTTCGACACCTTCCGGGATGTAATTTGCTACTAATGTGGGAATTCCAATTCCAAGATTTACGTAATAACCGTCTTGTAGTTCCTGTGCAATTCGTTTTGCTATACCGTTTTTATCTAAGCTCATTGTTTTTTCTTTTAGATTGTTTATGTGAAATCATGAAGTAAACCGGTTAATCCCGGGTAGTTGCAAATTCAATACGTTTTTCATAGTTCTCACCTTGCAAAATTCGCTGGACAAAAATACCCGGAGTATGAATCATATTTGGATCCAGTTCTCCAGCAGGAACAAGTTCTTCCACCTCTGCAACCGTAATTTTTCCGGCCATGGCCATCATATGATTGAAGTTGTTGGCGGTTTGCCTGTAAATCAGATTACCGGCAGTATCTCCTTTCCATGCTTTTACAAACGCAAAATCAGCTTTTAAGGCTGTTTCCAAAAGATATTTCTTGCCATCGAATTCTCTTACTTCCTTTCCTTCAGCTACTTCTGTGCCATAACCTGCGGGTACAAAAAAAGCAGGAATTCCGGCTCCACCGGCACGGCAGCGCTCGGCCAGCGTCCCCTGCGGGATTAAATCTACCTTCAGTTCCCCTGACAACAACTGTCTTTCGAACTCTTTATTTTCACCTACATAAGATGAAATCATCTTTTTTATCTGATGTCTTTGCAACAAGATTCCCAATCCAAAATCATCGACCCCGGCATTGTTAGAAATGCAAGTAAGTCCTTTTACACCCAAATCGTGCAATGCCTGGATGGTCTTTTCAGGAATACCACACAATCCGAAGCCACCCAGCATCAAAGTCATGTTGTCCTTAACGCCATGAACGGCTTCTTCAGCGGTTTTTACAACTTTATTCATAGTTTAAGTTTTTGTAATTAGTCCATTAATTCATTGTATCAGCATCCAATTTGCCTCGAAATCACAAGTCTCTGAATTTCGGAAGTCCCTTCTCCGATTTGAAGCAATCTTTGGTCGCGATAGAAACGCTCTATATCGTAATCTTTCATCAGGCCATAGCCTCCATGAATTTGAACAGCTTCGTCAGCCACTTCTTTGGCAATTTCGGAGCAATATAATTTCGACATTGCAGCTTCTTTGGCATATGGTTTACCAGAATCTTTTAACCAGCATGCTTTGTAAAGCAGGTTACGCGCCAGTTCAATTTTCAAGGCCATATCCGCCAGCTTAAAAGCATTGATCTGAAACTTGGAAATCGGTTTACCAAACTGCTTTCTTTCTTTGGCATAAGCCAGGGCCATTTCAAAAGCTCCCTGTGCCAAACCCAGACCCATGGCACCAATGGAAAGCCTTCCGCCATCCAGGGTATGCAACATGATGTGTGAACCTTCACCAATTTTCCCCAAAAGATTTGCTTTGGGAACTTTCACATCATCGAAAAAAAGTTCTGAGGTATCTGATGCACGCCACATCATTTTATTGTGCATGGGAACCTGCTTGAAACCCG
>CAZGZO010000287.1:0-3537 GCA_964529695.1 uncultured Lentimicrobiaceae bacterium
GATAATAGCATTGATAATATATAAAGGTTATAGAAATGTTACAACCAAAGAAAACAAAATATAGGAAGCAGCAAAAGGGCCGTATGAAGGGCAATGCTCAGCGTGGTGCAGAATTGGCTTTTGGGTCATTCGCCATTAAAACAATGGAGCAGGCATGGCTTACCGGAAGGCAGATTGAAGCTGCTCGTCAGGCAGTAACCCGTTATATGAAACGTGAAGGACAGATTTGGATTCGGGTGTTCCCTGATAAACCTGTAACCAAGAAACCTGCGGAAGTCCGTATGGGTAAAGGTAAAGGTGCTCCTGAGTATTTTGTGGCCAGAGTAACTCCGGGCAGAATTCTTTTTGAAGCTGAAGGTGTTCCGTTGGAGGTTGCAAAAGAAGCACTCAGGTTAGCTGCACAGAAATTGCCTGTGAAAACTAAATTTATTGTCAGACGCGACTACGTAGAAAATTAAAAGCTATGAAACAGGAAGTTGTAAGAGAAATGAGTACCGCTGACCTCGTAGAAAGGTTGGACGAAGAGGTAAAACATCTGACTAAGTTAAAACTCAATCATGCTGTTTCTCCGTTGGATAATCCACATAAAATTGTTGAGAGTAAGAAGACAATTGCCCGGATGAAAACTGAGATAAGAAAAAGAGAGTTACAGGAACAAAACAACAATAAGTAATCTGTAAAATGGAAAAGAGAAATCTTAGAAAAGAGCGAATCGGCATCGTCGTAAGCAATAAAATGGATAAGTCTATTGCTGTTAATGTAGAACGCCAACTCAGACACCCCATGTACGGGAAGTATGTGAGAAAGTCCAAAAGATTTATTGCCCATGACGAAAAAAATGAGTGCAATATCGGTGATACTGTACGCATTATGGAAACACGTCCGCTGAGCAAAAATAAGAATTGGAGATTAGTAGAAATTATTGAAAGAGCTAAATAACCATGGTACAACAAGAATCAAGACTTGCAGTTGCTGATAATAGCGGAGCCAGAGAGGTATTGGTAATCAGGGTCCTCGGCGGAACAGGAAAAAGGTATGCCTCCATCGGCGACCAAATCGTTGTGGCCGTAAAAAATGCCTTGCCTTCCGGTAATGTCAAGAAAGGCGCCGTGGCAAAAGCAGTAGTTGTCAGAACTAAGAAAGAAGTAAGAAGAAACGATGGAAGCTATATCCGTTTCGACGACAACGCCTGTGTATTGCTGAACAATGCTGGCGAGATGATGGGAACCCGTATTTTCGGCCCCGTAGCCAGGGAATTGCGTGAAAAACAATTCATGAAAATTGTTTCACTGGCACCCGAGGTGCTTTAAAAAAGAAATAAAGAGTTATGGCAAAATTTCATATAAAAAAAGGGGATAACGTGATGGTTATCGCAGGAAACGACAAAGGACGCTCAGGAAGAGTACTTTTTGTTATTCCTGAAAAGAATAAAGCCATCGTAGAAGGTGTGAATATGGTTTCTAAACACACCAAACCCAATGCTGATTATCCGAACGGTGGAATTATTAAAAAAGAAGCTGCAATTCATTTGTCGAACTTGAAAGTTATCGACGGAGCTGGAAATGCAACACGGATTGGTCGGAAGCGCGATGAAAACAGTGGAAAGTCAGTACGTTATTCAAAAAAATCAGGGGAGGTTATTAAGTAATGGAATATCAACCTAGATTAAGAACGAAATATTTTGAGGAAATTGTTCCTGCACTGAAGAAACAATTCGATTACAAAAGCGGGATGGAAGTTCCCAAATTGGTGAAGATTTCCCTGAACCAGGGAATTGGTGCCGGTATTGCTGATAAAAAGCTTATCGATACAGGTCTCGCTGAAATGACTGCTATCGCAGGCCAGAAAGCGGTTCCTACCATTTCCAAACGAGACGTTTCCAATTTTAAATTGAGAAAAGGTACTCCAATTGGAGTTCGCGTAACTTTGCGTGGAGAAAAAATGTATGAATTCCTGGATAGACTGATTGCTGTTGCTTTGCCTCGCGTCAGAGACTTCAGAGGAATAAATGATAAAGGATTCGATGGACGTGGAAATTATACTTTTGGTGTACCGGAACAGTTGATTTTCCCGGAAATCGATATCGATAAAGTGAGCCGTATCAATGGTATGGACGTTACTTTTGTAACGACTGCAAATACAGATGAAGAAGCACTGGCTTTACTAAAAGAATTTGGATTACCATTTAAAAATCAAAAAAATAAATAAGCATGGCAAAAGAGTCAATGAAAGCTCGTGAGCTTAAAAGGCAAAAAATGGTTGCAAAATATGCTGAGAAGCGTGCAGCTTTGAAAGCCGCTGGTGATTATGAAGCATTGCAGAGAATTCCTAAAAATGCATCACCTGTACGTTTGCATAACCGTTGCCAGCTAACCGGAAGGCCGAAAGGTTATATGAGACAATTTGGCGTTTCCAGGATTAATTTTAGGGAAATGGCACTGAAAGGGTTAATCCCTGGTATTAAAAAATCCAGTTGGTAAGTTTAAGATAAAATACATTAAGATGAATACTGATCCGATAGCAGACTATTTAACCAGAATCAGAAATGCTGTAGCAGCAAAGCACCGCATGGTGGAAGTGCCGGCTTCTAATATGAAGAAAGATCTTACTAAGATTCTGTTTGAAAAAGGGTATATTTTAAACTATAAGTTCGAAGAAGCGAACTATGGCACAATTAAGATAGCACTGAAATATCATCCGGTAACAAAAATGCCGGCCATCAGCAATATTACCAGGGTTTCTACTCCGGGATTGAGAAAATATACCAGTGCAGATAAACTTCCCCGCGTGATGAACGGACTCGGAATTGCCATTCTTTCCACCTCTCATGGTGTAATTACTGACAAGGAAGCCCGTAAATTAGGTGTAGGAGGTGAAGTAATTTGTTATGTAAGTTAATATAACAGGAGAGATATCATGTCACGAATAGGAAACAAAGCAATCACAATTCCCCAGGGAGTAGAAGTAATAGTAAGCGACAATAATGTCGTTACAGTTAAGGGAAAACTGGGTGAATTATCACAAGATATAGATCCTAACATCACAGTTTCCATGGAAGGAGAAATCCTGACGCTAAGCCGTAAAACTGAAAGCAAGGACCATAAATCTAAACATGGTTTGTACCGTGCTTTGCTGAACAATATGGTGATTGGCGTTAGTGAGGGGTTCACCTCAGTTCAGGAACTGGTAGGTGATGGTTATAAAGCTGAAAACAAAGGCCAGTTGCTGGAATTAGCACTTGGATTTTCACATCATATTTATCTGGAACTTCCGGAAGATATTAAGATTGAAACCGTAACTGAAAGAGGTAAAAACCCATTGATTAAATTAACCTCTTGCGATAAGCAACTGTTGGGACAGGTGACTGCTAAAATCCGTTCTTTGAGGAAACCTGAACCTTATAAGGGTAAAGGTATTAAATTCCAGGGCGAAGAACTCAGGAAGAAAGCAGGAAAATCAGCTGAAAAGAAATAGTTCATTAGTAAGTAAACTGAAAAAACCATTAAGAAAATGGGCGTTAAGAATAAAAAAGCATTT
>CAZGZO010000288.1:0-3522 GCA_964529695.1 uncultured Lentimicrobiaceae bacterium
CCGAAAGGGCCATCGGCGTACATTTTATTGAACCCGTGGATAAAACCAATATTGTAGAAGTAGTGAAAGGCCGCGAAACGACGGAAGCAGCCTATGAAAAAGTGGTTCGCTTTGCACGGATGTTGAATAAAAAGGCTATTCTTATAAACGAATCACCAGGGAATATTTCAACCCGTATCCTTATTCCGTTGATCAACGAAGCCTGCGAAATATTAATGGAAGGAGTTGCATCCATTGTTGATATTGATGAAACCATGAAAGAAACCACCGGTTACATTTACGGACCATTTGAACTCGCTGACAAAATAGGCCTGGATAAAATCCTGAAATACATGGACAATCTTTATCAGGAATACGGAGACAGGAAATACAAAGCATCGCCGATTATAAAACGTCTCGTGAGAGCCAATTACCTTGGTTTACAGACAAAAAAAGGTTTTTATAATTATGAAGTTGAAGGACAAATAACCAGTAATACGGTTTCCTGTACCATTATTAAATAAAGAAAATCAAGAGAAAAAATGAAGATCATTGTATTAAATTGCGGAAGTTCTTCCATAAAATATCAGTTATTTGACATGCCTTCAAAAGAAGTACTGTTCAAAGGAGTTGTAGAGAAGATCGGGTTACGGGGCAGTTTTATCAAGTTTCAAAAAGATGACGGTGAAGAATCAAAACTAGATGGAGATATTCTTGATCATGAACAGGGAATAGAATATTTGCTAGGGATCTTGACAGATAAAAAATACGGATGCCTTAATAGTCTTAACGAAATACATGCTGTGGGTCATCGGGTGGTACACGGCGCAGAAGACTTTAGTGGTAGTGTCCTGATTGACGATAAGGTTATTAGTGCTTTGGAAAAAGCAACAGATCTCGCGCCTCTGCATAATCCACCCAACCTGAAAGGTATTTACGCCATGCAAAGCCTGTTGCCTGATATTCCCCAAGTGGGAGTTTTCGACACTGCATTTCATCAAACCATGCCAGAACACACCTATCTTTATGGAATTCCTTACGTTCTTTATGAAAAATACAAAGTAAGACGTTATGGATTCCATGGAACAAGTCATAAATACGTTTCTGCCAGAGCGTGTGAAATTCTTGGAGTTGAATTTTCGAAACAAAGAATTATTAGCTGCCACTTGGGAAACGGAGCTTCTATAACCGCCATAAAAGACGGAAAATCATACGACACATCTATGGGGATGACTCCCACTGAGGGTCTAATGATGGGTACCCGTACCGGTGACATTGACCCGGGGGCACTGCTGTTTATTGCGGATAAAGAAAAAACAAGTGTCAGTTATACCAGCACGCTGATCAATAAATTCTCAGGAATGCTGGGAGTTTCTGGTATTTCGTCTGATATGAGAAATATTGAAGAAGCTGCAGAACAGGGAAATCACCGTGCACAGGTTGCGCTGAAAATGTATGCTTATAGAGTGAAAAAATATATTGGCTCTTATGCAGCAGCGCTGGGAGGCGTTGACATCTTAATATTCACAGGTGGTATTGGAGAAAATGATATAGAAACCAGAAAAAAAGTACTGTTGGGAATGGAATTTATGGGAGTTGAAATCGACCAGGATAAAATATCTACACGGGGAAAAGAGATGGTGATCTCTACACCTGAATCCAAAGTCAAAGTTCTGATTGTTCCCACAGATGAAGAACTTGTAATTGCTAACGACACTTACTCTATTACTTCAAATTGAGTAAATTAACCTGCATTAAAAAAGCCTGCCGGGATTTCCGGCAGGCTTTTTTGTTTTTGTAGGATTTTACATCTCAGCCATCAACTCATCTGTAAGTTCCAGATTATGAAATACTTTCTGTACGTCGTCATCATCTTCAAACAAATCGATGGTTTTCATGATCTTTTGCGCATTTTCCAAATCCAACGTTTTGCTATCGTTGGGAATACGCTGTAAAGATGCACTTTCGGGTTCAATTCCCAATTCTTCAAGCTTTTTCATCATCGCACCAAAATCTTCCATCGATGTAGTTACATTGAAAAAGCCTTCATCATCCAATTCTATTTCTTCGGCACCGGCATCAATAAGTTCCATTTCAAACTCATCCTGATTGATGTCTCCTTTGGGAATAATAAAAATTCCTTTTCTGTCAAACAAAAAACTTAATGATCCATTAGTGCTGAGACTTCCGCCATATTTGTTAAAAATCGCCCTAATATTCGAAACCGTTCTTTGAAGATTGTCGGTTGTGCATTCCAGATAAACTGCGATTCCATGAGGAAGATATCCTTCGTATGTAACTTCGGTAAAGTTTGCGCCGTCTTTATCAGAGCCTTTGCTGATTGCCCGTTCGATGTTATCTTTGGGCATACTTTGCCCTTTTGCATTTGCAATGGCCATGCGAAGCCGCGGGTTTCCATCCGGATCGGGGCCGCCTTCCCTAACAGCGACAGTAATTTCTTTAATAAATTTTGAAAAGATTTTGGATCTTTTGGCGTCAATAGCGCCTTTCTTACGCTTGATTGTAGACCATTTACTATGTCCTGACATATATTTTTTCTTTTAGATTTTCCGATGGGAATTTGTTTGCAAAATTAAAAAAATCGATGAGAATTTTAACGCTCACCGATTGAAGAATTTCTACAAACTTATCTTACTCAATAACATCTTTTGGTCAAGAAGATCTCATCAGGACTGCACAGAAAGTTACCATTTAGTCAGCGTAATCCCTACAGACCATTGTCTTAAATCCGGGCCACGACCTGCCTGAAACATCGGGCTTAAAGCATAAGTGGCGTATAAAGATGTTAATCTGTAACCAAAGCGGACAGTAGCATCAAATCGAAATGGATTCAGTTCAAAACTGTTTACATTCTTCATAATATTCCTGGCCCTGTCAGGAGTGTGGTAGTTACTAGCAACAATATTGCCAGTTACAGGATCTTCCAAAGAATAATCCTTGTTAGATTCATTAAAGTATATTTTAGTATGACTTCTGAGCCGAACATTGGCAATCACACCAACACCAAAAAAGAATCTCCTGTTTCTAATGGGATTATTTGTCTGAAACTCAAGAATCAGAGGTATGTCAGCATAACAGACTGAAAGTTTCGTTTTTTTAACCGAAGTATTTACGATATAATATCCTGTTAAACTGTTTGCTGAAGGATCAAGGTAGACAGGATTTGAAAAACGATAATCATTAAAACTCAAACCTGCTCCCATTATTAAACCAATGGTCTTAGCCTTATTCAGCGAAAAGTTTTGTTCGTATAAATTAAGGTTAATGTTGAAAGATTTTTCATATTGGAGAGAAAGGAAATCATACGCTTTCCCAAAGTTGGCATTATTATTCCTATTCACATAACCATTCATCCCGAAATCAACACCGCCCCAATGGCCTTTAAAATGATTATATCTATAGTTTCTTCTCCATCTGACATCTCCATTCTGACCCACAACTAAGGTGTGGTTACCCACTCTGATTTTGGTAGAATCTCCGTCAACTACTTCAAACCGCATAGAACCGATATTGATCCGGGTA
>CAZGZO010000289.1:0-3519 GCA_964529695.1 uncultured Lentimicrobiaceae bacterium
TCCGCTCCCTTTTTGGACAGCGAACGGGCAATGGCCTCCCCAAACTGTCCAACCCCTATAACAACAAATTGATTATTAGGCATAATTCTTTACAAGTTATTCTGTGTTACTATGACAAAAATAACCATTTATCTAGAGAATTGATAAAAGTGGTTAATTCTCAGCATTAATTTTATATCCTAACAGCATTTTGTCGTGGACATCGTTTTTAATCAAAAAGTAACAAGCGTGAAGTTATTTGAATTTTTAAGTGATATCCAGTAATTTATGAGCATTTACAAAGAGAATGTCGCCTACTTCGTCAAAACCTTCAAAGTGCTTTTCCCCATCATGTTTCAGTAGTTCGTTATAAAATCCGACTATGGTAAGTGCTGCTTCAGAGGAGTAGCGTCCGATGATGGTTCTGAAATTCACGTCGGGTTCATGCTCAATGACACTAATATTGTGTTTGGAAACCGGAAGCCTGCCGTCCAGCACAAATTGGCTGACATTAGCAGCAGTTTCTTCCATTTTGGATTTATCACTGAGAATAAACAGGCTCATGCGCGCTCCTTTCCAGGAAGGATGTCCCAGAATAACATAACTAAGAAGGATCATGAGCCGTTCATTGTCACGATTTATATCCCGAATCCAGATATGAATACCGTTTTGGCATTTAATATTACGCATGGAACTACCCAAAATACAAATATCAAAATCGCCAGCTTCTACCATTCTTAGATTCTCAATAACGCGGGTAAGTTTTTCCGGTTGGTTTTTGTCGTATTCAAAAATCACCATGTTATTTTCCATACCTGTAATCCCCGGGATTTGAATGAGCTGCGCAATAGCGGATGTGTAGGAAGGAGAAATTACCGTATCTACAATCATGTTTCCAACTGTTTTATTGGCTTTCAAAATGAGGCGGTCCATAATCTTCTGAGCTTCCTGGTGGGTTTCTTTGGAATAATATCCCTGAATGAAATGAATGTAAGTACCAAATCCATGAGAATAGGAAATCCAGTTCAGCAAATCAAAAATCTTGTCTCTTTCAAAAGTGTCTGCCGAAATACAAATGGCAGAGGGTCTCCATGTTTCATCATTGCTTTTAGCAGCACCTTGTAAAGAAACTACCAGCTTTCGGCTGAGTTGGAACATGACCCCCTGAAAAATGGTTTCTAATCCAGCTTTACGCTGATGAAAATGGTTCAACAGAATATAAATTGCCAAAATAGCTACAACAGAAAGAACTGCATAAAAAGGATTCATCAAAAACATTAAAACTGTGGCAAACACAAAACCTGCCAGTGAAAAATACCATTTTGATTTGAAAGCTGGTCGGTAAGAAGGGTCGGCACCAAAATGATTAAAGAAAGAAATCAGGTTCATCGCAGCATAAGTCACCATGAAAAACATAGAAATGATCTTTGCCACTACATCAATTCCGCCAATAATTACAAATACCAGCGCTATCAAAAGGGATACAAAAGTGGCATTTTTCGGATCGTTGGTTTTTCCGACACCTTTACTTAAAAATTGGTTTATCCCTTTTGATGGGAAAGATTCATCAATGGCCATGGCCTGAAGGGTTCTGGGAGCAACCAAAATGGAGCCTATTGCACTTGAAAGCGTGGCTGCTGCCAATCCGAGAGGAATGAGAATCCACCCAAACAAAGCGATCTTACTCATAATCAGTGGCTGCGTAAGAAGCTCTTGTGTCGTGGCCGATGCTTCCAATTTTAACACCACAAACATGTAAATTATCATCCCGGTAACGGTGGCCCAAAGGGTGCCCCTTGGGATGGATTTTTGTGGCAACTTTAAATCCCCCGAAAGTCCAACACCTGCATCCATCCCGGTAAAAGCGGGAAATATTATGGCAAAAACTACAAAAAGCATATTCATGTTTCCGAAAACCGGAGGGGCTTCTGCAGGAGTGGAGAGATCAGAAACCGGATGTCCTAAAAAGAAAGCCACCAAAGAAATCATCAAAACGGCGACCACAACATACAACATTTTTACTCCAAGCGAAGCGCCTTTCTTCCAGATCAACAATCCGAGAAGTGCCAATGCCGGAATACTAATCGCACGAGAAGGGATGATAATTCCGTAATGGGCACTAATAAAATCGATTAAAGGTGCAAAAGCTTCCGTAAAAGCAATAATGTAAAAGGCTACGCTAATGGCTTGTGAAAGGTAAAGGGAAGTTCCAATTGTGGCTCCAATATTCAGGCCAAAGGATCTCGAGATCATATAATATTCACCACCACCTTCAACTTTTTGATTGGTAGAAATTTCAGAAATAGCCATTGCCGTGGGAATGGTAACCATGTGCGCAATGATGATAAGGATGACAACGCCTGCAACACCTACAGTTCCCACTGCAACACCAAATCTCAAAAATAGAATGGCGCCCAATATGGTTGAAATGGCAGTAAAAAAAACCGGAGCGGTCCCCATTTCTTTTTGGATATTACTTTGAGATTTTTCTTTCATGGTGTTGGCAGTAGATGAGTATTTACAAATATAAAAACCAAATTAAAGGTAATAGTAATTAATAATTTAACCTAAAAATAAATAATAATTTTTTCTACAGCCTTTTGAATGGAAATAAAAAAGGCCGTCCTTAAAGGACGGCCTTTTAAAATCATCTTGAAATTGTGGATTTACTTCCAGTAATATAATGAGGAACAACCTAATTCATATTCAATTTCCAAAAGGCGGTTGTATTTTGCCAAACGCTCGCTGCGACTTGCAGAACCGGTCTTCAGTTGTCCGCCGTCCATAGCTACTGCAAAGTCAGCCAGGAAAGTGTCGGAGGTTTCACCGGAGCGGTGCGAAATGAAGTAACGCCAGTTGTTATCGCGGCACATACGAACAGCTTCTATGGTTTCCGTAACGGAACCAATCTGATTCAATTTGATGAGTGCAGCGTTGGCAGAACCTTCCTTAATCCCACGGGCAATATACTTGGTGTTGGTCACCAGCAGGTCGTCACCAACAACTTCAATTTTGTTGCCAAGACGTTCGGTTAATTTTTGGAAACCTTCCCAGTCGTTTTCTCCCAAGGGATCTTCCCAGGAAACAATGGGATATTTGGATGCCCATTTTTCTGCCAGGTCAATTAACTCGTCACTACTCATTTTCCCTGAACCTGACCATTTCAAATCGTAATTGTTCGTTCCGGTAACAAATGAACTGGCAGCACTGTCAATGGCAATGGCAATATCTTTTCCGGGTTTGTATCCGGCTTTTTCGATGGCCTGGATAATCGTTTCGATCGCATCTTCGTTACTGTCAAGATTCGGAGCAAAACCACCTTCGTCACCTACGCCTGTTGACATACCGCGGTTCTTCAAAATGCTTTTTAAAACGTGGAAAGTTTCTGCTACATAACGCAAGCCTTCACGGAAGTTTGGAGCTCCGACGGGAACCGCCATAAATTCTTGAAAATCAACACTATTGTCAGCGTGCTCGCCCCCGTTGATGATATTCATAGCGGGAACCGGAATTCTTCTTGCGCCAGCACCGCCAAGATAC
>CAZGZO010000290.1:0-3517 GCA_964529695.1 uncultured Lentimicrobiaceae bacterium
ATTATTCATTTTTCTCATCTTTCAATTTGCCAATTGGATAATAAATTCAGTTCCTTCTCCCTGATTGGTTTCCACCTTTAGCTCACCACCATGCGCTTTAATGATATCATAACTCAGTGATAATCCCAAGCCTGTTCCTTCGCCGGTGGGTTTGGTAGTGAAAAATGGCTGGAATATTTTATCCAGCACATTTTGAGGAATGCCATTTCCATTGTCCCTCACCCGTATTTCGATCCCATTCACTAATTTCTTAGTTATAACAATTACCTCAGGCATATAGCTTTCCTTTTGCTGTTTCTTTTTTTCGGATGTGGCATAAAAGGCATTGTTGATAAGGTTCAATATAACCCTCCCGATATCCTGCGGAACGACATTGACTTTGGGTAATGCATTGTCTGCCTCCATTTTAAAGTCTGCATAAAATGACTTGTCTTTGGCTCGCAGACCATGGTATGCCAGCCGGAGATATTCATCCGCCAGGGTGTTGATGTCAGTGAGTTCCCTGACTCCGTTACTACTGCGGCTGTGTTGCAGCATGCCTTTCACGATGGCATCGGCACGTTTGCCATGAAAGTTAATTTTCTGTTCGTTCTGGGTGATATCCTCCGCTACTGCTTTTGTTTCAGCCAGATTTCCTTTGTTTATTCCTTCTTTCAGTTCTTCTATCAGTTCAAGGTTCACCTCAGAGAAATTATTGACGAAGTTAAGCGGGTTCTGGATCTCATGTGCAATACCGGCGGTAAGTTCCCCCAAAGAAGCCATCTTTTCGGAATGAATTAGCTGGGTCTGAGTGGCTTTAAGATATTCAAGGGATTGCTCGGCACGCAATTTTTCCTTCTCAATCAGTATGTTTTTATCTTTGAGTTGTTTCCTTGTTTTTCGAATGAATTGCAATCTGCTAAATAATCCACCCGCAAGTAAAAAAAGAAAAACACCTCCCAGAACAAAGGATTTGCGTTGTGCCTTTTTCTGATTTATCAACTGTTGAATCTCAACATTTCTTTTAACCTCCTCTTGCTCATTTTCATAAGCTGCTATGTTCGATTTGTTGAAATTTGACTGAATTGAATCGCCGAGATTGATATAACTTAAGGCCAAATCTGCAGCTTTACCAGTTTTATTGTGTTCCTCATAATATGTGGCCAGTTCCTTCCGGTATTTTTGGATTAGTTTGTCATCCTGGAATTGAATTGCAAGGCTGTAAGCTTCTGTAAGCTCTGATTCAGCATCCAATTCATTACGAATTTGATTGTAATATTTGTAGAGATAAAAATTAATTTCCAGTTCTCCATTATTTGTTACTAGTGGAAAGGAAAGTGAATCCCTGATATGAAGTGCTTCTTTAAGGCAGGAGAATGCTGAATCAGGTTTTCGAATTTCGAGCAGGATACCTGCTTTCTCAGTAAGGCTTATTGCCCTCAACTGATAATCTTTCAGTGAATTACTTATGACAAGGGCGCTATCAATGGTGTTAAGTGCGGCCGCATATTCTTTTTGTTCTTTCTGAATAATTGAAAGTGCAATTTTACTTTCCGCTACATTCATCCAGCGTCCGAGGTTTACGCAGAGCCGGATGCCCAGTTCAAGGTAGTGGAAAGCACGGTCGTAATTCCCCCATAAATAGTAATACCTTCCAATAGCATTTATTTCATTACTGTAGCCACCCGGAGAATAGGTTTTATAAATTTCAGCCGCTTTCAGGTAGTTGCTTATTGCATTGTTATAATCCGCGTCGAACGTATAAGAGCCTGCAATGGCATGATAACAGGTCGCAGTATTTTCAACCGGTCCGTTTAACTCGTAATAGTTTAGTTTTTCCCTGAAATAGGCAACGCGTGCTTCTTTCAGCCCTGCTGTGCTATAGTATAACCTCAGGCCGTTCAAAATACTAAAATCGCCCATTATTTTTTTCTGACGGTCGAATGCGTCAATGGCTTCTTTAATTTTTTCTATTGATTTTCGCTGATCATTTTGAATCCAAAACACCATTCCCTCCCGATAGTTTTCATAGGGATGAATATCAATTAATTTTAGTTTTTTATTAAGCAGGATAAGTTTGTCAAGTTGTTGGATTTTATGATCCAGATTCCTGGGTGCCCCACCGAAATTATCAATCTCAGCCATAAGTGCATAGAGGGTGTCGGCAGCAGTATGAGCATTGGCCCAAATCATGGAAATGGAATCTGCGGGACAGTCAATGCATGGATTAATTGCTGATGGAGTTTTCTCCTGATGAATCCCTGTATCACAGGCGACCATTAAAATCACAGGTAAAATGAAGAGCAAACAATGCATTTTTTTCATGTATAGGCCAATTTATGCTTCAACAGGTTAGTATCGTAATTCAATAATGAACTCACTTCCCTCACCTTCTTTTGTTTCAAATTTTAGTTCACCGCCATGCCCTTTGGTAATGATATCGTAACTAAGGCTCAAACCCAAGCCTGTACCCTGCCCGGTAGGTTTTGTGGTGAAAAACGGTTGAAAAATCTTATCCTTTACCGAATCCGGAATGCCAATGCCATTGTCTTTAACCCTGATCTCGATTTTGTCAACCAGTTTTTTCGTAGTGACTTCAATCAAAGGTTTGTATCCTCCCTCATTATGTTTTGCCTTTTCCGTAACAGCAAAGAATGCATTGTTGATCAGGTTCAGCAATACGCGCCCGATTTCCTGATGGACAACATTCACCCGTGGTAGATTTTCATCGGCACCGAGTTTCAAATCAACATTAAAAGACTTGTCTTTAGCACGTAACCCATGGTAGGCTAACCGCAAATATTCATCTGCTAACGTATTGATATCTGTCAGCTCTTTTTCGCCTGAACCACTCCTCGAATGCTCCAGCATCCCTTTTACAATACTGCTGGCCCGTTTGCCATGCTGGCTTATTTTTTCGAGGTTAAGTTTTAAATCATCGGTAATGGTTATCATTTCTTTCCGGTTTTCGTTTTCCATTTCTATTTTGAGTTCAACCAACAAATCAACACTCACTTCGGCAAAATTGTTGACAAAGTTCAAAGGATTCTGTATTTCATGTGCGATGCCCGCGGTGAGCTCTCCAAGGCTTGCCATTTTTTCGGCATGAACGAGTTGTGTTTGTGTCGCTTTTAGTTCTTTATAAGCTTTTTCTATTTCTTTTGCCTGGGTAAGTTCTTTTTCTCTTGACAATTTTCGCTCTTTTTCTACCAATCGTCGTCTCTGCATGCGGTCTGCAGCGAATAACCCTCCTATTAAGATCAGACCATAGATAAGATAGGCCCATAAAGTTCTGTACCAGGGTGCTAATATTACAAATGAAAATGACGCTTTGGAGCCTTCAATACCAATAACATTTTTTGCAACAACATAAAAAGTATACCTTCCCGGAGGAAGATTTGTATATTCTTTTGTATTTTCAGTCGACCATGAGGACCAGCCATCAGCAAAGCCGGAAAGTGATGTCTTGTAACGGTTCGCGTTTTTTTCTTCATAACTAGTTGCCGAAAATTTAAATTTTATTGAATTGTTTTTGAAC
>CAZGZO010000291.1:0-3507 GCA_964529695.1 uncultured Lentimicrobiaceae bacterium
AATAAGTACCTATAATAGCATACAGGGTCTGATACTCACTGATGGGCACTAGCCGCCCATCACACGGGAGCCATCCCGAAGGGGTGAATCCGAACCCAAGAGGTCGGATTTCTCCAATAAATGCATCCATAATTTAAAGAATTTAGGGTTTATAAAATATATATTGATTAAAGTACCAAAAAAGCACTGATAATTTTTTAACAAATGGTAAGCCGACTAAGTTCATTGGTCTTTCTTTAAGGAGCTACATGCGTCATTTACAGGAACGTTAGCCCCCTCCGAAAATTGCCTACCCTAATCATTCATATCTTAAAAGCCATTTTAAAACACCTGTCTGTCCCCTCAGCCACTTATGTTTCAGGGAAATTTCACATCGAGTATTTTCTTAATTGTGAAAGTCCTGATAAAGTTTCTGAAAACAACATAAATTCAACAGAATTAGAATTACTATCTTTTTGTTCCGCAATATTTGGATCTATGACAGACCGAATTCCCAAAGACTAATTTTCGTTTTCTTCTTTCATGCCGGGAATGTATATTGGCTTCATGGCAAATATAATAATTTTTATTTAGTCTAAATAGTAAAAAGATTAAGAAAGCTTAACAAATCAAAGGATCAGAGGTTTAAATAACAGAAAAAGTGACGATGGGACAGGGTGACGGGTGACAGACCGTTCATTTTTTATTATTTACCGGCCATTACGTTTTTTTGTTTATCCAACTCTATTACTTTATCAAAATAGGGTCTTAAACTTTGCCGATGGGTAACAAAAACAAGGGTCACCTCTTCTTTCAGTTTCACCAGACAGTCCATAATCTGAGCTTCGGTTTGTTTATCCAGTGACGAGGTTGCTTCGTCCAGCAAAAGGAGCTTAGGCCGGCGCAGCAAAACACGAGCAAGAGCCAGTCGCTGCCTTTCCCCGCCTGAAAAATGATACTGGTAATTGACGATGGAAGTATCCAGTCCCTGTTTTTGGTTGGTAACAAATTCATCTGCTTCTACTTGTTCCAAAACATGAAAAATATTTTCATCGGTCAGTTTCTTTGGGGAGTCCCAAATCAGGTTTTCACGAATCGTTCCTTCCACAAAAAAAGCATCCTGCGGAAGATAACCTAACTCGTTTTGCCAAACGGATAATATATCTTTCGTAAGTTCCTGCCCGTCAAGGAAAATTCCTCCGGATTCGGGTTGTAACAATCCGGATATAATATCTATCAATGTCGTTTTGCCCCGGCCCGATTTTCCAACGATACCGGTTATTTTATTAGCAGGAATTGTTTCGGAAAAGTCTTCGAAAATTGCTTTGTTCTTAACATAGGAGAAATTCAGATCCCTGATTTCTATTTCCCGGTTTAACAAAACCTGCCCTTTTAATGTATTTTTCTTGATCTCAGTTTCTTTAATTTCCTGCTCTGTTTCCATGACTAGCCTTACAGAAGGAATATTAGCAACCATTGAATTCAAGGCGTTGTTGACACCCGTGAACTGCGGAAAAATTCTTGCGAAGAGTAGGATCAGGACAAATAAGGTGGTCAGCGGGATTCCCAGAATCCGGTAAGAAACATAAACAATGAGGATCAAAGCGAGCACACCAGCCACGTTTGACAACAATGCAGGTATTGCCCTGTTTTTTGACTGTTTTACCTGAAAATTCAACATCTGATGGTTGGAATTATCAAACTTGTTGTAATAAAAATCCTCAGAATTATGAACCTTGGCCATTTTTATCATGAGCCAAAACTCATCGATTTCCCGCAACATTTTTCTGAAAGCCTTTATGTTAGCATCTCCAAGAAAAGCAGCCCTGTTCAGGTTCTTTCTTAAAAGCAAAAAAACCAGAAAACCCACGAAAATGATGAATAGGGTAAACTTTACAGAAATCAGAAAAGCTATGGCCAAGTGTGATATGATAAAGATAACCATGGTTAAGAGATTCAAATAATAAAAGTAATAGGTTGTCATTTTAGGTATTTCAGTTGTAAATACCTGAATATGATTATGTTTACTCTTCTGATTTAGATAGGACCAATCACACCTTATAATCTTTTGAAATAGCCTTCTGCGCGTCTGATAAGAAAATTCCTGCTGGTAAGTTGCCTGCAAAATAGACTTAAGGTAGTTCAATAGTGCAATGGATAGCAAGCTGATGGCAAAGACCGTTAAGATGAGCGTTAGATTTACATGATGTCCGGATTGTTTAAAAAAAGAATCAAGCAGTTGAATCCATTTACTTTGAGAACCGGAAGACTGGCCGGGAGCCAATAAACCGAGCAAAGGGATAAGCAACACGATGGTAATACCCTGATTTAACCCCAGGAAAAGCGTAATCACGAAAAGCAATATGAGCTTCCATGGCTTATGCCTGAAAAACTGGCTGAAACTTTTTATTATAAACTTATTATCCAGCATGGAATATTCTTCTTTTGATGAAACTGTATGGCCGGTAGAGATAATAGATCCATTTTGATGAAGAATCAATAATTTGCAAATCACCGGGGCGGAAGAAGATGCTAAAAATCATTTTGGTTTTGTAGTCCAACCCTGTGAACATCAGATACGAATTCCTGAATAGAAGTACAATATCAGCCGGAGAGCGATGAATTACAATTTTACCTTTAATAGCAATTAAAGGTTGTTTAATAAGAAAATCAGGAATATTCTTATTTCCGGAAAATGGCATCGATTTGTTAAAGAATTTTTCCAACAAAAAGTTAGTTTGTCCAAGAATGCGTCCAGCCCGAAACTGTATTACCAATTTGTTAAACTTTGCCATATCGACTTCCGCAAAAGGATAATCTTTAATATCTACCAGCCATTTTAACCGCTCCCAACGGTGTTCTGCACCATGAATCAGCAGATAAAGCAACTCAAGTTCTTTATTCAACACAATATGCGTTTGTCCGCCAAAATCCATTTCCATCAGATTATCATTGAGAACCTTCTTTTGCTTTTTACGCGAAATCGGGAGTAGTTGATTTAGTACCCAGTGTATTTCAACGACAAAATTTGTTTTAGGATTGACAAAACTAAGATGTCGCGCAGCTTTAACAAGTAACTCTTGTTGCCTTTTCCTCTGGGGCCAAACCACCCCTTCTAAAAATTGATATCCATTTTCAAAAAGAATTTTTATAACTCTTTCTATATCTTTCAGATTTATAACAAAATCTGCATCATGAGAAAATCTAAGAGTAGGATCACCATAAATTCGATACGAAAGCAATGGCCCTTTTATATTTACAAAAGAAATTCCATTTCTTTTCAGTAAATTACTGACTTCCAGGAACTTTTTAACCTTTTCCAGTTGTCGGATTTTTTCATTAAGAAACTTATCCCCACTATCTTCACCAAGCCAGCGATCAATTTGCTGATGACTTAAACGGTGTCGCTCATGTAGTTGCTCACGGGTAAAATTCATAGATGGTTCTTTTAATTATCAAAGATAAACGAATTGAATAACTATTTTATAGTTTCACCTTTCAAGAAAGTCTTACAAAAATAATTATTTA
>CAZGZO010000292.1:0-2826 GCA_964529695.1 uncultured Lentimicrobiaceae bacterium
GGAAATAGCCGATAGGGCAGGAATCAATAAAGCCTTGCTTCACTATTATTTCAGAACTAAGGACAAGCTGTTCATTACCATTTTCCAGAATATTATCCGCAATTTATTTGAGCAAATCAACTTGCATCTCCAAAACAACGACGATGTCTTTGAGTTTATTGAAAAGTTCGTGACCACTTATATTACAATGCTTGAACAAAATGTCTATTTGCCCAATTTCATCTTGAACGAGATGCACAGAAATCACGAAAACATTGTTCAGATTTTTGAATCTGAGAAAGTGATGAAAAACGTACCCAAACTAGAAACGATGCTTAAAAAAAGCATTGCAACAGGAGAAATTATTCCCATAAAAGCCGAAGATCTTATCGTGGATATGATTGGATTGTGCGTTTTTCCGGTTGTGGGCAGGCCTGTAATTTTAAACTTTTTGTTTCAGGGCGATACTGCCAAACATGCAAAATTTATGGAGAATCGAAGTGAACACATCATCAACTTGCTAAAACAGGCATTAACCCCATGCAAACAGATAAAATAATTGAAAAGATGAAAAAACAAATACTTCTTTTGGGATTTTTGATGGGGGCAGTCGCCCCTATGTGGGCTCAAAATTTGAAGCCCGTAAATCTGGAGCAATGCCTGCAGAAAGCCGTGGAAAATTTCCCTAACGAAAAACAGCTGCAATACAATCAGCAAACCCATCAAATCAAGGAAGAAATCATCAATAAAAATTATCTCCCTTCTTTGAACTTAAACGGGCAGGCATCGCACCAATCGGATGTTACATCCATTTCGATACCCATTCCCGGAGTCAACATACCAACCGTCAGCAAAAACATGTATAAGCTCAACCTTGATCTGCAACAGCTGATCTGGGATGGCGGCATGACATCCAGCCAAAAAAAGCTGGAAAAAAACAGCTACAAAATGACCGACCAGCAGGTAAAAATATCTACCTATCAGCAAAAACAACGCGTTGCCATTTTATATTTCAACATCCTTTTCCAGCAAGAAAATCTAAAAGCGTTACATGTTTTGTTGGACGATTTAAATGCTCGTATCGGAGAAGCAAAGTCAGGTATGGCAAACGGTGCGGTCCTTGCTTCGGATGTTGATGTTTTAAGTGTCAGTCAAATGCAGGCCAAACAAGCCATTATTGAAAATCAGGAAGATACAAAAGGGCTACTGGACGAGATGAATGAACTCACAGGTTTGAAAATTCAATCAGCAGGGCAGTTACAAACGCCGGAATTCAAAAGCAAACAATTCCCATTTGAAAACAACCGGCCCGAATTCCAATTGATGACCCTGCAACAAAACAACATCACAGACCTTAAAAAACTCTATACTGCCAAAAGAATGCCAATGCTTTCCGCTTTTGGTCAGGCCGGATACGGTCGCCCGGGATACAATATGCTGAACAACGATTTTAAAACCTATTACATGATAGGGCTTCAGCTTCATTGGAATATATTTGACTGGAACCATGTGAAAAAAGAAAAACAGGTGCTCTCGATCCAAAAAAATATTATTCAAACGGAAAAAGAAACTTTTAATCAGAACCTGCGTGTACAATATAAAAAACAACTTGCTGCCCTGGAAAAATATCAAAAGCTGATCAGCACCGACCAGCAGATTGTTAATCTTCAGGATCAGGTGGTAGCCACTTCACAAAATAAACTCAAGAATGGGACCATCACACCTGCCAACTATCTGATTCAGTTAAACAAAAAGATCAAAGCCATGCTAACCATGGACGCTCATCAACTTCAGCTACTTTTCACTAAATATCAATATCTTACAGCTATTGGGAATTTATAATATTGAAAAATTAATCTTATGAAAAAAAATATCATTCTTTTTGCTTTCGCGATTTTCCTGCTTTCTTCCTGTGGAAAACAAGACGGCATTTCTGACGGTTACGGAAATTTTGACGCGCACGCTGAAGTGATTGTTTCTTCCCAGAATATGGGAACTTTGGAGCAATTTAATGCGGAAAAAGGCGATTATATAAAAGCCGGACAACTGGTGGCACAGATTGATACCACAGCCCTCTATCTTAAAAAGAAGGTGCTTTTCAATCAGAGTAAAACTGTGGCAACCCAATTAAAAAACATCAACGCCACCATCGCTTTGCAGGAGCAGCAATTGAAAATAAATCAGGTGGAACAACAGCGTGTTCATAACCTTTTTGCCAAACACGCCGCTACTCAAAGGCAACTGGACAATATCAACGGGTTGGTGGAAATCAATAAAAAACAAATCGCGGTTACGCAAACTCAAAAGGAAAATGTCTATTCTCAAATACAGAGCATCCTGGCACAGGTGGCACAGGTCAATGAAAGTATTCAGGAATGCCTGATTAAAAATCCTGTGAACGGAACCGTTTTGGTGAAATATGCCGAACAAGGTGAACTGGCAACACCCGGCGAAGCGCTGTATAAAATTGCCAACCTGAAGACGCTTGAGCTCAACGCTTATATCAGCGGAAGCGAATTGGGAAAGATCAAGATTGGAGAATCGGTGGATGTATATTACGAAAAGTCAAACAGAAAATTATAAGGTGAAAGGAACGGTGACATGGATTTCTTCGGAGGCTGAATTCACTCCCAAAACAATTCAGACCAAACAAGAGAGAGTGAATCTGGTTTATGCAGTAAAAATAAAAGTCCCTAACGAAAACGGAGCCATCAAAATTGGCATGCCTGGAGAGTTCAGGATCATGAATAACAATAAATGAGTTTGTTAAATGAATCTTATATCAAAATTTCGTTATTTTTATGGAATTAATCTTTGTACCCGGTAAACCGGCGTTTTCAATAAATT
>CAZGZO010000292.1:2836-3495 GCA_964529695.1 uncultured Lentimicrobiaceae bacterium
ATTCACTTAAAACAAATTACAGATGAAAATTTCAAGTTTTGCAATCGTACTTTTGGGATTGATGCTCAGCCCTTTTACCTTCATCCAGGCACAAAATGTACAAGCCGACGATATTGTAGGCGTTTGGTTAACCCAGGATAAAGACTCTCATGTGGAGATTACCAAAGAAGGAGATAAATACTTTGGTAAAATTATTTGGCTGTCGGAACCAATAGACAGTATCACAGGCAAACCCAAGGTGGATGACAAGAATTCGGATGTAAAACTGCAAAGCAGGCCCATCATGGGATTGGCACTTTTAAAGAACTTTAAGTACTACCCAGACGATCAGGAATGGGAAAAAGGCCAAATTTATGACCCCAAAAAAGGATCCACTTACAGCTGCTACATGGAATTTCCCGATGCATCCAATAAAAACAAACTTAAAATTCGCGGGTTCATTGGATTTAGCTTGCTGGGGCGTACTGTTTACTGGACGCGTGTGACGAAATAACCGTTTTTCGGTTTCCGGCAGTCCGGAAATCTTTGAAATTTTATTATCAATTTTTAGTTTCCTCCGAAGCAAAAATGGAGGGAGTCAAGGAATATTATGTCTATTGCAATCCAAATAGAGAACATTCGAAAAACGTACCAGAAGGTTGAAGCACTGAAAGATATCA
>CAZGZO010000293.1:0-3489 GCA_964529695.1 uncultured Lentimicrobiaceae bacterium
CACTTTCTTTACTAACTTTGCAAAAAATTAACCATGGACAAGGCAGCTTTAAAAGGACAAATCCTTGCGGATTGCAAGGCTAAACTCAACGATACCCTGCAGCAACTGCAACAAGAAATGGATGAAACCCGTCGTTTGGCAAGTGAATACGGGGCTCCTAAGGATCGATATGATCCTTACCGTACCAAAATGATGCGGCAGCATGAGCTATTTTCCGATCAATACAAAAAGACCTCTAACATGATGATTGCACTTGAAAAAATACCGACAGACAAACTGTTTGATACGGTGCAATTTGGTGCTGTCGTAATTACTGATAAACAAAACATCTTCGTTTCTACAGGTATGGGGAAATTTGAATCGGGAGATGTATCTTATTATGGTATTTCTTCCCAGGCACCTATTTTCAGAGCTATGGAAAACGCTAAAGCAGGTTCGTCTTTTGAAATCAATGGCCGACGGTTTGAAATTAAAGATGTTTTTTGACTCGGGGTTTGCAAATTAATAAAGAGATTTCCTAAAATTGGCTTAACCCTCCTGACCCCTTAAAGGCAATGTCATTTAGTTAAGCGTGTAAAAACGAACGTCATTTCTGTAGAAGTTAGATAATTCGAACGAGGTTGAATAAAATACGGACACATAAAAAGCTCTGAAAGCCGGACACCTTCATGATTAAGTGTCGCACTTACAGCGCTCCTAAATCCAGATACTAGGATCCCGGCGCTTCGCACCGGGTTAAAAGATGTCGGGGCGCTGCCCCTATAGCCCAATGTCATTTAATTAAGTGTGTAAAAACGAGCGAGCACAAGGTACGAAAAAGAAGCCTGTCCGTCCGGCAGGCGTGCAATCTCTTTAAAATGAGTAGATATCTCCTCTTTTTCGTCGATTGCAATGAGGGCAAAATCTTTAACTAAATGACAATGCCCTTTTGGGGTGGGGGTGCGAGAGATATTTCAATTATTTTTCTGATTCTTATACCACCTGTTTTAGAAGTAGACTCTAAAATATTTTCCCCTTTTTTGAACCCTTCTTTTTATTAATTTTGCAGCCTAAAATTCAGTTACTATGTTCGAAGGATTGAGCGATAGACTAGACCGGTCGTTTAAGCTGTTAAAAGGTCAGGGACGAATCACGGAAATCAATATAGCGGAGTCTGTTAAAGAGATCAGGAAAGCGCTGATCGAGGCTGATGTTAGTTATAAGATTGCCAAGCAGTTTACCAACGATGTGAAAGAAAAAGCGTTGGGCATGGATGTGCTTTCTGCTGTGAAACCGGGTGAATTGATGGTGAAAATTGTTCACGATGAGCTGGCCGAACTGATGGGCGGAAGCCAGGTGGATATCAACATCAAGGGTACACCTGCCGTTATTCTGATAGCAGGTTTGCAAGGTTCCGGTAAAACTACTTTTTCTGCCAAGCTGGCTAGTTATCTGAAAAGCAAGAAGGCAAAGCAGGTGATGATGGTTGCCGGTGACGTTTACCGTCCTGCTGCTATCGACCAGCTGAAGGTGTTGGGAGACCAGGTTGGGGTGGAAGTTTACACGGAAGAAGGCAATAAAAATCCTGTAGAAATCGCCAAGAATGCCATTAAGGAGGCAAGAAGTTCCGGTAAAAACGTTGTGATTGTCGATACTGCTGGTCGTCTGGCTGTTGACGAAGCCATGATGAAAGAGATTGCCGCTGTGAAAAAGGCTATCAATCCGCAGGAAACTTTGTTTGTTGTGGATTCCATGACCGGTCAGGATGCTGTGAATACTGCAAAAAGCTTTAATGATCAACTGGGATTTGATGGAGTAGTTCTCACCAAACTGGATGGTGACACCCGAGGTGGTGCTGCTTTGACCATCCGTTCGGTGGTGGAAAAACCGATTAAGTTTGTGGGGATCGGTGAAAAAATGGATGCCCTGGACTTGTTCCATCCTTCCCGTATGGCCGACCGTATTCTGGGGATGGGCGATATTGTAACTCTTGTGGAAAAGGCTCAGGAACAGTATGATGAGGAAGAAGCAAGAAGGTTACAAAAGAAAATCGCCAAGAATCAGTTCAATTTTGATGATTTCCTGAAACAGATTCAACAAATCAAGAAAATGGGAAATGTCAAGGATTTGATGGGCATGATTCCCGGAATGAGCAAAGCGGTAAAAGACCTGGATGTTGATGATGATGCTTTCAAAGGCATTGAAGCCATCATTCATTCGATGACGCCGGAAGAGCGTGCCAATCCGAAAGTCCTCAACGGATCCAGGAGAAAAAGAATTGCCGATGGTAGCGGTACGACCATTCAGGAAGTGAACCGGCTGATCAAGCAATTTGGTGAAACCAGTAAAATGATGAAAATGATGACCTCAGGAAGAGGCAAATCGATGATGAATATGATGGGCGGAAGGAGATAAAGAATCAGTTCCTGAATGTTCATCGGTAATAATTGAAATCTAGTATTTATAAAACACGCATCACTCCATGGCAAAGAAAAAAGAAGCTGTAATCATTGACGGCCGCATGGTGTCAGCCAAAATTAAAGAAGAAATTAAAAAAGAAGTCGCTCATCTGATTGACAACCATGACAAGTCCCCGCATTTGGCTGCAGTTTTGGTTGGGGAAGATCCTGCAAGTCAGACTTATGTGAATGGCAAAGAAAAAGCTGCTCATGCAGTTGGGATGATATCTTCAATATATCGTCTTCCGGAAAATACAACAGAAGAAGAATTGCTGAAAACTGTTGAGTACCTGAATAATGATGATGAGGTGGATGGGTTTATTGTGCAACTTCCACTTCCCAAACATATTTCTGAAGAAAAAGTTATCAATACCATTAATCCTGCTAAAGATGTGGACGGATTTACTCCTATCAACATAGGAAATATGGTGCTTGGCAAACCTGCTTATATTTCTGCAACACCGTTTGGAATTGTGGAATTGCTGAAAGAATACAATATTGAGCTGGAAGGAAAACATGTTGTGGTATTAGGACGCTCCAACATAGTTGGTAGGCCTATTAGTATATTGCTTTCGCAGAAAACTCCAAATGCAAATGCTACTGTAACAGTCTGCCACAGCCGCACAAAAAATCTTGAAGAAATAACTAGAACGGCTGATGTGCTGGTTTGCGCCATTGGGAAACCACAATTTGTGAAAGCTGATATGGTGAAAGATGACGTGGTTGTGATTGACGTTGGAATTCATCGTTTGCCTGATGACACAAGACCAAAAGGTTACAGAATTGTAGGCGATGTAGATTTTGATGAGGTCTCCAAGAAAGCTTCCTATATTACACCGGTTCCTGGCGGTGTTGGGCTCATGACAATAGCCATGTTGTTGAAAAACACACTGTTGGCGCATAAAAAAGAAATTTATAAATAGTCGCTTTCGGCCTGAAGTAATCTTTCCCTTAGAGGTACAGATCATAGCGACTTAATAAGTTATCAATCAGGTGTCCATGAAAATTCCTGAAACAGAATTATTGGAAGGAGGCAGGAAACTGCCGGTGA
>CAZGZO010000294.1:0-3474 GCA_964529695.1 uncultured Lentimicrobiaceae bacterium
TCTTTCCATAGCACTAGTTTTAGGTTTACAAAACTATTTTAACTATGCAAATGAGACAAGTGCAAAACACTGAAAAACAATGAAAAAACTACCAAATAGGTGGACTAAAATGAAAAAAGCTTAGTCCACCGTTTAGTCCACCTCGAATATGCGCTTTTTTACCTTTTTCTGCAAGGGGGTAAAAAGAAAAGTCCACTGCAAAATATTGATTTTCAGTGGACTTCCTTTCTTTGCTACTTTAAAAAGCGGAGAGAGGGGAACCAGAACTATTTCCTGCCCTCCCCATATTTCCTATACTTTCAAAGTTGATAGATTTCAAGTCTACCGGATAAGCCACAGTTTTTAAGGGATTTTTTTCTCCCTAATGCATCCGTTTGCAAGAATAAAAGTACAGAAAATTCCTGAATTCAACCCTTTTCCTCTGAATTTTTTTGATAATAAAATAAAATCAAACAAAAACTTGATCGAAAAAATTATCGTTTATTAACTTTGTCGGCTCAAAAAATTTTGAATAAACCCTTTTTATCATGTCCTACGAATTTACAGCCGTTGAACGGGCAGTTCATCCCCAGCAAATAAAGAACACATTCAAGCGATTGAGCAGTACAAAAAACCTAAAAACACTGCAAATACAGTGTAAAGGGGACAACTGTTACAGGCAGGTTTATTACGCTGCAATTGAGAAGTTCAAAACATTGTTCACCAAAGAATTTAACCGCATCCACGCTTCCATCAACAAGCATAAAATTGAAGATAACGAACAGGAATTTATAAGATATGTTGCCATCCATTATTCAGAGCTTCTGAAGCTTTATAATAAAAAGGATGCCAGGAAACCGGCCGATAATATCATCAACGACCCTGATTTCAATTCCAACTGTCAGCAATACACTACAACCAGAATTCATTACGACCTCCAAACCCTGCTGGTTATTCCTCTCAAAGAATTTATGGAGACAAGCTTCAGAGCAGAACTCATCACAACACGCCTTTTCGTTTCTCCATTAGAAATTTTTTTAAAAGCACTCATGAACAATCATGTCGGAATTTCCCGGCATGGTGGGGGACACACCTCAAATAGCTACAGACCTGTTTACAGCCGAAGTGCCAAACGGACGTTTAAACTGGAATACAACGGCTATCACATTGAGGCCATATATTACGAAAACCTTGAAAAGAAATATGAGGAATTTATGGACTACATGGATGTGTTTTTAGAAACAGGGTCCAGGAGAATTGAAAAAGTAAAATTTTTAAATAAACTCAAAATCCGGATTTCCGATTTAAACAGCCTGTTTTATGAAGAAAAGGACCCCAGGCAGAAAAACTCAAACCATTTGATGCACCATCGGACAGATGCTTTCGATAATTTAAGCCTTAAATTACACAACCAACATATCCTTAAAGATATTACCCCTTTTTACAATGCTCTGCTCAAGTTCACAGAAATCCAAAACATCTTTGTTTCCCGGGCACTTAAATTGGTCAAGGCACAAATCCGGTTGCTGGCCCTGGATAATAAAACGACAGTTTACAACAACTCTCCACAGGAAGTTCTTTCGGAAGAACCCGCTCCTGAAACTTTTACAAAGCCTCATTCGTATGGAAAGCTCCAGTGGATGGGAAATGAGAATCAGTTAATAGCTTTTTTCTATGATGCCACAACCCAGGTTAAGGCGAATGGTGAGCCTATCCTGAAAGCAACAAAAAAACAGATAGAGCACCTGCTTACTGAAAATTTCATTCAAAAAGACGGTGACCCTATTAACCCGAGAACCATTAATGCCATTTTTGTCCCGTCCAATGTCTTAAAAAGGCCGTCTGTCAACAAACGCATCACAATCCCGGCACCCTGAACAAAAAGTATAAAATGGTATAAAATACCTTTTTATACCTTTTATACCCTTTTTTACTCCCTATTGTTGCAGCGTTAAAATCATTTCAAACCAAAAAAATTAACGCAAAATGGAAGTAATCACAATCAGCACAGAAGCCTTTCAGGCCATTATCGACAAGATTGATAAGATTAATGACCGGCTCGACCTTCAGAAACCTGCACCCATGCTTAATGACCGGTGGCTTGATATCCAGGAAGCCTGTTTTTTGCTCAGGGTCTCCAAACGAACTCTGCAGTCATACCGTGACAATGGCATTTTACCATTCAGTCAGATAAACGGCAAAATCTATTTCAAAGCCAAAGACATCGAAAGTCATCTGGAAAAGAATTACAGAAAATTTACCAGGTAAAATCATGGACAACCCGGAATGCAAAACCCGGAAAATAAACGCTCAGGGAATCATCGACCATGCTCTGGAGCTGATTAAGGATGCCTATGCACCCCATGATAAAATCCTGAACCTGCTGGCCGAAAAGGTGGAGGAAATTGATTTCCACAAACTGGCCGGGGCAGCAGCCAATGAAGAAGTCCCCATCTGGAAACTCAATGTTATTGCCGTAGATGAAATCCTACGACTTGCACAATACTACCATTGGGGTATCTGCAAAAACAAGGATTTCATTTACCTATACAATGGCGCTTACTGGTTCAACCTCGACAGCGATATCTTCATGACCTTCCTGGGAGAAGTTTCTCATAAGTTGGGCATCCCCAAGCTGAGGTCCCGGCATTATGAGTTCAGGAAGAAACTCCTGGCCCAGTTCCATGCCGTGGCCAACATGCCGCCACCGCAAAAAGATTCGGAAAACTCTTTAATCAATTTGAAAAATGGCACCTTGGAAATCGGTTCCGATAGAACAAAATTGAGGGAATTCGACAAAAACGATTTTCTCACTTACCAGCTCCCGTTTTCTTTTGACCCAGAAGCAAAGGCCCCGGTTTTCCAAAACTACCTGGAAACTGTTTTGCCCCACCAGGAGCTACAGGACATCCTTGCAGAGTACATTGGATACATTTTCATCCCCAACAACAAACTAAAGCTTGAGAAAACCATCTTATTATACGGCACAGGTGCCAACGGTAAAAGCGTTTTCTTCGATGTCATCAATGCCCTGCTGGGAAGGCAGAACGTTTCCACTTATTCCCTGCAGAACCTCACAGACAAGCCTGGCTATTACCGTGCCATGATTGGCACGAAGTTGGTAAATTATGCCTCCGAAATCAATCGAAAACTGGACCCGACCTTGTTCAAACAACTCGTTTCCGGAGAGCCGGTAGAAGCCAGGCTCCCTTACGGTCAGCCCTTCATCATGGAGAATTACGCAAAGCTGATTTTCAACACCAATGAACTGCCAAAAGACGTGGAGCACACCAATGCCTACTTCCGGCGGTTTCTGATAATTCCATTTGAAGTTGTTATCCCGGAACCACTGCAGGATAAAAACCTGGCAAATAAAATCATTGCCAAAGAGCTTCCCGGAGTCCTGAACTGGGTATTGAAAGGAATGAAACGTCTGACACAAAACAAAGCTTTTACCCAAAGCAAAATTGTCAACAACCAGATTAAGGATTATAA
>CAZGZO010000295.1:0-3458 GCA_964529695.1 uncultured Lentimicrobiaceae bacterium
CCGGGGACCGACACCAGCCTCACATCGTTAACACGCTCCAGCTTACGGCCATTCAAATCCACGATTTGTTTGTCTAGGATATGTCCTTTCAAAGGAAGCAATCCGTCAACGATATCTTCGTCGACAAATTGTTTTTTAGAACAGTGTATCTCTACTTTGCTTTTTGAGCGCCCAATCTCAAAATGTTCAAAATGATAATAAACCGGATGCGCTCTGCTTCCTGTTTTAATGGCTACCACATTAGGACGATTGGATTCATCGCCGGTCACAGGGTTCACCGAGACAAGTAAATCCAAGATTTTACCCATCTCATCTCCGTTACGGTCAATAATTTTATGACCCAGGATTTGGCTTAAATAAAATGTAATTAAGGTTGTCATGGTTGACTCCTCCATATTTTGATCTCAGGAGGTGCCAATAGAAGGCAGGTTCTAGCTCCCGAAATCGGTACTTATTCGATATAAATCAGGTCCCTCGTCCATATGATGTAGACTTCTTTTAAAATTTGAGTGCAAAGTTAATTTTTATATTGTTGTGGCAAGGCTTTAAACCCGAAAAATTTGAAAGTTGGGAATATTTTTCCCCTGAAATCTAATAATAAAGACGTAACCATTTCAAAACAAGACTCCAGGAACATCATCAAATGAGCTACGCCAATGCGACAGGGGTATCAATAGGAACAAACTCTTAATTGCTGCAAGTACCGGAGTATTAAATTCATTTATCACCACTATAATTTTTGATTATCAAATATAGCGCTTTTTTCACAGTCAATAATTTATTAACTCGCTATTATTCCTCTTGGAGAAAACCTATCGTTATAATAGAAATTGGGAATGGGAACGCCCAAATCGCTGGTTGAACAGCGTCTTAAAACGGTATAATTTCTTATTTTTACAAAAACAAAACCATGCTCCAAATTTCCTATAAGAAACACGTTTTCAACTTCAAACAGGCGGCAGGAACTTCGCGTGGCGTTTTAAATCACCGCACATCTTATCATCTCGTGGTTTGGAATGATCAGGAACCGGAAATAAAAGGAATTGGAGAATGCAGCACCATCAAAGGGCTGAGTCCTGACCCTTGGGACAGTTATGAAAAGATTCTGAACGAAATACAGGAACATCCGGAGCCATCTCAAACCTGGCTTAAAGAAGGATTGAAGAATTTTCCATCGATCCGATTTGGTCTTGAAACAGCACTGCTGGATTTGCAAACGGGCGGACAACGTATTTTGTTTCCGTCGGATTTTACAAAAGGGCAAACCGGAATTCCCATCAACGGATTGATCTGGATGGGGACGGAGGAATTTATGCAACAACAGATCAGGGAAAAAATTGATGCCGGATTCCACTGTATTAAATTGAAGATTGGCGCCATAGATTTTGAAAAGGAGCTTGAATTATTACGCTTTATTCGCAAACAATTCACTGAAAAAGAATTGGAATTGCGTGTGGATGCCAACGGCGCTTTTGCGCCCGGCGAAGCATTGGAAAAACTAAAACGGCTTGGCGAATTGGGAATTCATTCTATTGAACAGCCCATCCGGCAGCAACAGTGGGATGAAATGGCCAGGCTTTGCGAGTTAACCCCGGTTCCCATCGCATTGGACGAAGATTGCATCGGACTAAAAACAAGAGAAGAGATCAGAGCGATGCTACATCATATACGCCCACAGCACGTGGTTTTAAAACCCAGTCTGCTGGGAGGCTTCAACCTTTCCAATCTTTTTATTGAAGAAGCTGAACTTGCCAACACCGGCTGGTGGGTCACTTCTGCCCTTGAAGGGAACATCGGACTTAATGCCATAGCACAATGGACCGCCACGCTGAAAAATCCCATGCCACAAGGCCTGGGCACGGGGCAGCTTTTTACAAATAACATCCCTTCTCCACTGTATATCGGAGATGCAAAGTTAAATTTTGATCCTGCCGGAGCGTGGGACTTAAGTGAAATATATGGCTAAAGAAAAAGAGATCCTCCGCCTGAATATGAATGCCTTCGATGAAGAATGGCTTCTGAATTATGCCTACATGCATTTAAACGAAAATGCGTCACCGGCTCCCTGGAAAAATGAATTGATGTATTTTATCATCGATTGGCTTTCGGATTCTGATAAAATGGATGCCTTGACTTCAGGCTCTACGGGAGAACCCAAGAAAATACAGCTTCAGAAAAAATTCATGAAGGTAAGTGCCAAAGCCACATTGGATTTCCTTGATATAGAACCGGGAACCACCGCTTTGTTATGTCTTCCCATCAATTACATTGCTGCCAAAATGATGGTCGTACGGGCGTTTATCGGAAAGCTGGACTTGTATTGCATTCCACCTTCTTTGAATCCCGTGAGTCCGTGGACTCCCTATCTGGATTTTGCTGCTTTTACGCCGGCTCAGTTGGGCAAAATGATGGAATCCCGAAACGGGATGGATTTTTTGAAAAGCATTAACAAAATAATTCTTGGCGGAGGCCCTGTTCCTTCTGCAACGGAAGAGAAAACCCAGAAGCTGGAAGCACCCGTCTGGCATACATACGGCATGACCGAAACCATGAGCCACATCGCATTGCGAAAAGTGAACGGTTCGGACAGAAGCGACTTTTTTTATCCCATGCCTGGCGTTCATCTGGAAAAAAATTCAGAAGACTGCCTTTCCATCAAAGCACCGCATCTTGGCATTTTAAAACTGGAGACCAATGATATTGTTAAAATTCAAAGTGATGGCGGATTCCAGGTATTGGGCAGAAAAGATCATGTGATCAACAGCGGTGGTGTGAAACTTTTCCCGGAACAAATTGAACACAAGCTCAGCAAAATTATTTCACAACCATTTTATGTGAGCTCCCTGCCCGACGAAAATCTGGGAGAAAGACTTGTTTTATTTGTGGAATCGGAGACATCCAAAAAAAGTGCGATTGAAAAACTTCGCACTTTAATAAAAGAAAAACTTACCGGATTTGAAATTCCCAAAGAAATTCATTTTATCAAAAAATTTAACCGCACCGAAAGCGGCAAGATCATCCGGGAACAGAAACCGGAATAGTACACTGATCTTATCAATCTTAATAAATTCGTTAAAATAACCTTTCCACCCCCAACCCCTAAAGGGGCGAGCTACCGCACACATTCTTCAATTCCAAAGACCTGCGGGTGGGATTCCCCCTTTAGGGGGCCAGGGGGTTATGCTGGAAAATCAAAGATAGATATCACACTAATCTAATTGAAAAACAGGATCAACCTCATATCTTTCTAATCATAACACTCTTAAAAAATCAGTGTACCCTTCGCTATTTCAGCACATCCATCTCGATGTGCGAAGGGTGCTCCTTCGAGAAATAAACCTTCTGTGTCGCGGTGATAAAATCCTTTTTGGTGGCCGTATAAATATCGGTAAACGTCTGCGGGTTGATATCGAAGAACGGGAAACAGCTGCTCTGGATCTGGATCATGATCTTGTGTC
>CAZGZO010000296.1:0-3428 GCA_964529695.1 uncultured Lentimicrobiaceae bacterium
GATTGCCATAAAGATCTTTACTAATAAAGAGATTTAAAATATACTCAACCAAAAGGGCTGTCCGGAAAATTCCGGACAGCCCTTTTGATATATTATGCATGAAGTCCGACTGATGTGATGCAGCCCAACATCATAAACTGCACATCTCGATCACCCATTATGGCTAATCTGCAAGAGTGATTCCTCCTTTAGGATGTGAAAATTATTGCTCTTGACGCTGATAATACCGTCATTTTTAAACTCCTGTAAAATCCGGGAAACGCTTTCCTTAGGCAATGCTGTTAAATCCGACAAGTCTTGTCTGGAAAGGCTCATATTAAATGGGTTACTTTGGTAAATATCACCACTAAGGTAAAGCAAAGCTTCAGCCACACGTCCATGATGATGTTTGATCAAGAGGCTTTCCATTTTATGGATGAGATTCAAAATAAACTTATTGGAATTTTCCATAAAGGCAAAAGCCATCTCAAAATTATCCTTCATGAGTTGAAAGAAGACATCAATATCGATTAAACAAACTTTACAAGGCTCTACTGCTGTAATAGTGAGGTGGTGCTTATTATCAAAGAATAGACCTGGACCAGAAAAAAAAGTTTGTGGTCGGATGAAATCCAGGATAAAATTTTTTCCATCCTTTCCTTCCAGTGCCACCTTGGCCAATCCATGATAAAAAGACATAACGTGTGTCTTGGGCGTTCCACTTTTCATAATTGTATCACCAGGATTGAAAGAGACTTCGATACGGTTTTTGTCAATCTGACCTACTTCCTGATGGTTCAAAAAACAGAATACCGGAGACGCCATGGAACAAGTACTACAGTCTAGTGTTTTATCAAATCTCACTGCAATTTTTTTGCAAAAATACGGTTAATAAATAACGAAAGTAAACATCAAATTGATATTTATCAATCAAAATTGGTTTCAATATACAAATTTATTCGGGATATTACGCCTAATTTTTGACGTCAATCATAACTCTGTGAAATATCAAACAGATAGTATTCCTAATTTTGCAGCCTTGTATAACATGAAAATATTTTTCCAATGAAAAAGATATCCAACTTCTTTCTCTCCATGACCAGCATGGGAGTTTTGCTATTAATTTTTGCTGGTGCCATTGCTCTTGCTACATTTATCGAAAATGACTTTGGAACACCGGCAGCGCATGCGTTGGTTTACAATGCCACCTGGTTTAATCTGCTTCTTTTACTGTTGGCCGTTAACCTTATTGCAAATATTTTTCGAGAAAAAATGTTCCGAAAAGGCCGGTTTGGCATGTTGCTTTTCCACATTGCTTTCCTGGTAATTTTATTAGGCTCTGCTATTACCCGGTTTGTGAGCTTTGATGGGACAATGCACCTGCGTAATGGTCAGACTTCAAACACAATGGTATCTGACCAGACTTATGTTGGCATAACAGCAAAGGAAGGCTCCAAAACCGTTACCTCAGAAAAACCGGTTTTGCTTTCCGAACTGACGCCAACCGATTATAGTTCCAGCATACATATTGGGGACAAGAAAGTTACATTTAAAGCCATGAAATTCATTCAGGCAGCAATAAAAAGAATTGTTCCGTCAAATACCGGTGCGCCCGCAATTATGCTAACCGCTATGGGTAACGGGACCCAAAAGACTCTTCAGCTTAGCGATGGTCAGATAGGTACGTTGGGTGCTTATTCAGTAAAATTTGGCGGAGCGATTGATCACAACATGATCAACCTCTTTTTAAAAGACGGCCAATTAAAAATTGTGACTCCGGACACAATCAGTTATGTTACCATGAGCACCGGTGAAAATCATATCATTTTGCCAAATGATACAGCTTCATTTTCACAGGGAAATCTCTATTCCATTGGCAACATGCATGTAGTACCTTCAAAACTCATACCTCATGCCAAGATAACCTATGTTGCTTCAGGCAGGAAAAACAGTAACCAGATGGACGTCTTGATGGTCCGCGTTAAATCAGGAAATGAGACTAAAGAAGTTGGTTTACAAGGTGGTGATGGTTTCATTGGTGAGAATAACATGTTTGAAATCAACGGTATTCACCTGACAATGAGTTATGGCGCCCGGGTTATTACGCTTCCTTTCTCGTTGAAATTAAACAAGTTTGAATTAAAAAGATATCCTGGTTCCATGAGTCCTTCCAGTTATGCAAGCCGGGTAACAGTCATCGACCCCAAAAATCATAAAGAAATGCCTTTCCATATTTATATGAATCATGTTTTAAATTATGACGGATATCGCTTCTTCCAGTCCTCCTACGACATGGATGAAAAGGGAAGTATTCTTTCTGTGAACCACGATTACTGGGGCACCCGTTTTACCTATCTTGGATATTTCCTGATGGCCCTTGGAATGGTCCTCGCGTTGATGAACCGTAACAGCCGTTTTGCTAAATTGGGAAGATTTCTAAAAAAAGCTTCCAAAGCAAGAAATACAGCACTTCTTATCATGATTTTCCTTTTAGTAGGTTCTCCATCTTTGTTTGCACAACACAAACATCTGTCTATTAAAGAGATTCCTACAATTAGCAAAAAAGAAGCTGCCCAGTTCGGGAGGCTTGTTACTCAGTCTCCCCAGGGCCGTTTTGAACCTGTCAATTCTCTATCCAGTCAGCTATTAAGAAAAATTGCCTACAAGAGCAGTTTTCATGGACTAAATCCCGACCAGGTATTTCTGGGCATGATCAGCAACCAGCTTTACTGGAAATTGGTTCCCGTCATTAAAGTAAGTGATAAAGTCCTGAAGAAAAGGCTTGGTATCACAGGAAATTATGCTTCTTTCCTGGATTTCATAGATGTAAAGACAGGAAATTATAAACTCCAGAAGGATGTGCAAAAAATAGATGCAGAATCGCCTTCCAGGAGGAACCAGACGGATAAAAACATTCTGAAAGTTGATGAACGGGTGAACATCTGCTATATGATTTTCCAGGGAGATTTCCTGAAGCTCATTCCTGATACCCAGAAACCAGACCACAGTTGGTACGGCCCGAGTTCAAAACACGGTTACATTTCTTCCGCAGATTCCATGATGCTGGCGAAAGTATTACCAAATTATCTGCGTGCTGTAAGTAGAGGAAACGTTAAACTTTCCAGTGGATTGGCCAAACAAATAAGCAATTTCCAAAAGAAATACGGAGCATCAGTTATTCCGTCGCAGAAGAAAATAAATGCTGAAATCCTATACAACAGATGGATGATCTTTGACCGTCTCAGCGCGCTTTACGGCATGGTTGGGTTTATCATGATTGTTCTGCTGTTTATCGATTTGCTGAGAAGCTCGAAAGCCATCAAGATGGTCCTGAAAGTATTCCTTTGGATCATCATTCTGGCGTTTATTGTCCAGACTTTTGGCCTGGGATTGCGCTGGTACATTTCAGGACACGCCCCATGGAGTGATGGCTATGAATCAATGATTTA
>CAZGZO010000297.1:0-2466 GCA_964529695.1 uncultured Lentimicrobiaceae bacterium
TTGATGTTCATTCGGATGAATTTAAGAACAATCGTAAAGAGTTTTTAAAATTGCTGAATGAGTATAAGGAAATCCTGGATCGCACCACTCGGGGTGGCTCCGAAACTTCCATCAAAAGGCATAAAGAACGGGGAAAGTTGTTGGTAAGGGAAAGAATTAATTTACTGATCGATTCCAACACTCCTTTTATGGAATTGTCACCAATGGCTGCCTACGGGCAGTATCACGACGAGTTTCCATCAGCTGGAATTGTTACTGGAATTGGTGTAATTCACGGCCGAGAAACAGTGATTATTGCCAATGATGCCACGGTAAAAGGCGGAACCTATATGCGTTTTACCATTAAAAAACACCTTAGGGCACAGCAAGTTGCCATGGAAAACCATCTTCCTTGTGTCTACATGGTGGATTCGGGGGGCGCATTTTTGCCGGAACAGGACACTGTTTTTCCTGATTCCAATCATTTTGGAAGATTCTTTTACAATCAGGCACGGATGTCTGCGATGGGCATTCCCCAGATTTCTATTGTGATGGGTTCCTGCACTGCCGGCGGTGCTTATGTGCCGGCTATGAGCGATGAAACCATCATTGTGAAAGAACAGGGAACAATCTTTCTTGGCGGCCCACCGCTGGTGAAAGCTGCTACAGGAGAAGAAGTTACTGCTGAAGAACTTGGTGGAGCAGAAGTGCATACGGCACTTTCGGGGGTGGCCGACCATTTTGCCCTGAATGATACACACGCCATCAAGATTTGCCGGAATATTTTTGAGAATTTTGAATTTCGTGAAAAGCAATCTTTGGATATTATCACGCCTGAAGATCCTGTGTATGACCCACAAGAATTATACGGCATTGCTCCGGTGGACTTGAGAAAACTTGTTGATCCCAGAGAAATCATCATGCGCATGGTGGACGGAAGCCGTTTTCATGAGTTTAAAGCGAAATTTGCTACTACTGTTGTTACTGGTTTTGCCCATATCATGGGATTTCCGGTTGGAATTATCGCCAATTACGGTGTCCTTTTTTCTGAATCGGCACTGAAAGTGACCCATTTTATTGAGCTGTGTACTTCCCGGAAAATTCCGTTGGTTTTTCTTCAAAATATAACCGGCTTTATTGTTGGGAAAGAGTTTGAACGGAAAGGTATTGCCAAGGACGGCGCCAAAATGGTACATGCTGTTTCCAATACCAATGTTCCAAAATTCACCGTGATCTTCGGCGGTTCGTTTGGTGCCGGAAACTATGGAATGGCAGGGCGTGCCTACGATCCGCGGTTGTTGTTCATGTGGCCTAACGCCAAGATTTCCGTCATGGGCGGAGAACAGGCAGCAACGGTTTTGGTTACGGTAAAACAGGATCAGTATCGTGCCAAGGGAAAGGAAATGCCACAGGAAGAAATTGAAAAATTACGACGGCCTATTTTGGAGAAATACGAAAGGGAAGGAGCCGCATTATACAGTACTTCCCGCATTTGGGATGACGGAATCATTGATCCGGTTGATACAAGAAAAATTCTGGCCATGGGTCTTGCCATGTCGTTGAATAAAAAATATCCTGAACAGAAATACGGGATATTCAGAATGTGATCTTTTTAGAAACGAATGCATAATGGACAAAATGCAGCAACATCATACCATTCTTATTGAACCTTCAGATCAGGTTACAACCATTTGCCTGAACCGTCCTGAAGTTCATAATGCCATGAATGAAGAAATGATATCAGAGCTTACCCAGGCTTTTCAGAATATTGCGCCTTTAGAAAATTTTCCACGTGCCGTAGTTTTAAGGGGAAATGGAAAATCATTTTGTTCGGGTGCCGACCTGAATTATATGAAAGGCATTGCCGGATTTGGTTTTGAAGAAAATGTGAAAGACGGTCAAAATCTCGCGAAGCTGTTCCTTTCAATCTATCAATGTCCGGTGCCGGTTGTCGCCGTCGTTCACGGCAGTGCTTTTGGCGGTGCCAACGGTTTGCTCGCTGCCTGCGACATGGTCGTTGCAGAAGAGAATACAAAGTTTGCTTTCAGCGAAGTGAAACTGGGAATTGCCCCAGCGACCATTGCGCCTTTTGTTATTAAACGAATTGGAGAGTTTGGTGCAAAAGAGTTGATGCTGACGGGAAAAAGATTCAGTGCGGAAGAAGCAAAACATTGGCATCTTGTAAATTCTGTGGTTCCTGAAACAGGTATTGAAGAAAAACTTCAGCAGATTCTGAATGAATTAAGAACTGCTGCTCCGCACGCTGTTCGTGAAACTAAGAAACTGATTACAAAAATTATACAGGAAAGTGATCTTGATAAAAATCTTGATCATACTTCTAAATTGATTGCTCAACTGCGAGCTTCTGAAGAGGGACAGGAAGGCATGGCTGCATTTTTGGAAAAGCGAAAAGCTGCCTGGAATCAAAGTGGAAAAAACTAACCGAATATGAAATTGTTCAAAAAAATATTGGTCGCCAACCGGGGG
>CAZGZO010000297.1:2476-3416 GCA_964529695.1 uncultured Lentimicrobiaceae bacterium
AGACTTATCAGGTCGGCAATATAACTGGGCCTTCAAACTGTGGCGGTATATTCTATGGCCGACAAAGATGCTTTGCACATTTCCATGGCCGACGAAGCTTACTGTATCGGGGATGAAGAACTGCAGGATACTTATTTGAATGTAGATAAGATTATGGAAGTGGCGCGTTTGGCTTCCTGCGATGCACTGCATCCGGGATACGGATTTTTATCGGAAAGTCCGCTTTTGGTTGAAGCTTGCGATAAAGACAGAATCACTTTTGTTGGGCCCCACGAAAAGGCGATCCGGTTGATGGGCAATAAAATCGAAGCCCGGGCATTTGTTAAGAAGCTGGGAGTTCCCATGACAGAAGGCGTGACGGGAAGCCCGTCGGTTTTGCTGAAAAAAGCCGGAACAATTCCTTTTCCAATTCTTGTTAAAGCTGCGGCCGGAGGTGGCGGGAAAGGAATGCGCATTGTTAATGAAGGTGATAATTTGAAGGACATATTGGAAGCCACTTCGCGTGAAGCCAAGAATTATTTCGGTGATGGTACCATATACATCGAAAAATATATTGAAGAACCCCGCCACATTGAAATTCAGGTTTTGGGCGATAATTTCGGAAATGTGGTTCACCTTTTTGAAAGAGAGTGCTCCATTCAGCGGCGTTATCAGAAAATTATTGAAGAATCACCATCGCCAACGCTAACCCCGGAAATCAGGGAAAGTATGGGACAGGCAGCGGTTTCCATTGCCAAAGAGGCAGAATACAACAGTGCTGGAACTATAGAATTTCTGGTGGATAAAGAGTTGAATTATTATTTTCTGGAGATGAATACGCGTATCCAGGTGGAGCATCCGGTTACCGAAATGGTTACCGGTGTTGACCTGGTTGAGGAACAAATTCTCGTTGCTGCCGGAAATCCTTTGCGATTAAAACAGGAGAATTTATTTCAAACCG
>CAZGZO010000298.1:0-3373 GCA_964529695.1 uncultured Lentimicrobiaceae bacterium
CTTTCCCCGAAAGGGGACGGGCGTAAGATAAGGGGCATCAGTTTCAAGGACAAGTTCATCAAGGGGAATATCCTTCACTACTTCCGCTAATCCTGAATTTTTAAAGGTGACCACGCCACCTATTCCCATCTTAAAACCGGTGTCCATGATCTTTTTTGCATCGTCAGACGTTCCGGTAAAGCAATGAAAAACCCCTTTCAAATCATCAGAAAGTTCTTCATTTACTATTTGTAATGTAATCTCAAAAGCATCCCGCGTGTGGATGGAAACGGGAAGCCGGTATTTTTTTGCAAGTTTCAGCTGCTTCCGGAAAGCATCCTCCTGCTGGCTTCTGAAACTTTGATCCCAATATAGATCAATACCAATCTCTCCCACTCCTACATAATGATTTTGGGCAAGTTCCTTCCCCACCAGCTCCAGTTCTGTTTCATATTGATCGGTTACGGAAGTAGGATGAAGACCCATCATAGGAAAACAATGACCCGGGAAAGTCTCGGCTAGTGAAAGCATGGCTTCCATTGAACTACTGTCAATGTTTGGAAGCAACATATGCTCCACCTGATTTGCAAGCGCATTATGAATCACCGCTCCACGGTCGGCATCAAATTCCTCAGAATATAAATGGGTATGGGTATCTACCAGTTTCATAATGCAAAAATAGGAAAAGAAAGCGGGGAAAAACGGACACATACCTAATTTCGGAGCGTTAATCTCCTCTTTATCCACTACAATAAAGAAGTCGGGATTATTCTGCCACTTTTACCGGTTGTTTGTTGTATTTGAGCTATTAACCAAGTTATTAGTCCTCACCTATTTGCTCAGTCTTTTTTGTCAGCACTGGTTTTTCAACTTCTTCTACCCTGCTGAAATACAAAAATGCCGTCAGGACAATCGGAATAACGCTTAAAAGGTGAACTGCCAGCTTGGTCAGGGAGTTTACAATAAAAAAACTCAACGGCAAATGGGGCAAAATATTTTCTCCAGCCCTAATGTAACCAATATTAGCAAAAACCGATTTCAGGCCTGCTATTGCTGCCGGCAATGTCATAAAAAGCCGCATAACAAAAAGGATAATACCCATGACAAGCAGCAAAGCAAAAGCAAACCACCATTTTTTGTTAATTAATTTTATGCTTCGGCCAAACGAATTTCCGTAATCCAGTCCTTCAAATATCATGACACAAAACACAATGCTTAAGGCGACCCATAAATAAATTCCGGGAATGAGTAGAAAAGCAAATCCCACAAAAAGAACCAACCCGGTAATAAGGACTCCAAAAAACATTTTGAGAAAATTTCTCGTTACCTGCATCCAGACATCATTCAGTGAAAAATCGTGGGAATCATTTTCCACATATAACTTAATATATCCGTACACTGTTCCAAACATCATGGTGGTCGATATCAGAGAAAGTAAAGCAACGATTCCGATATACCCGAATACCGATCCCAAATCCGAAAAAATGGCAAACGGGTTCGTGCTATTGATATCCATGTAGTGTGTTATTTCCTGTATCCTGATGGAAAAAAATGTTCCCGCAATAGCCGTCAGAATCATAAACGGAACAACAAAATAGAGAATAGCTGTTCCCAATTGCCTGAACTCCTGGCCAATAAAACCAAAAGTAGCGTTGAACAATTCGCTGAAATCTCGCTCTTGCTTAAAATTAATGGCATTTTGTTTCATAGAATTAATTTTTAATAAATCTCTTGGGTTATATTCAAATATAGATTGTCAGAATATTTCACTAACTGACCATTTTGACTCAAAATAGACAGAAACCGAAGCAGGGACACTCGCCCAGGCAACACATAAGAAATGTTTTTGTTGGTACGATAGCATGGAAATACAGGCCATAGCAAATGATAATTCTTTCTAGGGTGAAAATGATAAAAAGCTAAATTGATGTTGGTATAGATAAGATTTTCGAACATGATAAGTGCGCAAATTAAAATCAGCAATTCTCTGAATACAAGCTTGTCATATGATGCCCTATGATAATTAAGTCTGCTTTCAATTTTTAGGATGCTAATATAGAATCTTGTTACTATAGCAGAAAATAAAATATCGGTGAATGGGTGCTCCTAGTCGGTAAATAGCGAAAAATTAAATTTAACGGGTAATCATTTCAACGAAAACCCGTCAGGCAATCAATAGATTACTGAAAATACAATATTGAAATCAGGAGAATTATCAAAAAAGGTTTTTTACTTTTCAGAGGGTTTGTCCTGCTGCATCTCTTTCAGCACTTTGTTTACTTCTGCTTCCGTTTCGTACAAAACAGATTTGCAGATCCGAATCAATTTGGATGCTTCTTTTACTTTTTCGGCCAATTCATCCACGGGAATTTCATCACTTTCCAGCCCGGAAACAATCCCTTCCAGTTTTTCCATGGCTTCTTTATAACTTATCTTATTCATTGTTAGATGGTTTATTTACTTTTTCAATGGTAACTTCTACGCTTCCGCGGAATAATTTTGTATGCAAGGTTTCACCGTTCCTGAGCGTCGATGCATCTGTAACCGCTTTGTCATTATAATAGGTAATGCTGTAACCACGTTTCAATACATTCTCAGGTTTCAGCAACTCAAGCTTCCCTTGCAAGGTTTCTAATCTGTTAGAAGAAGACATCATTTTTTGCCGGGCGTGTATACCAACCAAGCGGTTGATCCCTGTTAACTGTATTTGCTGATTTTGTATGGTCTGTACTGGCTTGAATAGCAAGCCAGAACCCAGCGTTTTCAACTGTTTTCCGGCTGTCTGAATTGAAATGGTCACACTCCTTTCCAGATTTTTTCCAATACGGTTCAGAGAAACATCTTCCCGGCTCAACAAGTTTTTTGTATGAATTTTTGTTTCTCATCCCCAAAAATCCTTTCGGAAATACGATTCAATTTACCAACAGACGTTTCCAGCCTGACTGAAAAATTATGAAACTGCTGAATCAGGAAATGGGCTGCTTCAGTAGGTGTGATCTTATTGGCAAACGCTACCATTTGCACCACAGTTTCATTGGTGGAATGCCCAATACCGGCTATTACCGGCAACGGGAAAACCGCCACCGCTTATGCAAGGGACTAACTGTCATAGGCATTCAAGCCCACATCACCACCGCCGCCCCGGATAATGGCTACCACATCAAAATCATCCTGCCTTTCTTCAATTTCGAGCAATTGCTGCCCGATGGAACGCACCGCGCCTTCGCCCTGGAGCAGCGCCGGAAACAGATGGATAGAAAACTGATAATTCCAGCTGTTATTATCTATCACATTTACAAAATCGCTGAACCCTTTGCTCGTCTGCACCGAAATCACAGCAATACGTTTTGGCAGCAAAGGGAATAGACGTTTTTTATTTTCTTCAAAAAATTCA
>CAZGZO010000299.1:0-3350 GCA_964529695.1 uncultured Lentimicrobiaceae bacterium
TCCTGTTTTTAATCCTGGAAATAATTGCTTTCAGCATGTTGGTCAATTCCTATTCCTATCAAGGCACACTCAGTTTTAATGCAGCCAATGATGTTACAGGCGGAGTTTTAAAAACCAGTAGCAACATTTCAAATTATTTTTCTCTAAAGGAAGAAAATCAACAGCTGCTTACTGAAAATGCTTTGTTGCGAGATAGTTTGCAATCATTTAATAACCTTTCTGATACCGCGAGAGTAAAACAGGATTCCATGTATGTTTATATCCCGGCAACGGTGGTGAGAAATACCGTCAACCGCTATGATAATTACATGGTTTTAAATGTCGGTAAGAAACAAGGTGTCCAAAAAGAAATGGGCGTAATTTCTAATAAAGGTGTGGCAGGAATTGTCATTGGCGTTTCCCAACATTACTGCATCGCCCTTTCGTTGATGAATGAAAATGCAAAAATCAGCGCCCGGATTAAAAAGAACAACCAGCTTGTAAATGTGATTTGGGATCCGGTTACTCCAAATGTTGGTAAAGTGATGGACATCCCGCCACATTTCAACTTAAATCCTGGCGATACCATCATAACCAGCGGTAACTCATTTATTTTTCCGGCCGGGCTGGTTGTAGGGACTGTAATCTCTTATCAAAGAAGCAAACATGAAGAGTTGAGCACGGCTACTTTAAAATACAGCACTTCATTTGGACAGCTGCATTATGTCTATCTGATTAAAAATAAGATGAAAAAAGAGCAACTTCAACTAATTAAGGAGGATGCCCAGTGAATCAGCCTGTTGTAAAACATACCATCCGATTTATTCTGCTTGTCCTTTTGCAGGTGTTGGTACTGGACAATGTTCAGTTTTATGGCTTTATCCTCCCTTATGTTTATGTGATGTTTATCTTGTTGCTGCCTTTTCAAATCAGCAAAAGCTGGTTGTTGATTTTGGCATTCGTTATGGGAATTACCATCGATTTCTTTGGAAATACCCTGGGATTGCATGCTGCTGCACTGGTCTTTATGGCTTTTGCAAGACCTGGTGTGCTGCGTTTCTATTTCCCGCGTCTGGAAGCCGATCCTAACGACGAACCGGGCATCCTAAAGCTGGGATTCTGGGGATTTTTGCGGTATGCATTCACGCTTGTACTTCTGGAGCAAATTGTTTTAACCTTCTTGGAACTTTTCAGTTTCCGTCACTTGTTTACCTATTTATATCAGGCAGGACTCAATGCCATTGTCACCACCGCCGCCATCGTCATTCTTCATATGCTTTTTGTAAAGCGAAGAAAAAGCCGTTCGTTGAGTTAGCAGCTCAATATCAATCCTCATTTTTATTCTCTTTTTCCCAGTGTCACCAAGTCACGTCGTCACCTCGTCACTTTTTCAGGCCGGCTTAACGGGCTGTCCACTATAGTCCTCGCCGCAAAGGCAGTTCAGCTAAGCTGCTGTCAGGGGCTCCCTTGTCGCCCTGCCCTCAGCAGCTTCACAATCCTTTGCGCCTCCGGGCTGCCATTCCCATCCCTGCCGGGCTTCGGTTCCGGGTTTCAGTCTTCAAAAATCACTGGGCTCTTCCTGATTTGTAATTAGGAAGTTGTGGGAGAAAGAATTTGCAAATCCGAATGAGCTCAGAGAATGAGCACGAAAAAATGATTCCTGAAAGGACGAAACCTTTTAACACAGGCCGAAGTTTACGAAGGCCTGTGATCATGAAAAGAAACCGATAATTGCTGTAGGCCCGACACCTTTTCTAATTAGGTGTCGCACTTTCAGCGCTTTTGAAAAACATTATAAAAACACAGGGGTTCACCCTGTGCCATTAAATTTAGGGGCGTTGCCCCTCTGATGTTCTTAAATCTTAATCAATATTCCATACTTTAAATTTGAGATTCTTCTGCCTTCTGACTTCTGTCTTCTGACTTAAAATTTTCTGTGAAAAAATTACAACAGTTCCAAACTTTTTATAATTTCACCCTTTATAAAGGACAAAAGTTGGAGCATCTTCTCTTGTTTTTATAAGTTTTATTAGCGCTAATACACTCAAAACAAGTCATAAATAACGTTTTATTATCAAAGTTTATAACCATGAGCGAACCATTAAGTTATGTAAGTGGTACGAGTAAAGTTCCTTTGCTGGGAATGACCATTGGTGAAATGTTCGACCAGACGGCTGCTCGTCACCCAGAAGTTGTTGCGCTGAAGGTGATTCATCAAAATATCACCTGGACTTATGCCCAACTGAAAGAACAAGTAGATCAATGTGCCCTGGGGCTTCATGCCATGGGACTGGAAAAAGGCGACCGTATTGGAATCTGGGCACTGAACTGCTCCGAGTGGATGGTACTGCAGTATGCCACGGCCAAACTGGGTGCTATTTTGGTGAATATCAACCCAAGCTATCGGGTTCATGAACTGGAATATGTGCTGAATCAGTCGGGATTAAAATTTCTTGTATCTGATGAGAAATCGCAATACTCAGATTATACGGGAATGATTTATGAATTGCTGCCTCATTTGGAATACAGCGAACCCGGTCAGCTGAATTCTACAAAAGCGCCGAATCTTACAACCGTTATTACCCTGGAAAATGAAAAGCGGAAAGGAATGTTTAACTGGATTGATGTGATGGCAAAAGGTAAAACTGTCGATCCGGTCATTCTGGAAAAACAGGCTGTTAACCTAAGTTTTGACGAACCTATTAACATTCAATATACAAGTGGTACCACAGGCTTCCCGAAAGGAGCTACTTTGAGTCATCATAATATTCTGAACAACGGTTTTTTTGTTACGGAATCCATTCATTTGTCCCCGAAGGATAAAATGATTATCCCTGTCCCTTTGTATCATTGTTTTGGAATGGTTATGGGAAACCTCGGTTGTCTGTCACACGGGGCCACCGTAATTTACGCCAGCCGTTCCTTTGATCCGGAAGCGGTGATTCGTGCCACCGATCAGGAAAAGGCCACTGTTTTATACGGTGTTCCAACGATGTTTCATGCTGAATTAAATCACAAAGACATTGATAAATATGATGTTACAAGCCTGAGGGCGGGTGTTATGGCAGGTTCTATTTGTCCGGTGGATCTGATGAAAAAAGTACAGCAGGTCATGGAAATGGAAGATATGCAAATTGCTTACGGCATGACTGAAACCAGCCCGGTAAGTACCCAGACCAATACGGATACGCCGTTTGATAAACGCGTCAGTACTGTTGGAAAAGTCCACCCGCATCAGGAGGTGAAAATTGTGGATCCGGTTACAGGTTTGGTGGTTCCCAGAGGCGAAAAAGGCGAACTCTGTACGCGTGGTTACAGTGTCATGCTGGGTTACTGGAACGATGAAGAAAAAACAAAACAAGCCATCGACA
>CAZGZO010000300.1:0-3338 GCA_964529695.1 uncultured Lentimicrobiaceae bacterium
GAATTTTGACGGAAATGTTGATATTTATTTAAATGATTATTCAACAGGTTCACAAGTAAATTACCAGATCGCATCAAATGTTTCTGGTAATTCATATTCCTGGGCAATTACGGCTGCATTTTTCTCTTCAAAATCCCTTACAATTCCTGGACAATTTACAATAGGAGTATATAAACACGACAATCATGCAATCCGGGATTTGAGCGATTCACATTTCTCTGTCATTACTTCTCCTGAAGGAAGTTTCATCACTGTAATTCAACCCAACGGTGGAGAAACTTGGAACAGAGGACAAGCATATCTCATTTCATGGACAGGAAATCTTCCTAATGAAAATTACAATGTTTATTTACATCATTATGATATCCACAATCAATTGGATTTGGCTAATAGCCAAACGATAGCTACCAATGTTCCTCAAAGTACGACGACATGGACGATAAATTCAAGTCAAGCATTAGGAGCTCATTACAGAGTCTTCATTACTGGCAATATTCATACTTCTATCGCAGATTCAAGTGATACCTATTTCTCAATTGTTGAACCACTAAAAATCTCCACCTACCCCAATCCAACATCCAACTCTGTTACGTTGAAGGTTACCGATGCAACGAGTAACAATTATGTGGTGAACATTTACAACCGTTACGGGACGAGAGTATGGCAGGGCAATCTGAATACCAATAATACCAATAATTTGCATATCAATACGTATGACTGGCCCAATGGAATTTATTTTGCAACATTGTCCGGTGGTCCGAAACAACTCTCGCAGATTTTTATAGTACAGCATTAATCAATTAGAAGGAAAGAGCTTTTTCATATACAAAAGGCAGGCGGAATCGCCTGCCTTTTGTATTTATTTCGATTTGAAAATCATCAGTTAAACTTTGCCTTAATTTCTTCCCATTTATCTTCGCCGAACTTCGCACCCATTACTTCTATCACAGTACCAGCCAGTAATGAACCGATAAAACCAGCCTTTTCAAATCCAAGATTATTCATCCAGCCATAAAGGAAACCTGAAGCGTACAAGTCACCTGCGCCGGTAGTATCTATAGGATTAGCTTTAATAGGCTCAACAACAACAATTGTATCGTTCTGTTTCACAAACGAGCCTTTGCTACCTACTTTCACCACAGCAATATTTGTCAACCTGGAAAGATCCTCCAACGCTTTATCAGGTTCCGCTCCGGAAAAGGCCTTGGCTTCTTCTTCGTTTGCAAAAACAATATCAACATAGCGTTCCACCATATTGCGTAAGAATTCGAGATTATCTTCAACCACATTATAACTGGCTAAGTCCAATGAGATTTGCAAACCGTTTTGTTTGGCAAGTTTCAGGATGGTTTCCAGCAACTCATGATTTTGCACAAGATATCCTTCAACATGCAATAGATCGTAACCCTTAAAATGTTCCGATTTTAACTGCCCGGCTGACAAATCCAGCGCAGCTCCTAAAAAGGTACCGAAAGTACGTTCACCATCTTTGGAAATCATTCCGTTAGCAATTCCGGATGGAGAATCCGTGTGAAAAAGTACCGGTTTGATATTGCTATTCATTAAATCTTTCTCAAAAAACACTCCGGTTTCATCTTTTCCAACGGAGCCAATAAAAGCTGTTTCCATACCCAGTTTTGCCAATCCGTGAATGGTGTTGGCAGCCGATCCACCTGAAGCCATCTGTTTGGACAAGTTTTTACTTTTCTCCTGAATTTGTGCGGAACGCTCCGCATCTACCAGTTGCATGCTTCCTTTTGGAAGATTCAGTTCAGACAAAAGATCATCACTTTCCAATTGCGTCAACACATCAACAAGTGCATTTCCAATTCCTATAATTTTCATCTATCGTTTATTTTAAAATTTTCGCAAAGGTCTTAAAATTTATTGGATTCCACATTTTGAAATTCCTAGTTCAAGAAAAGCAATAAAATATTAAAAAACAAAAATTCAATTCAGATTCAGGAGATTGATAAAAGTCGGAACTAATTAGTCGATTATTTGTGGAACATTCAAATCATATTTTCTGTGTCTTATCCTGTATTGATGATTTTCATAAGCATTTTTGTTTTTATAGTATTGGGTTCCTCTCATTCCAAAACGGAACGATAATGAAATTTCATTAGAAGCTCCCGAATATTTATTGATTCCGCTCAACCCCATCTCATACGAGTAACTTACCGAAATTCCTCCCACAAGATAACCGCCGGTGCTGACCGACACAACACCACCGCTTCGATATAATCCTCCGGCCCAAAACCGTTGCACCAGGAAAAATGTTGCGGAGATATCTAAATTCCCTGGCTCGTTTGCTGTCTTTTGATATACTCCCATGGCTTGAAATTGCCAGGTATCACTTAACCAAAATAAGTTGGAAACATGAAAAAGATATTCTTGTTGCATCGTAAAGCTAACCTTGTCGGGAGTTAAATTGATGCTTTGGTTTGCCATAGCATTGGGCATGGCAAAGCCAAAGTTGAAATCCCGGGAATTATAATCAAGGCCAAAACCAACATTAAAAGTACTTCCGTTTAATGAACCTAAATGGTTTAAAAGCGGATCGTTTGGATCAATTCCTATCGTATTGTTGAAATTTACAGAATTCTGATAATAACTTCCCCAAATCCCAAAAAAGAGATTCTGATAGCTGCCAATTTTCAAAATATAAGAATAAGAAATGTCTGCCTTGATTCTTGTCAGTGGCCCAGCCTGATCGCGGTAGGCTTCTCCCCCTAGCCACATTTTACCATTATATATATTACCAAAACCACTGATATTGTATGTTTCAGGTCCGTTGTAGATTTTAAGCCATTGCTTCCTGTAATCAAGGTGTAATTCCGAATAACCAAAATACCCAGCCATTGCCTTATTTAAGGCATAGGGGTTGATGATATACTCCGAGGACTGAATATAGTTCTGCCCCTTCAGCATTCCACCGAATAACAGCACCAATAAAGTAATATATTTCAAACACTTACTCATCAGCGTAAAATGGTAATAACACCGGTAAACACTGTTCCCGTTTCATCTTTTATCACATAATAGTAAGCATCGTTGGGCAACATAGCGCCGTTATATTCACCTTTCCAATCATTATTATAATTTCCGGAATGATAAACGAGACTTCCTGCACGGTTGTAGACCCAGACTTCGAAAGGCGAGATGATCTTGGCTGATTTGATCACCCATTTATCATTGAAACCATCTCCGTTGGGTGTAAAAACAGACATAATATTTGCAGTATCCATAACAACCTTACCACCAGGATTTTTAAGAAAATAGCCCACGAAATTCGAACTTTCGGAACAGATATTTCTATAAGCCGTAACCTTGCCCAA
>CAZGZO010000301.1:0-1054 GCA_964529695.1 uncultured Lentimicrobiaceae bacterium
ATTTTAATAACCTCTTAACCTCTTATTTTATCAAGGATTCTGTTAAGTTCTTGAACCTCATTTATATCAAGAAGTCTGAGCAGCGTATCCACCTTCATTTCAATTTCATCCATCTTTGAAAGCAGTTTAAGGCCCTTGTCAGTAATTTCAATATCTTTTTGACGACGATCTACAGGATTCTCTTTTCTTGCTACCAGCCCTCTCAAATACAATTTATCCACTATTCTGCTGACATCAGAATATCTGTCAAGCATCCGTTCTTTCAGAAATCCGATGGAAAATGGCCCTTTCGGGCGATAACCACGCAAAACGCGAAGGATATTGTACTGCTGAACGGTCACATCATGCTCACGCAGAAACTGTAAGAACTCGTGGTTTAACAGATTAGCCGTATAGGTCAGGTTGATCATCCCTTTATGGTAATCGTTGCGGAATCTTCCTTTGATTTCATCCTCAATTTTCATTTTTCAAAGATTATCCGGCCCTGATGATACAAACAACTTAAAAAACGGACCCGTTTGGAAAATTGGTTTATAATGTTCTGTGTTTCCCGTCGCAAAAAGGTTTGTTGGCACTGTGTTTGCAGCCGCAGAAAAAAACTTTTTTTGCTTCGGTTATTTCAACTTTAATGGGTGAAAATGATGTTCCTTTATGTGCCCCGCTGCAGAATGGCTGATTGGTGCTTCTCCCGCAGGCACACCAGAAATAAGTTCCAGGTTCCATATCTAAAGCATAGGGTCCCTTTTGTGCAATTTTTGGTTCTTCCATAGTCCTGATATTTAAAGTTTATGCAAATATACGTTATTCCATTATATGTTACAACATCTAATTTTAATTTTAACAGAAATCTGCACATTTATCCTGAAGAGTCTTGTTAAGATAGGTTTATTGTTAATTTTGCCAGTCAAATCATTCCGGATTCGGATGGTGTGAAAACCTCCGATAGGGGTTTTGTTTCAGGAGATTACAATAAAAACAGATATGGCAAATCAGGAAGATTTATTCAAAAAGATTATTGCACACGCAAAAGAATATGGTTTTGTTTACCCATCCA
>CAZGZO010000301.1:1064-3334 GCA_964529695.1 uncultured Lentimicrobiaceae bacterium
ACATTTATGACGGATTAAGTGCGGTTTACGATTACGGTCCGAATGGTTCTGAATTAAAAAAGAACATTCGGGATTACTGGTGGACGGCCATGGTGCAATTGCATGAAAACATTGTGGGTATTGATGCTGCCATTTTTATGCATCCCACAGTTTGGAAAGCTTCTGGACATGTGGATGCATTTGCCGATCCATTGATCGACAACAAAGATTCCAAAAAGCGTTACCGCGCCGATGTGCTGGTGGAAGATCATATCGCAAAACTGGAAGCAAAGATTGACAAAGAAATCACCAAAGCACAGAAGCGGTTTGGTGATTCTTTTGACGAACAGCAATTCAGGGAAACCAATCCCAGGGTGCAGGAAAAAGTACAGCAAATAGAAGAGATTAAAAACTGCCTGTATCCTGCCATGGATAAGAATGACATGGCTGGTATCAAGCAACTGATTGAAGATCTGGAAATTGTTGACCCGGTTTCGGGTTCCAGAAACTGGACGGAAGTCAGGCAGTTTAACCTGATGTTTTCCACCCAAATGGGTTCCACTTCAGATTCTGCTTCCGAAATTTATCTCCGTCCGGAAACCGCTCAGGGAATTTTTGTGAATTATCTCAACGTTCAGAAAACATCCCGCATGAAAATCCCGTTTGGTATTGCCCAAACAGGGAAGGCTTTTCGTAATGAGATCGTTGCACGCCAGTTTATTTTCCGCATGCGCGAATTCGAGCAAATGGAAATGCAGTTTTTCGTCCGCCCCGGAACTGAAATGGAATGGTTCAAGTACTGGAAGAAAGAGCGCATGAACTGGCATCTGTCGCTGGGAATAGAACAAAGCAATTTCCGTTTTCACGATCACGATAAGCTGGCGCATTATGCCAATGCTGCCACTGATATTGAATTTAATTTCCCCATGGGCTTTAAAGAGTTGGAAGGGGTTCATTCGCGTACCGATTTCGATTTGGGTGCTCATGAAAAGTTCTCCGGAAGGAAACTGCGCTATTTCGACGGCGAAACGAACGAAAGTTATGTTCCTTATGTGGTTGAAACTTCCATCGGTCTCGACAGGATGTTTTTAGCACTTATGAGCGCTTCCTATACCGATGAAAAACTGGAAGACGGTTCCGAACGCGTCGTCATGAAGCTGCCGCCTTTCCTGGCTCCCACTAAAGTGGCTATTTTCCCGCTGCTGAAAAAAGACGGACTACCTGAGAAAGCAAGGGAAATTCTGGATGAGTTGAAGAATGACTTCATGTGTTTTTATGAAGAAAAAGACACAATCGGCAAGCGCTACCGCCGCCATGATGCCATCGGAACGCCGTATTGCGTGACGGTAGATCATCAGACGCTGGAAGACAATACGGTTACCATTCGAGAACGGGACAGCATGAAACAAGATCGTGTTTCCATTGATAAAGTAAAGGCCATTGTGGCTGAAAGGCTTCGGGTTAAACAATAAATTTAGGCTGAGAAACTGACTTCATCATTGTCCGGGTGATAGGGCTTATGCTCTACTTCAAAAAGTTTTCGTCTAAAAACTTTTGAAACGCCTCTTTATACTGTTCGCTGATAGGGATGTAGACATTCTTATCGAAGATAATCCTGTTTCGTTCGATGGTGTGAACTTTATCCAGATTGACAATATAGGAACGATGCACCCGCATGAAATGCTCCGGCGGCAAATGTTCTATGATGTTTTTCATCTTCAGCAGCGCCATAATAGAGTTTTCTCCAACCAGATGAATCCGAATATAATCACGCATTCCTTCAATATATTTAATGTTGTTCAGATCGATCCGGACGATCTTATACTCTGTTTTAATGAATAAAAACTGCTCGTTATGCCGGATGTTCTCTACCGCATCAGAATAAGTGAAATATCGCTGAATGGTTTTATCAACAGCTTTTAAAAATGCCGGAAACGAGATGGGTTTGACGAGGTAATCCGCGGCATCAACCTGGAAACCTTCCACGGCATATTCACGATAAGCCGTAGTAAAGATCACTTTGGGCGGATGAGCCAGCGATTTCACAAATTCCATACCTGACAAATCCGGCATATTGATATCCACAAACATCAAATCTACCGGGTTGGTTTGTAAAAATTCCAACGCTTTGATGGCGCTTGTAAAGCTTTCCAGCAAATTCAAACCCGGAATTTTTTTGATGTACCCGATCATCTGTTTCAGAGCCAATGGCTCATCGTCTATGGCAATACATACAATCATACAGGAATATTTAAGTTAACATCAAAGATATCTTTGTTTTTATCGTTGAT
>CAZGZO010000302.1:0-3334 GCA_964529695.1 uncultured Lentimicrobiaceae bacterium
AGAACCTGACGACGGGGTGGCCATTTCGCCATTGGCCATCCCAATCCTCGCCGGACCAGGAACCATCGTAACGGCCATGAATGATGTTACCAAAGGCAGTTATATTCACATTGCTATCGTTATTGTGATTTTTGCATTAATGATTTATCTGACCTATTTGGCTTTTTCTTTGAGTGAAAAAATTGTTGAGAAATTAGGACAAAACATCATCACAGTGATTGGGAAGATTATGGGGTTGATCATTGCCATTATTGGAACGGATATGGCTATCCAAGGAATTAAAATTGCATTTAAAATGTAGGTCAAAATCACTATGAAATTATCAAAACAAGATATCCCCGCTTTAATCCTGATCGATATTCAGAAAGGTTTTGATGATATTGAATATTGGGGCGGTCATAGAAACAATCCCAAAGCAGAAGACAATGCTTTCAGACTGCTTGAATTCTGGCGAAAAAATTCCTGGCCTGTTTTTCATGTGAAACATTGTTCTTCTAATCCTGATTCACCGCTGGTGGAAGGGAAACCAGGAAATGAAATTAAAGATATGATGATCCCCAAATCCGGGGAGCCGGTCATCAGCAAAAATGTAAACAGCGCTTTCATCGGTACCGATTTGCAGCAGCAACTTGATGAAGCTCAAATCAAGAAATTAGTAATTGCCGGGTTAACAACAGATCATTGTGTTTCTACGACCGTGAGAATGGCGGGAAATTTTGGATTCGACACTCATGTTGTTTATGATGCCACTGCCACCTTCGACAAAAAAGGATTGGAAGGGCAGTTGTATCCTGCAGAATTGATTCATGAAACAGCGTTGGCGAGCCTTGATGGCGAGTTTGCAACCGTTGTAAAAACAGATCAATTAATCAATGAATTGAGCAAATAAAAGACATGTTTGTAAAATGGATTGTTTGCGAAGTTGAGGATGACCAAAAACAGGCATTTTCCAAAGCACAGGAGAAATGGAAGGAAATTGTCGTGGCAAAAGGTTTCCTGGCTCAGACCGGTGGGTGGGATATAGACAATCAGGGTATTGCCTGTGTTATTTCATTTTGGGAGAAAGCAGAAGCCCTGGACTTTTTCATGAAAAATATTCACGATAAGATCTTTCATGAAAATAAACAATCCAACACTTACAAGTCTATAAATATTGGCTATTTTTCAGACAAAATAGAAATGCATGGTCAGAGCGATTCTTTAACGGATGCCTTTCGTAAAAGCAGTTTTCTGCGAATTGCAGATTGCTTTGTTAAACCAGGCAGAACTGGGCATTTTGAAAAAGTTCAGAAAGAAATATGGCTTCCGGGTATGAGAAATTCACATGGAATGCTTGGCGGAGTTTTTTCTAAAGATGTTAATAATAGCAACAGATACCTTGTTTCCACATTCTGGGATAACGAGACCAATCACACAAGATATGTCAATTCTATACTGCCTGTTTTACAAAAGAAGGCGGATATAAAAAACGATCTTGAAAATATTTCAGGCAGGAAAATTTCGCTGGTTGATTCCTGGAAGGTCATTCAATAATTAAGACTCTATTTATAAAGTTTGTTCCGGACTAAGTTCTTCGGGAGAAAAATACGTTTTCTGTTATCTAGACTCATTCTATATAATTGATAGAAATGTGTATTTTTGTACTGTATTTTACACTTGGGAAATAAGTCGAAAACTGCACACCTCTTCATGAAAAGGATCTTCTGTAATCTGCTGCCAATCTTCTTTTTTTTTATTGGAAATATTGTGCCCGCCTCTCTAATAGGACAGGAATTAAGCGCCAAAGGGATAGCCTTTGGGACTACCGGATCTTTGGAAGGTTATTACAATTTCACCGGCGGGATAAAAAAGGGTTCTGCCTTTGCTGCCTTGCTGGACGCAAATGTCAATCTGGATTTGGAAAAATTGATCGGTTGGAAAGGCGGATCATTTTATCTCGATTTTGAATATCATGGCGGTGATAACCCGACAAGCACCTTAGTAGGAGATTTTCAGGTTTTTGATAAAAACAATGCCGATCCTTTTTTTGAAGCACTGGAGCTTTGGTATCAACAGATTTTATTCAATAACAAATTAAGAATTAAAATAGGGAAAGTGGACGCCAATACGGAGTTTAGCGTGATTGATAACGGGCTTGGATTCATCAACAGTCCGACCCAGGTTACCCCGGCTTTTCCTGTGTTTCCTACATTTCCTGATCCCATGCCGGGAATCACAATGTTTTTCAATCCGAATCACCTTCTATTTATAGATTTCGCCCTTTATAATGCGAATCAAAGCGAACATTTGCTGAATTTTTACGGCGATCCTTCCTCCGCGCAACTCTCGCGTCACGGGCAATTGTTTATTGTAGAATCGGGCCTGAATTGGAACCATCTGCCGCTTTTGGGTAATGATGGAAATTTTAAAGTAGGCTTGTGGAAACATAATGGTTTTTTCCCCGACTTTTCTGGAAATCAGGATCATGGGCTGGATGGAATTTATGTGATTTTTGATCAGACTTTATGGAAATCTACGACGAAGCAAAAAGTACAACACAGCGTTCGTATGTTTCTTGAATATGCGCTTACCGATTCAAGGATATCACCTGTTTTCAGACATTACGGTGGTGGAATTGTATGGAGCGCGCCTTCAGGCAGACGGCCAAATGATGCGTTGGGATTCAGTGTTCAGGATGCTGATTTGAGTGCGGGTCTTCGGGTTCCGGAAAAGTTCGAATTAAATTATGAAGCCTATTATCAGTTTGCGATCTCCAATGGGATTAATCTCAAACCTGATATACAATACATTGTTCACCCTGGTGGTATCTACCACAATGCTTTAGTAAGTACCTTTATGCTAAACTTCGCATTTCCAAGCGATAATGGCAATTAAAACTTTTTGCAATATAATCTTCGTGATTCTTTTTAATTAATTTCAGGAGAAAAACTTGCTTTATTGAAATTAAAATGATATCTTTGTGATATTAAAATAATTTAAATATTATGAAAATGACAAACGAAAAAAATGTAAATGCAGTTTCCGGGTACGTTGTACTACTGGGAATTGTGTTGTTATTAGGCTTTTCTGCGTGGCAACTCGTGGTTAACGAAGCCATTTGGACGGTTGCATTAATTGTACTTGCTGTAATAATCTTGCCTGGATTTATAGTAGTAAATCCTAATGAGTCTAAGGTGCTAATCCTTTTTGGAGCCTACAAAGGAACGGTAAAAAAGAACGGTTTTGGGTGGGTGAATCCCTTCATGGTAAAGACGAATATTTCTTTACGTGCGCGAAATCTTGTCAGCGACCCTATTAAGGTTAACGACAGTCTCGGAAATCCCATCATGATAGG
>CAZGZO010000303.1:0-3323 GCA_964529695.1 uncultured Lentimicrobiaceae bacterium
ATCATACCAGCTTTAATTTTGAGTATTACGCGATGCTCAACAAACAACCGTCTTCTATATACAGAAATAGTTTTTCCCTGGGGTTTGATATCGAAACGGGCGGGCACGTTTTCCAATTGTTTCTATCTAATTCACAAGGAATTATTGGCCAGTATTTCATTCCGGGAACCACTGGGAACTGGAAAAACGGAGATATTGTCTTTGGCTTTAACCTGACCCGGACTTTTGTGTTGAAAAAGCCTAAAGACTTTCGAAAAAAATACTAAGATTTTTGGATGTGCGATGTTTTGATGTAGGATATGGGTGGACTCAAATTTTACACCTTTTATCCTACATCTCAAATTGTCACATCTTATATCTTAAAAATCCTCACATCCAAAAGTTTCCTAACTTTAAGGCGGAAAACAAAAACAGATAAACACCTATGTACCAGCCGCCTGATTATTACCAAATTGATGATTTACTGACCGATGAACACAAAATTATTCGCGCTTCTGTCCGCGAATGGGTGGAACGTGCAATAAGACCTGTCATTGAAAAATACGCCCAGAAACATGAAGCTTTGCCCAAAAGTATTATGCGGGAAATGGGGGAACTGGGCACGTTGGGACCTTTCATTCCTGAAAAATTTGGTGGTGCCGGGCTTGATTATATTTCTTACGGTTTAATTATGACGGAACTGGAACGCGGCGATTCGTCCATTCGTTCCAGCGCATCGGTGCAATCTTCCTTGGTGATGTATCCTATTTTCACTTTCGGAGATGAGGCTCAGCGCGAAAAATATTTACCCAAACTGGCTACCGGTGAATGGGTGGGTGCTTTCGGACTTACAGAACCCAATCATGGTTCCGACCCGGGAAGCATGCTGACTCATTTTGAAGACAAAGGCAATTATTATTTGCTCAACGGTTCCAAAATGTGGATAACCAACGCACCTATTTGTGATGTAGCTGTCGTTTGGGCCAAAGATGAAATCGGAAAAGTCCGTGGTCTGTTGGTTGAACGTGGAATGGAAGGCTTTACAACTCCCGAAACCATGAACAAATGGTCATTGCGCGCTTCCTACACCGGAGAGCTCGTTTTCGACAATGTAAAAGTTCCCAAAGAAAATCTTTTTCCCAATGTCAAAGGCCTTAAGGGACCGCTAATGTGTTTAAATTCTGCCCGTTACGGCATTGCCTGGGGCGTACTGGGTGCCGCTATGGATTGTTACGACACAGCACTCCAATATGCTTTGGAGCGGAAGCAATTCGGGAAACCTATTGCCTCTTTTCAGTTGCAGCAAAAGAAACTGGCTGAAATTCTTACTGAAATTACCAAAGGACAATTACTTGTCTGGCGTTTGGGTGTTTTAAAAAACGAAGACAAAGTTACACCGGCACAGATTTCCATGGCCAAACGCAACAATGTCGAAATGGCGTTAAAAATTGCCCGTGAAAGCCGTCAGATTTTAGGTGCCATGGGCATCACCGGAGACTTTCCCATGATGCGCCACATGATGAACCTGGAATCAGTTATAACTTATGAAGGCACTCATGATGTGCACTTGTTGATTACCGGAAATGATATTACGGGGATTTCGGCGTTTGAATAATTCGATTAGTCCCAAACAAATTTCCAGTCTCCGTTTTTCTGCCTTTTCCAGATGGTATGAAAGATGCCTGTGCTGCTGTGCGACTTCCCTTCATTATCAATACGAGTAAACGTGTATTTTCCATAAGTGTAAGCAAGATCACCTGCTTTAGACACTTCTACAAAATCCGGTTTCCAGACCAGGCGAATGTTACTATCGGGATGGTCAAAATTCTTATAAAATGTCTTCAATTGTAGTTTACCTTTAACTAGTTTGTTGCTTCTCAGCAGGACCACATTGGTATCGGCGAAAGCCAGGAATGCCTTTTGCAGGCCCCTTTTCGCAGCCATTTCACAAAAGTCTTTTTCCGTCTGTTTCACTTGTGAAATCAATGCAGAATTATCAGAAACGTAATGGTGATCGCACGAATACAGAAAGGTTATAGCCAATAAATAAAGTAGATATTTTGATCTCATATCACATATGATTAGGTAATAAAAGTAACTATAACTTCCATATAAACTTTTGTCGATGTCACAATGGCGTGACTATATAAATCGTACTATCTCATTCAAATCCTTTCTGATTTTATTCCGCCGCTTTTTATACCCCGCTTCCGGATATCCCAGGGGTGTGATGGAGAAAATAATTTCATTTTCTTTCAGCCCTAAGGCTTCAGAAAGAATTTCATAATCATAAGCCAGGATCCAGCAAGTGCCAACACCCTCATTTTCAGAAGCTAAAATTATGTGATCCATAGCGATAGTCAAATCTGTTTCAATGGAATTGAGACCGTCTTTCTGACGTACCCAGGCTTTGGATTTGTCACCCACGATGACTAAAATATGCGGGGCATTCTGAAACCATTCGCGCTGATAACACGGCCGTACTTTTTTCAACATTTCTTCCGATGAAACCACCACAAAAGTCCAGGGTTGCCGGTTGGAAGCCGAGGGCGCAATTCTTCCGGCGTTGAGAATACGTTCCAATACTTCCTTGGGAAGCGGTTTCTTTGAATCATAACTTCTTACAGATTCTCTTTCTTCTATGAGTTGATAAAAATCCATGATTTTATTATTTCAAATTATAACTTTTAAGAATTTTATAAACCGGGCCGGTACGGTTCAGAATGCTTTCAAAAAGATAAAACTGTTCCACAGTCTGTTTTTGAAAAAAGGTTTCGTGGTATTGGGAAATCACATCCTGAAAATATTTTTTGTTCGTCAACTGTTTGATTCTTCCCAAAGTAAGATGCGGGACAAAATTTCCTCTGTCACGTTTAAAACCCGCTGCATCAAAGCTGTTCAGGGCATCTTCTCCTAAAGCTGTTAATTCCTGATTTCCATTGGTTCCCAGCCAGATAACTCTCGGAGAATAGCGGCTGCCGAAAATTCCGGATTGCTGCAAAGTGAGTTCAAAAACTGAATGACGGGTAGCAACCTCCTGCAATAAATTATGGATTTTTCCGAAATCCTCAGCCGGGGTTTTGCCCAAAAATTTCAAAGTCAGATGAAGGTTTTGAGGCTCCACCCATTTTATTTTTTCCAGAATCAGTTTTTTCCTCAATTCCCCGTAAATTTCTTCAAACTGATTATCAGGCTGAATCTTAACTGCAACAAACAATCGCTTCATAAATAGATTTTAAGTGTAAAAATACGGTTTTTGAATGATAATTTTTTTAATTTTGCCGCCTCTTTGGGGCATTAGCTCAGTTGGCTAGAGCGTTTGACTGGCAGTCAAGAGGTCATCG
>CAZGZO010000304.1:0-3284 GCA_964529695.1 uncultured Lentimicrobiaceae bacterium
CATGCAGGAAGTTACTTTTCCTGTTCGGGTTTTTAAAAGTTTAGGTGTTGAATATTTGTTTGTATCCAACGCCAGTGGTGGTGTGAACCCTGATTTTAACGTTGGGGACTTGATGTTTATTACAGATCATATTAATTTGATGCCTAACCCGCTGATTGGTAAGAATTACGATAGCCTTGGTCCGCGCTTTTTGGATATGGGTGAAGCTTATAATAAAGAATTGCTCCGCAAAGCGGAACTGATTGCACAGCGACATGGAATTCATTACCGGAAAGGTGTTTACATTGGAGCTTCCGGCCCGACTTATGAAACGCCTGCTGAATATAAATATTTAAGGGTGCTTGGCGGCGATGCTGTGGGAATGTCAACTGTTCCGGAAGTGATTGTAGCGCATCATATGGACCTGCCTGTTTTTGCTGTTTCAGTTGTTTCGGATTTAGGTGTGGAAGGAAAAATAGTAGAAATATCACACCAGGATGTTTTGACTGCCGTAAAAGCGGTAACTCCAAAGTTGATGACCATCATCAAAGATTTGATAAAAGAATTGTAATTAAAAGCAATCGGCCGTAGTTTATTTGTGTTCAAACCTCTTAATGCCGATGGGTAAAAATAAAGTCTATTTCGTTTCTGATTTTCATTTAGGAATTCCGGATCATGATACAAGCCTGGAGCGGGAAAAGCTTTTGGTTCAGTGGCTTGATATGGCCTGGAAAGACGCATCTGAAATTTTCCTCATGGGAGATATTTTTGATTTTTGGTTTGAATACAAAACCGTTGTTCCCAAAGGTTATGTAAGATTTCTTGGAAAACTGGCCGAAATAACCGACTCAGGACTCCCGGTTCACGTTTTTCGCGGAAATCATGATTTATGGGCTTTTGATTATCTTGAAAAAGAAGTGGGCGTGAAGTTGTATCGAAAACCTATCATTCGCGAGATGTACGGCAAAGTATTTTATTTGGCGCACGGCGATGGTTTAGGTCCCGGAGATCGCAGTTATAAGTTTTTAAAGCGCGTTTTTGAATTTAGGCCTAATCAGTTTTTATTTAGTTGGTTGCATCCTGATTTAGGGGCCGCTATGGGTAATTATTTTTCCAGAAGAAGCCGGTTGGCTAAAATGAATTATTCCATATCACAGGATGACCGTTTCGAACACGATAAAGAAATCTTGTTCCAGTATGCCAAAAGAAAAGCTTCTCATCATCCTGAGGTGGACTTCTTTGTATTCGGACATCGTCACATACCATTGTTGATGCCGGTGACAGATAAGGCCAATTTGGTGGTTCTGGGCGACTGGCTTTCGCATTTCAGTTATGGGGTTTTTGAAAATGGTACATTTGAAGTGAAGACTTTTGAATCCTGAAACATTCATATTTGACTTACTGGTTTCTCGTGCATGATATACTTTCGTGTGCCCTTTTGTGTAAATTTGTCCGAAGAAAAATCGTTTCGTAAGATATGATATCACATCTTTCCATTAAGAATTATACGCTGATAGACAAGGTAGAAGTTGATTTCCAGAAGGGCTTTACTGTCATTACCGGAGAAACCGGAGCCGGAAAATCTATTTTGCTGGGGGCTCTTGCGTTGTTGCTTGGTAAAAGAGCCGACCTTTCTGTTTTGATGGATAAAAGCAGCAAGTGTGTGGTAGAAGCGGTTTTTAACATCCAAAGTTTGGATTTACAACCTTTTTTTGAGAAAAATGATTTGGATTATGATTCAGAAGTAGTGATTCGCAGGGAGATAGTTCCTTCCGGAAAATCACGGGCGTTTGTGAATGATACACCTGTTAATCTCAATGTCTTAAAAGATTTGGGTGAAAAATTGGTGGATATTCATTCTCAGCATCAGACTTTGTTGTTGAATGAGGCTGATTTCCAGCGGGAAGTATTGGATGGTTATATAAATCAACCCGATTTGCTGCGTGATTATAAAGAACTTTTTGCACAATATTCCGAATCGGAAAAGAAACTTGCTCAACTGAATGAGGAAAATCTGCAAGCCAAACGGGATGAAGATTATTTTAAGTTTCAGTTAGAGGAATTACAGGTGGCCCGGCTGAATGCAGACGAACTTCCTGAACTGGAAGAAAGAGCGGCTATGTTGTCGCATGCTGAAGAGATTGGAATGAGCGTGGCTCTGGCGCGTACACTTCTGAAGGATGGCGAAAATTCGGTTTTGGATCAGTTAAATCAGGTTCAGGATGCTTTTTCGAAACTTGCCGATGTGCATTCTGGTATCCGTGAATTTGTAGAACGCCTCCATTCTGCTACTATAGAGCTTTCGGATTTATCAGATGAAATAGAACGATTCTCTGACCTTGCTGACTTTGACCCGGAAGAGATGAAACAAGTTGAAGACAGGTTGGATTTGATTTACCGTTTGCAACAAAAGCATCATGCCGAAAATATTTTGGATTTGATAGAAATCAGGGAGGATTTTCAGCAAAAACTGGATTCCATCTTTTCTCTGGATACCCAGATTGAGGAGGAAAAAGCACATCTTGAAAAGCTTAGAGCTGCTCTTGAAGAAAAAGCGCAGAAATTAAGTGGGTTGCGAAAGAAAGTCACATCGGGATTTGAAAAGGAAATCGAGGCACTTTTAAAGCAGTTGGGCATGAAAGATGCAGTTTTTAATGTGCATATTGAACTGTTGAAAAATTTTACTCCCTGGGGACGTGATAAAATTACTTTTCTGTTCAATGCCAATAAAGGAGGGCAGTTGTCTGAAATTTCTAAATCTGCTTCAGGTGGAGAACTTTCGCGTTTAATGCTGGCGCTGAAATCGCTGGTACATCAGGTACAAGTGTTGCCGACCATTATTTTTGATGAGATAGATTCAGGCGTTTCCGGTGAAGTGGCAGGCAAAGTGGGGAATATTTTAAAAAATATGTCCGACCAAATTCAGGTGATGGCTATCACGCATCTTCCACAGATTGCAGCCAAAGCTGATGCTCATTTTAATGTTTATAAAGCAGAAAAAGAGGGCGTTACAACCTCCAGGATTATCCCGTTGAATGAAAACGGCCGGCTGGAAGAAATAGCCAAGATGCTTAGCGATGAAAAAATTACTGACGCTGCCCGTCAGGCTGCTTTGTCGTTGATGCAGCCTTAATTACAAACTTTTTTATTGTCGAAAGATCTCCTCTAATAACCTGATGCAATATCTCCGGGTTTGATATTTTCATTTTCTCTTATATTTGCGACTTGAAATAGTTCTAAATAAAAACCTATGGCTTACAATTTATTGAAAGGTAAAAAAGGGATCATTTTTGGTGCCCTGGATA
>CAZGZO010000305.1:0-3283 GCA_964529695.1 uncultured Lentimicrobiaceae bacterium
AAATTTAATAGTGAACGTAAAGGAGAAAGTGGCACTTTTGCGTCTTGTAAATAAGCAGGGAAAGAGTTGCTACGTGGATTATCAGGGTGGACTTTTCCCCTTGGGAAAGAACTATACTGAGCGGGCACTTTTTGTCAACGGATATATTAATGTCCCTTTGATAACGGGAAAAAATGTTCACGACAGTATTTACGCGAAAACTCCGTTACCCGGCTTGTATAATCTGGCTATGAAAGTGCATTCAAACCGGTTTTTGAATGCTGATATCAGCCAGATTTTTGTCAACAGTGAGGGTAACATTGACTTAACTCCGGAACTGGGTAATTTTATTATTCATTTTGGAAACCTTGAAAAACAAGAAATTAAACTCGAAAACCTGGAAGCCTTTTACAAGCAAGCGCTTTTAAAAGAAGGTTGGGATAAATATAGAAGTATTAATCTGGCTTTTACAAATCAGGTAATCTGCACAAAAAAATAGGATCATGGAAAACGAAATTATTGTAGGATTAGACATCGGAACTACTAAAATAGCCTGTATCGTAGGACGGAAAAATGAATTTGGTAAAATAGAGATACTGGGTTACGGAAAAACGGAATCTATCGGTGTTAAACGTGGCGTTGTCACAAATATAGAGGATACAGTGCGCTCTATAGAAATGGCTGTTAAACAGGCTGAACAGCAATCCAGTGTGGATATAAAATATGTGAACGTGGGCATTGCAGGGCAGCATATAAAAAGTCTGCAACACCGTGGAACACTTATCAGGGAGGATGCTGACAAAGAAATTGTCAATGTGGAAGTTGAGCAATTGGTACACAATATGTATAAATTGAATATGCTTCCCGGCGAGGAGATTATCGATGTGATCCCGCAGGATTTTATCGTTGATGATGAAGACGGAATACGGCATCCTGTCGGAATGCTGGGCAGTAAGCTGGAAGCCAATTTCCACATCATTATAGGACAGACGGCTGCTGCAAAAAATATTTACAAGTGTATCAAAAAGGCAGGGCTGGAAGATTCACAGCTGATTCTGGAACCCATTGCTTCCGCGGAAGCCGTATTAAGTGAAGAAGAAAAAGAAGCGGGAGTCGTACTAATTGATATTGGCGGTGGAACAACTGACATTGCTATCTTTCAGGATAATATTATTCGTCATACGGCGGTAATTCCGTTTGGCGGAGACATCGTAACCGAAGACGTGAAAGAAGGCTGTTCGATCATCCGCAGGCATGCAGAAGAGTTGAAAGTAAAGTTCGGATCGGCCCTTGCAAGTGAAAACCGGGACGATGAGGTTGTTGCCATTCCAGGACTGAGAGGACGTGCTCCGAAAGAGATCACGTTGAGGAATCTGGCGTCGATTATTCAAGCCAGGATGGAAGAAATTTTAGAACACGTTTATTATGAAATTAAGAACTCCGGATTTGAAAAGAAGCTGATAGCGGGTATTGTAATTACCGGTGGTGGCGCCCAGTTAAGGCACATTAATCAGTTGGCAGCTTTCACTACCGGGATGGAAACGCGTATTGGTTACCCCAATGAACACCTGGCCATGGAAGTCAGCGACGAGATTGCAAGTCCCATGTTTGCAACCAGCATAGGCCTTGTGATTGAGGGAATTAAGCGCTACGAAATGGAGATCAAAACCAAACGTCCCGATGAAAATGGCGAAAGCGCACGAAAAGGTAAAAAACGAAAAGGAGAAAAACAGGAGTTAGGGTCGAAACGGTTTCTTGGAATCATAAAAGACTGGTTTGAAAATGATGCAGAAGAGATTTGAGAATTAACTTCACTTTGTTTATAACTAAAACACAAATAACGAATCGTTTCGCATCAATTAAATAAATTTATTTCACAAAAAGAATCAAAAATTCATTTCCTGAATTATAATGAAATACCACACAAAGCCATGGAAAACATGATAAAATTTACTCCCAAGCAAAAAACGTCGATCATCAAAGTCATCGGAGTAGGCGGCGGCGGCAGCAATGCAGTGAATTATATGTTCAAACAAGGTATCGAAGGAGTCGACTTTGTGGTTTGCAATACAGATATGCAGGCACTTTCGGCCAGTCCGGTTCCTGTAAAAGTTCAGCTTGGCGAATCTGGTCTTGGTGCCGGAGCTATTCCCGAAGTTGCTGAGCAAGCTGCCCTGGATTCTTTAGACAAAATAAAGGCTGTACTGGATGAAGATACCGAAATGGTCTTTATTACTGCCGGTATGGGTGGCGGTACCGGAACAGGAGCGGCTCCTGTTATTGCCAAATTTGCCAGGGAAATGGGCTTTTTAACGGTCGGAATTGTAACGCTGCCGTTTCATTTTGAAGGCAGGCGTAAAATGCTGAAAGCCAAACAAGGTATTGAAGAAATCAGGAAATATGTGGATACGCTTCTTGTGATCAGTAACGACAAACTTCGTGGCTTATATGGTGATCTTGGCCTTGGAAATGCCTTTGCCCATGCTGATAATGTATTAGCAACCGCAGCCAAAGGAATCGCTGAATTGATTACAGTTCATGGCTATGTTAATGTTGATTTCAACGATGTGAAAACTGTGATGAAAGACAGTGGCAAAGCCATTATGGGTTCTGCTGTTATGGAAGGCGAGGATCGGGCTCTCAAAGCTATTGAAGGCGCTATGAATTCACCGTTGCTGAATGACAACAATATATACGGAGCCAAAAATATTCTCCTGTATATTACTGCTGGTGAAGGCGACATTACGATGGATGAAATTTCAGTTATTACCGATTATATTTCTTAAAAATGTGGCGAAGATTCAGCCAGTGTAATTTGGGGCAGGGGAATTGACGAAAATATGGGGAACAAACTGGGAGTAACCATTATTGCTACTGGTTTTGAAGAGCAGGATGCATTAAATCAGGATGTTGAAGCGAAATCAGAACAGACAGGTCCAAAAATTGTTTTTAGCGGCGATTCAGCAATGAAGAAAAGCGTTTTCAATCTTGAGGACACTTATGATCCAAAAAGTAAGTCTCAGACTGATTATGATGATGAAATGCGCATGATAAAGAAAACACAGGAAGGGATCGTGAAGGATTCAACTTCAGAACTTGATTCCAATAAGAGTTCAGGAAATAAGAAGATATATTCTTTGGATCAGGATATGGATGATGAGAAAAATGAACATCACTCAAATGCTAGGGAAAGTGACTTTTTTCTTCCGATGGATAAAGACGAGCTCATGGTGAAGCATACAAAACCTGCGGCTCCAAAGCCTATCCCAAAGGTGGATAGCCCGCCTGCGCCTGCAAGAGATAG
>CAZGZO010000306.1:0-3282 GCA_964529695.1 uncultured Lentimicrobiaceae bacterium
GCGCTACGGTCTACTAAATAGGCCGGTGGAAAATGATCAACCAGGAAGCTCAGTTGATGGTTTATCTTTGGAAAATCGGGATTGACGATTTTCGCTGCAAAGAAATTGGCAAAAACCTCTTTCAACCATACATCATTGAACCATTTCATAGTAACCAAGTCGCCAAACCACATGTGGGCTGTTTCATGAGAGATGACGCCAGCCCTGTAAAGTTTTTGAGTTTGTGTTGCCGATTTATCCAGGAAAATCCTGTCCGCCCTGTAAAGAATGGTTCCCGGATGCTCCATCCCACCATATTGAAATGCGGGAATGGCCACAAAAGCAAATTTCCCGAAAGGGTAAGGAATGCCTGTGTAATTTTCCATCCACTGAATGGCATGCGCTTCAAGATGAAAAATCGCATCCAGGTTTCTTGCGACTTTTGCCGTGTCTGTCTCACGGTAATAAAAAGTCAGTTTGCGCTGATTGATGGTACGCGAAACTTTATGAAACTTCCCGACAACAAAAGCAAAAAGATAGGTGCTCAGCGGCTTGGTTTGGGCAAACTTCAATAAAGTGCTGTTTTCCTGTTCCTTTTTGGAAATTTGGGCTCCATTTGCTACGGCTATCCAGTCTTTAGGAATGCTAAGACTTAGGTCGAAATTGGATTTTAAATCGGGTTGGTCAAAGCAAGGAAAAGCTGTGGATGCGCGGGCTGGCACAAACAAGGTATAGAGAAAATTATCATTTCTGTTCAACGAAAGATCACCAGCTGTAAAATCAATTTGTAATGTATTAGTTCCCTTTTTCAGCTCACTGACGGGAATGATCAAATGCTCATTTTTAAAATCATAGTGACTGATTTTACCGTTTGCAAATACTTGATGAACAAACTCTTTTGGGTTTTGAAAATCGAGAATTACCGGGTATTTTTTATTTTGAAGAATGAAACTCAAAGTCAGTTTCCCCTTAATGGGAACGTTCTTGCTTTCCGGAATTTTGAAAAACAACTGATAAACCGGTTTGGATATGGTTTCCTTGCGAATATCGTTCAGTTGCATAGAAACTCCCTTTTCAATGGGCAAAGGAGCGGTTTCGGTGTGCGAACAACCAGCCAATACCAAGGCAAAAAGCAATAAGTATAGGTAACTTTTCATAATTCAATATTTTAAGCAAAGTTCACTAAAAATAACAAATAAGAAGAATTATCAGGTAAAAGTTTTCAGTTGTTAAATATAAATTGTTTATAAAAAGTGAAGCCCCAGGACTCTCCTACCGGATAATGCGGTAATTTTACTTTTAATTCAAAAGAGATTTGCTTGAAAAATTTTACTCCCGTCCGGGCATTTGTTTTTTTGTTTGTATCTGTTTTGGTTTTCTCGGGTACTATTCAAAAGGCTGTTGCCCAGCAGGAAAAGCTCCAGGACATCAAAGTGTCTGTCACTTTTTCGGTTATCCCCAGGAGTTCTCAGGCAACTATCACCCCTTTAAAATACAACAAGAGTTTTGCGCTGGTCCTGCAAATGGATGATGGACAGGATGATATTTACAATCTGGTATGGCCTTTTTTTACCGGCAAAGGTGGTAATCCAGGCCTTTTCTCTACCGATGGTTTAGGCAACAATGTGCCGTTTCACATGAGTTTCAATAATTTTATCTGGCAAAACGGCAAAGATGTTCATGAAGGAACTTCCGGATACCTCACCTGGGATGAAATAGGACAGTTATGGCAGGATAATTTTACCGTGAGCAGCAGAGGCTTTGACAACCCTACCATTTCTTATTTACAAAAATATGAAGTAGAACGTAACCAGAGTTACACGACCAAGAAGACAATATCCTACACGCCAGGAGGTATTCAAATGAATTCGTATATATTACCTCAAAATGGTGAAAATCAGTTGCTACCCGGCCGTGATGCTGGATATATTGAGTTTTTTGACGATTATGGTAACAGTGATTTGTCGAATCCGTTAAGTGTCGAACGGGTTAGCAATCCGTTAAATACACATCTTTTTAAAAGGGACAGGATTGATAATACTTTATTTCAAAATGTTCAATATCTTGCTCAGAAAAGCACCCGGTATGATCACTACGCAGGGTTTTATCATACCCGAAAATTTGGAGTTTCACCGGATATCTCATTTATTGATTTTCAGCAGCAGATGGATTCTATTGAAATGTATTACGGGGAAAAAGGCGCTGATAATATTTGGGTTACGGGAACGCAGGAATTTTTTGAATATGAAGTATTGCGCAACCTTATACAGGTAAATAGCGCAACGTTGGGAAATCAGGTGAATCTGACTTTTAGCGGTAGCAATATTCCGACAAATTTTAAAAATTACACAGTCACTGTGATGGTGATTGGAGACCAGCCTGTAACCAAAGTCAGTATTACAGGGGCAAGTCTTTCGAAATACGGGATGAGAGGCGATACAGCGGTTATCAATCTTTCCTGGAAAGGACAGGTAATAGATTCTTCTGAAGTTGTTGCGGCAAAATATATCCAATTGGCAAAAGCTGCTCCCAGCGACAGTGTTCCCAGCCTTGTGGCAGCCGATTATGTGGATGCCATACAAAACGCAGACAGTTTGGAGAAATACACGGATGATTTGTGTACGGTGGGTAATGCTGCTTTGAAAGAGTTTTGCAGCTATCATTTTTCTGTGAGCGATTCAACCATTTGTACAGGGGATACGGCTCAATTAACTGCGCCGGCAGGAATGAAAAGTTATTTGTGGAATACAGGGGATACAACGCAATCCATTCGTGTGGCACCGAAACAAAATACGACCTACACAGTAATAGTGACATCGCCCAAAGATAAAACAGGGAGTGCAAGTGCCATGGTCGTGGTTTATCCAATTCCAATTTTTCAACATTCTCCAGATACATTGGTTGCTCCCCCGGGTTACGACACTTTGCTTTGGGTTTCTTCAGGATATAATTATCTCTGGTCAACAGGCAGCAAGGATACTTCAATAGCTATAAAATCTTATCAGCCTGATTCTTATTCAGTAAAAATTTCAACCGATCATGGTTGCGCTGTACACCAAAAGTTTTATGTAGTTCCCGGATATCACTATAATGTAGATTATCAATATGATACTGTATGTTTGGGTGATACTACCAGCTTGATAAATATTTCTACTTCGAATGATTCGATTAAGGATATTTCCTGGGATTTGAATATGGATGGCGTTTTTGGAGATGCGACCGGTGATTCTGTAAAACATGTTTTTTCAGGCTCAGGCATTTATCTGGTAGGAATGCGTATAGATTATGTATCTGGAAAGGTTA
>CAZGZO010000307.1:0-1144 GCA_964529695.1 uncultured Lentimicrobiaceae bacterium
TTCACCCAGCACAACCACAGATACCTGGCTTCTTTGAGCCACTCTTACAGCTTTTCTTAAGAGTGATGCCTGAACATATTTGGATGAATCTTCACTATATCCCTCTGAATAATTGATTTTTACGGAAGAACCGCAGCGTTCTTTTAGTCCGTCCAACACAGAAATGCCCTTTGCTTTGTGGGAATAATCTCCTAGATATTGACTGGTAGCTAATTGTCCAATCACCGCTATAGAATGAATTTTTTTGTTTATAGGCAATAAATGTCCTTTATTTTTCAGCAAACAAATGCCTTCCTGTGCAGCCCGCAAAGCCAGTTCCTGATGTTGTTTTGTGTGATATACTTTTGAAACCAGTGTGGTATCTGTGTAGGGATGGTCAAACAATCCCAGTCGAAATTTAACATATAGCACATCGCGAACAGCATTGTTTAAGGTCTTCATTGAAAGTTCTTTATCTTTCAAAGCTTTCCTGATAGCTTTATGAAACACTTTGTGGCTGAAATCATAGAACTGCATGTCCACACCTGCATTGAGTGCCTGGGCAAGCGCATCGCTCGGATTGGATGCTACACGATGATCGTTATAAGTCATAAGAATAGCGCCCAAATCAGACAAAACAAAACCTTTAAAACCCCATTCTTTTCTTAAAACATCTGTAAGCAGCCAGTGGTTGTCAATACAGGGAATTCCGTCATTCTCACTATACGCAGCCATGATGCCCAGGGCGCCGCCTTCTTTTACGGCTTTTTTAAATGGATACAGAAATGAAGTCCGGGCCTCCCTAACTCCAACACTGGTCGGTGAAGCATTACTACCTGCTTCCGGGACGCTGTGCATGGCAAAATGTTTGGGCTCTGATATTACAGCATTCTCATCTTTTAAACTTTTGCCTTGTAGTCCTGATACCATTGCCACGGCGTTCATGGCATCTAAATATGGATCTTCACCATAAGTTTCTTCTACTCTTCCCCAACGAGGTTCTCTTGCAATGCCCAGCACCGGCCCCAATATCATATCGATACCGTGTGCCCGGGCTTCTGTAGCAACGACTCTTCCAATATTATGTACCATGGTCGTATCCCATGCTGAAGCCAATTCAAGCGGAACTGGAAACATGGTGGCTCCTTTGCCTAAGTAGCCGTGA
>CAZGZO010000307.1:1154-3277 GCA_964529695.1 uncultured Lentimicrobiaceae bacterium
ATAAATAAAATGGGAATGCCTAGTCTCGTTTTCGTAATAGCATAATTTTGAATTTGGTTGGTTAAAGCGGCACTTACAGGATAAAAATCATGTATAGAGCCAATCCCGGCTGTACCAACCATTTTTTCCATTTTCTTTGCTGAATAGGAAACAGAAGCGTGCCCGTCTTTATTTGCTACTTCAATCCCTTTGTACATGTCTAACTGGTTGATTTTCTCCTTCAGCGTCATCCTTCCAATCAAATCCGATATCCGCTCTTTAATAGGCAAATTAGGATTTTTATATGCATATTTATTTGATTTTACATTTCCAGTACAGCTGCTTAAGAATATGCTGCAAGTGATGAAATAAAAATATATCTTCTTCATAAAGTTCTGTTTATAAAATACATATGAATAGTATTCTGTCTTTTATATTATTTTCAGATTTTTCATCTATGAATCATTGCGTTATTTTTGATACGGGCCAGTCTTTCTGTTTTGTGGCCCATTTAGAAGGCTTGTCACCCATCTTAAAAATAAGTTTGCCACCTCTTTCAATCTGTTTTTCTGTAATCCATGAGTAGGGATAAGTTTTTCCGTTCAAAGTAGCAGACTGGATATATTTGTTGACTTTAGAAACATTTTTTGCTTCAATAGTAAATGGCTTTTTACTGCCAGTGTGTAAGGTGACCTTTGGGAACATCGGGCTTCCGATAGCATATACTCCGCTGGCCGGATTTACCGGATAGAATCCCATGGCACCGAAAACATACCATGCTGACATCTGTCCGCAGTCATCATTTCCACAGAGTCCGTCGCGTGTGTCATTGTACAAAGAATCTCTGATTTCACAGACTCTGTCTGCTGTTTTGTAAGGCTCACCCACATAATCATACAAATAGGCTATCTCATGGCTGGGTTCATTTCCCTGCGCATATTGACCAATCATACCACTGACATCCGGTTCGTCAGGGTTGTTATTTACGGAAGGCAGATCAAACAAAGAATCTAATTTTTGTATGAATGCTTTTCGTCCTCCTAACTTTTGGATTAAACCATCTACGTCTTGCGGTGCAAAAAAAGTGTATTGCCAGGAATTCCCTTCCGTGAAATCATTCTTTCCCCAACGGGAAACATTGAGTGGACTGAAGTTTTTGCGCCATTCACCCTTGGTGTTTTTTCCTTGTAAGAAACCTGTTGCAGGATTAATGAGATTTTGAAAATTCTTGGCCCTTTTTATATATTTTCTGTAATCGGCCATTTTGCCTAATTTTTTAGCCATCTGTGCCACACACCAATCTGTATAAGCATATTCCACTGTGATGGATACTGAGTTTGCTTCTACATTGTCAGGTACATAACCATATTTGTGATAGGCCTTGAGTCCACGAATTGTGTCGTCCACAGCTGATTTTATGGCCTGATAAGCTTCCGGGAGACTAAAGTTGTGATAGCCATGCAGCGCAGCATCGGCAATAACCGATATGCTGTGAGTTCCGATCATGCACCATGTCTCGTTTCCATCCAGTTCCCAAACCGGTAAACGTCCACCTTCCTTATACATGGTAAGCATCGTTTTAACAAAGTCATTGTTTTTCTTCGGTTCTATCAACTGATAGAGTGGGTGGGCAGCGCGGAAAGTATCCCACAAAGAAAATACGGTATAATAATCAAAATTAGCTGTATGCACTTTTCTGTCCATTCCAATATATTGTCCGTTCACATCACTGAACAAGTAAGGTGCTAACAGGGAATGGTAGATTGCAGTATAAAATGTTCGCAACTGCGCCTTAGTGCCTCCCTGAACGGCAATTTTTGACAAAACATCATTCCATGTTTTAGCAGCATTTTGTCTTATAGCATCAAAATTCCATCCGGTGATCCCGGCTTCTAAATTGGCTTTTGCATTGGCCATGCTAACCGCTGAGATACCTACTTTCACCAGGAGCGGTTTGTTTGTTGAGTTTGCAAAACGAACCAGGGCTTTGACTACTTTCCCTTTGGCATGGGTAGCTTCTTCAACAATACTTCCCTTTTCAACAATGGCATGTTTTTCAAAAGGCTGGCTAAACTTTGCATAAAAATATACATAGCGGTTGTTTGCCCAGCCGTGGGACTGACGATAACCTTCAATGGCATCTT
>CAZGZO010000308.1:0-3262 GCA_964529695.1 uncultured Lentimicrobiaceae bacterium
ATTCCGTCTCGCCCATTTCCATGAGCCTTCCCCCGACATCATTGTTGCTATTTTTTATTGCTTTTTTTATGTGTTCCAGAGAAATGCCATAAGAAGCCAGCTTGATTGGATCCACGGCCACCTGGTATTGTTTTACAAAACCGCCGACGCTGGCCACTTCAGAAACGCCCGGAACCGTCATCAATTCATATTTCAAAAACCAATCCTGGATAGACCGGAGTTGTTGCAGATCCTTAGTTTTTGATTTCAGGACATACTCGTAAACCCAGCCCAATCCTGTTGCATCCGGGCCCAGTTGTGGTGTCACTCCATTTGGAAGGGAGCCCTGCATAGAGCTCAGATATTCCAGCACACGACTCCTGGCCCAATACAAATCGGTTCCGTCTTTAAAAATGACATACACCATCGAAAAGCCGAAAAAGGAGTAGCCCCTCACGTCCACAGAACCTGGAACGGAAAGCATTTTAGTGGTCATCGGGTAGGTGACCTGATCTTCTACAATTTGTGGTCCCTGTCCGGGGTATTTTGTAAAGACGATCACCTGTACATCACTCAGGTCGGGAATCGCATCCACCGCTGTATTTTTTATGGCCCAGATTCCTGCAGCCATCAAGGCAACAGTGAAAATAATGACCAGCATTTTATTATTTATCGACCATTCTATGATTTTAGCAATCAGGCCGTCTTTTTTTGTTTCAATTGGAGTCATAACATTAATTTCCTTGGTTATATAAAATGCTTGATGTGCAAGTTTTTCCTGCAATTTTCAACAAAACATTATTTAAACTTAAAACCATTTTCTTTCAAGTTGTTCTTCACCTGTTGAATGGTCATTTCCTGCAATTTCATCCCGCAAATCGGGCATGTTCCCGGTTTATCAGAAATCACATTCCAGTCCATAATATCTTCATAGAGTTTTCCGTCCTTGTTCATATCAATAGCATCTATATCAATCACCCCTTTACGGATGATGGATGTGTCCTTCACTTCAGATGGTGGTTCCGTAGAATTCTTATCCATCTTCATCCCTTTCATATCTGTATTCTTTTTTGTGGATGCGCTGTCGCTTTTGGCATCGGAAAACATGCTCAAAGAAGCGTTGAGGTTCGACTCAGAATCAATCATAAATTCTGCGGAAGTTACGATCGTGGTATTGACAGACAATCCACTCAGCACCTGATAATAGCCGTTGGCATAATTACCAAGTTCCACCTCTACCGGTTTGAATTTTCCTTCACCAAGTGCTATAATCACGGTATTTTTTCGCCCGCTTCTGAGTATGGCCTGCTCGGGTACCAAAGGATAATTCCCCAGGTCTTTTCCCTGAATATCTACACTGGCAAACATTCCGGGTTTTAATTTCTGATTTTTGTTGGGCAAATCAATCCTGACTTTAATTGTCCGGGTTTTAGTATCCAGCGTCGGGTAAATAAAAGATATCTTTCCTTTATAAGTCACTCCGGGAAGGAAATCCATGGAAATGGTCGCCGGCTGACCCAGTGCAATTTTATCCAATTCATATTCGTACACATCGGCAATTACCCACAACGAATTCAAATTGGCGATCTTCATCAAAGGGGTTCCGGGCATGATTTTGGCTCCTTCGTCAATTCCTTTATAAAGAACCGTCCCATCGAAAGGAGCTGTCAGCGTAACATATTTTGTGATCTTTTGAGTCTCTTTAAGTTGTTGGATATCTTTTGAGGAGACATCAAGCAACTGCAGCTTCCTGATTGCATTTTTTAGCAAATCTGACGAATCGCTACTTCCGATCATGGCTTTATCATAAGCCAATGCCGTAAGATATTCCTGTTCAGCAGCCAGCAATTCAGGCGAATAGATCTGAAGCAGTTTATCACCTTTACTAACCTTCTGCCCGGTATAATTCACGTAAAGTTTGTCTATCCAGCCGCCGGTTTTAGTGGTTACAGTATATTCCTGTCGTTCGTCAGGCTGGATAATACCATTGGTTAAAACATCAGCATGTATATGACCAGCTTTCACAACTGCCGTTTTTACATTCATATCCTGCTGTACAACAGGATTGATAGAAACCACACTATTTTCGCCTGAGGCATCTGCATAAACCGGAACCAGATCCATTCCCATATTGGACTTACCTGGATGATCATAAATTTCTTTTGGATTCATCGGTGCACGCCAGTAAAGAATTTCTCTTTCTTGATTAGACTGAGCCTTGTTTGAACCTTGTGTTCCTGCTGTTGTTGCACCCATTTTATTACGGGACAACAAATAATATCCTGCCGAACCCAGTGCGGCGCCTAAAATTATAAACAGGATATAGATGAAGATTTTCTTATTCATTTTTTTATTTTATAATTCATGAATTTATTTGGTCTTTGTCCCTGATAAAAATTCAAGCTTTGCCTGATTCTTATTGTAGGAAGTTCTGATGTTTGCCAGTTCGGTTTTTATTTTCAAAATCCGGTCTTCTGCTTTCATCACATTAACAAAGTCAATTTTGTTGACCTGATAATCGCTCAGGGCAGCCTGATACGACTGAATAGCCTGCGGAAGCAACGTTTTGGAAAGCAGAGTTTCCCTGTTTTGCAACGCATTCATCCGGGCGCGAAGAGCTCCGAGATTCTGCTGAAGTACTTGTAGTGAAAACTGATATTGCTGCTTATATGCATCCTGCTGATACCGGGCATAATTGACTTTTGCTGTTTTATTTCCACCGTAATTGATTGGAATCGTTACGCCTACCATAACGCCCAGCAAGTCGGGATAATTCATCCCTGTAGCATTGTTAAAGCTGCGCTGCGAATACTGCACACTCACTTTAAAACTGGGATAAAAAGCGTATCTCGCTTCTTTTTCCATAAGCCCGGCTTTGGTTTCATTGAGTTTTATTTCTTTCAGAACCGGCCGGTTTTGTTCTGCCAGTTTTAAAAGGTCTTCTGTTTTCAAATCCTGTGCTGTAAGGGGAAGAATTTCTTCCGTGGGAATAAAAATGGAATCGTTACGTAATAGCAAGCCGTTTAGTTGGGCCTGCAACGCCATTTCTTCTCCCTTCAAAGTTTCGATCTTATCCTGCAAGCGGGTTTTCTCGACTTCTACTTCTATGACATTCTGAAGGCTTGCAGTTCCCACTTCAAATTTTCGTTTTGCAACCAATGAAATTTGTTTCAGCAAATCCAGACTTTCCCTATTTAGGCTAATGTCTTTTCGTTTTTCCTGAAGCCCGAAATAGAGATCAGAAACCTGTTCCCGTATCTGATTTGTCAGATCTGCAATTTGC
>CAZGZO010000309.1:0-3258 GCA_964529695.1 uncultured Lentimicrobiaceae bacterium
CATCCCAGGCAAATCCAAAAAGCTTTAAAGAAGTTCGACCAGAATTCAGGTCAGGTAAAAAAGAAAAACCATAGTAAAGATGTTCCTGGCACGAATAGCCGTTCATCTTACCAATTTGTTGAAACCTTTAAAAAATTATTTATCTCAGAATTCCAAAGAGTTCGCACCTCAATTCAAAACCACAAAATTGATGATGCCGAGCAGGATTTTGTAAAATACATTACAACAAATTACAAAGGCCTGCTTAGGTTACGTAATGAGAAACCTACCAAGCAACACTATGGTAATGGTAACAAATCCCAGGGAAGAGATTTAGATTTTCAAAAGGTAACTAAACAAATTAGCTACCAGCTGCAAAAACTTTTTGTCAAACCACTCTTAGAGATAATTGAATCTGATTTCAAAAAAGAGCTTGTTACAGCCCGGCTAATAGACTCACCAATTGATTCCTTCCTAAAAGAACTAAAAAGCAACCAGGTTACAGTAATTAAGCATAACAACTATGCGGTAGCTGAATATCATCCTATCTACTCCAATAACGTAAACAAGCATTTCATTTTGAAATACAACAATTACAATATTGAAGCTCTTTACACTGAGCATTTAGAAACTCTGTACACTAGCTTTATGACATTTGTGGAGTCAACCCAGGAAAATACACCTGGGTACCTTAAAAAAATCAAATTGCTAAATAGTTTGAAAGTGAGAATTTCATCAGTAGATGAATTCTTCTTTAAGGACCCTGATTCCTCAAATTTCCACCATAGAAAACTAAAGCATTTCAGAAAAGATGCATGTGATAATCTCAAGCTTAAGTTACATAAAAACAATATCTTAAATGATTTTGAAATGTTTAACGATTCCCTAACCCCCTTAACTGAGGTTCAAAAAATCTACATCACCAAATCTCTAAAGTTTATCAAAGCTCAATTGAATATCCTTGAAATAAGCAAAAAAGAAAAAGAGCTTTTAGACCAACAAAATCAAGTTCCTTCAAACCAACTTAGCCTGGCTTTAAATGATGGCCATGAAACCTCTGAAAAGCTTCAATGGCGGGGGAATATTAACCAATTAATAACCTTCTTTTACGATGCCACAACACAAGTTTTAGTTGATGGTGAACCCATTCTAAACGCCTCAAAAAAGCAAATAGTCCGGCTTTTGACCGAAAATTTTACCCAAAAAGACGGAGACCCTATTAACCAGACCACTATTAGCACTATTCTTACACCTTCCAGAGAGCTCAAAAGACCACCACTTCACAAAAGAATAACGATTCCAACTTCATAAAAAGGGTCTTATAAGACCCTTTTAGACCCATAAGACCCTTTTTTCTTCCATATTCTTGTGGCCTCAAATAATTTAATATCAAAAATTTAAGAAAATGGAAGTTATCACAATTCAGACCGAAGCATTCAAGGTCATTATGGAAAAAATTGACAGAATTGACAAAAAGCTCGATTCTAATTTACAGAAACCTGCATTAAAAGACACATGGTTCGACATCTCAGAAGCCTGTTTTATACTCAAAATATCAAAACGCACACTGCATAACTATCGCAAAGAAGGGATGATTCCTTTCAGCAGGATAGACGGCAAAATTTACTTTAAAGCCACAGACCTCCAGAAGCTACTAGAAAAAAATTACAAGAAGTTAAGGAGGTAGTCTGATGGTCAGTCCGGAAGATGAACCAAACAAGATTACGGCTCAGGGAATCATTGACCATGCCTTGGAGCTGATAAAAGATGTCTATGCTCCGCATGATAAAATCTTAAGCCTACTGGCTGAAAAGGTCGAAGAAATAGATTTCCACAAACTGGCCGGTGGTACTGCCGGTGAAGAAGTCCCCATCTGGAAACTTATCGTCATTGCGGTAGATGAAATTCTCCGCCTGGCACAGTATTACCATTGGGGGATTTGTAAAAACAAGGACTTCATCTACCTTTACAACGGCGCATATTGGTTTAACCTCGACAGCGACCGATTCATGACTTTTCTGGGGGAAGTTTCCCATAAACTGGGAATCCCGGAGCTGCGGTCCAGGCATTATGAGTTCAGGAAAAAACTTCTTTCCCAGTTCCATGCAGTGGCAAACATGCCTCCGCCAAAAAAGGAATCAGAAAGCTCGTTGATTAACTTAAAAAACGGCACATTGGAAATCGGGTCCGATGGAACCAGGCTCAGGCCTTTTGAAAGGAATGACTTCCTGACATACCAACTCCCTTTTTCTTTTGACCCGGATGCAAAAGCCCCCATCTTTCAAAGGTATCTGCGAACGGTTTTACCAAACCAGGAGCTCCGAGACATCCTGGCAGAGTATATCGGTTACATTTTCATTCCGAATAACATACTCAAGCTTGAAAAAACCATCCTTTTATATGGTACAGGAGCCAATGGTAAAAGCGTGTTCTTTGATGTAATCAATGCTTTGCTGGGAAGGGAAAACGTTTCTACATACTCCCTGCAGAACCTCACCGATAAACCGGGCTATTACCGCGCGATGATAAGTACCAAGCTGGTAAACTATGCCTCTGAAATCAATAGAAAACTGGACCCGACTTTGTTCAAACAGCTCGTTTCGGGAGAACCGGTAGAAGCCAGGCTGCCTTATGGCCAGCCCTTCATCATGGAAAATTATGCAAAACTGATTTTCAACACCAATGAATTACCCATAGATGTTGAGCACACCAATGCTTATTTCAGGCGGTTCTTAATCATTCCCTTTGAGGTCGTTATCCCTGAATCTATGCAGGATAAAAATCTGGCCAACAAGATAATTGGTAAAGAGCTTCCCGGAGTCCTGAACTGGGTTTTGGATGGAATGAAGCGACTGACCCAAAATAAAACCTTCACCCAAAGTGATATCGTCACCAATCAGGTGAAGGCCTATAAAAACGAATCGGACACCGCCTGGTTATTCCTGGAGGAGTTAGGTTACGTTCCGGACTATGAAAACTACAAAACACTCAAAGAGATGTACAACCAGTATAAAATCTTTTGTGCTGAAAACAATTATCGGCCATACAGCAACCGCACATTTATGAAACAATTAAAATCCCATCATTTTGGAACCAAGAAAACAAACAAAGGGCAGATCGTATTTTGTAAAATCGACGCCTCAGCATATTTATAAAACAAAATTTGTAAAACGCCAGATAAAGCGTGAACCTCATTTTCAGAAAAACCGCATGAAAAAACCCAAAAAGTGACGATAGTGACGCAAGTGATTCTTTAAAAAAAGGTTTTTTCGACCCCCT
>CAZGZO010000310.1:0-3231 GCA_964529695.1 uncultured Lentimicrobiaceae bacterium
GAGTTCATATTTCCGTTCCCGACCTATGCATTGTAGATATGGATATGCCGGGAATGAGCGGCATGGTGGCCTCCGAAAAATTGATTGCTGCCTATCCTAACATCAAAATCCTCATTCTGAGTATGCACGGTGAATCCAGTCTGATCAAAAACATGATAAAGATCGGGATCAAAGGATATCTTACCAAAACCTGCGACCGGGATGAATTTATTTTTGCCATCAGGCAAATTCTGAAAGGTAAAACCCATTTCGCAAATGAAGTAATTACTGCCGTTACCAATTCCACCCAGAATCTAACAACAGATGGGGACTTCACGAAAATTGGATTGCTAAGCAACAGAGAAAGGGAAATTGTAAAATTGATTTGTCAGGGTTTAACCAACAAACAAATTGGCGAACAATTGTTTCTTAGCCACAAAACGGTCGATAACCACCGAACCAGCATTATGCGAAAGTTAGATATCCATAATATTGTAGGTTTAGTGAGGTTTTGCATAAAGCATGGATTAGCTGAATAATTCTGGATAGTACTTTTTTTGAATGCTAATCTCAAAGTTTTAAATAGGGTAAATACCTTAGTAATTTGTATATTTCTCCCTATTGTTTCACTTCCAAATACTTCAGAATTTTACAAATTCAAACGATAAGTATATTTGTTGAAACCTCAAAAAAACAAAAACATGAGAGATCTAAGAATTATTTTAGTGGGTCTGATTATTAGTATTGGCCCGGGCCTTAGTGCCCAAAAATCAACTCCATTTGCAGATAAAACTGCGGATGTTGGAAAAATTAAAGCCAAAATGGATTTCCCAGCCGAAGGGAGAACATCGAAAAATGGAAGCGGCTACAGCGTTAACGTTGATTTGCTGAATCCAAAACCGACAAAAGTAGCATTGGTCAGTTTTTATTTATACGATCCGGCAAATGCTAAAACCAAAGGCGGCCAAATAGCCGGAAAAGCTAGCACCAGCATGTGGAGAACTTCAGATGCTTTGGCTCAGACCCATATAGATGGATTCTATGCTCAAAGCATTGAACCCTTAAAGGCCGGGTTTAAGGAATTTGGTATTGATCTGCTAACACCTGCTGAATTCCTCGACACGGAAGAAAAGAAAGATTTTTTCTATGGATTTGACCAGGAATCAGGAAAAAAGGAAAAAACTGACAGGACGGTTATCGGAAAAATGGGCACATCGGTTTCGCTGTCTACTATTAAGGTTTGCCCTTACGATGAGGGATACAGGCCATTTTTTGTTGTTAACGAAGGGGTAGGAGCATCAGCCGGACAAAATTTTGTGAATACAGGAATAGGTGGGGCAAACCGAAAAATGACTTCAAGTCTTGGTTATGAATTAGCAAAAGGATTGGGTGTGGATGCTGTGGTCGTTTGCTATATTGTTACCCATAAATGTGATTCAAAAAAAGAAGACTATGAGGTAGATGCGGTTTCGTTGTTTATGTTTGGCCCAAATCCTATGTCTGAAGGACCAGACGATAAAAACCGTGGGCAGTTCTATTGCGGAACACGCTATTTAGCAGGCCATTTAGAGTTCGCTATTGCTAAATCCGGAGTTACAAGTTATGATAACATGGGCAATGTTATGACTTCCTTATCAAAGAAAATGGGGAATTGGGTTATTAACAGGGAAAAGTAATAATAAGAAAAAGCTATAGGGGAATAAGGGTAATAGAGGTTTCATTGACCCATTTACCTTTTTTCCCCTATACCTTAACACACAACAAAAACAAAATTCATGAAATCAATAATCCTGGTATTATTAATCCTTTTTTCTTCATTCACTATTAAAGCCCAAAAAACGATTTGGGCTAAACCCTTTACCAATGATATAACGCTGGTTTCAAATTTTCATAAGGTTTGTACCGATAGTGAAGATAACTTTTACGTAATGGCCAATTTTGCACGCAAAATTAGTTTTGGAACCATAGAACTTAAAAGTGGGTCCAAATCTCCAGATGTAAATGATGCATTCATTGCTAAAATTGACCCGGAAGGAGAGACCATATACTGGGGTGTGCAAATTAGCAGTTCCGGCAATGTTGACGGAAAAAGTATCACCACAGATAAATACAACAATTTATACGTTACCGGCTCATTTGAAGGAGAAACCACATTTGGGAATACTACCATTAGTCCGGAACATAAATTCGGATTCTTTATCGCAAAATATAATTCAGATGGGGAATTTCAATGGGTAAAACAAGGTGGCAATTACGAATCAAAATGGGGAATTGCCACTGCCTATGGGTATACCGTTAAAACCGATAAGGACGCGAATGTGTATTTGGCAGCCAATATTCTTGGCATGTACGATGATTGGGTTCATGATCCTTCACTCCCTGTGGAAGAGCAATATTTAGGTAAAGGATATTTTGAGGACCAGGTGATTGAAGGACCTGAGTTTTATACAGGAAACCACACCGTGATTGTAAAACTAAGCCCTGAAGGAGATTTAAAATGGATTAGAATCGGTGGACTCAATTTAAGCTTGAGAGACCTGGTAATTGATGATGATGGAAACACTTACCTTACCGGTAGTATTGGGGGCACTAGTGTATTTGAAGGTAAAAAGATAGAAGCGAACGGTTTGTCGGATATTATTGTAGTGAAGTTTGATGTTGACGGAAAAACTGCATGGATAAAGCAATTCGGAATGGGTAAGCCATATAGTAGTGGAGCCTATGCAACAAAACCTGCAACTGATATAGAAGGAGGTCAGTTTATCGCTATCGATGAAAAAGGGGACATTTATTTTACTGGTGTTCATTTTAATGGTGCGAGGTTTGACGACCAAACACTTAGCTCCGATGCAAACATTAAAGGACTGGAAGTTGGAAATGCATTTTTAGCAAAAATGGATAATGATGGAAACATCCTATGGATTAAAAATGCAAAGGGTAAAGGCACCGCCGGACTGAGCGGAATGGTATGTGATAAAGTAGGGAACATTTACCTGGCAGGTTCAATAAGCTTTAAAAAAGTGACTTTTGACGGGCAAAAAGCCAAAGGTCCATTTATTATGAAATTTGACACAAATGGAAATACTCAATGGGTTGATGATGCAGATAGTCGTGAAAGATCCTGGGGAAAAACAGTCAAAGTCAGGGTTTCATATATCAGCAGCCTTGCCATTAATCATTCTGAAAATTATTTGTTTTCAACCGGGAATGCAGTAAAGGAAATTAAAGACACTGATTATGGTTATAACACAC
>CAZGZO010000311.1:0-3221 GCA_964529695.1 uncultured Lentimicrobiaceae bacterium
TCCCACTTTAAACTTTCGACTTCCTGCTTTCCGTATTTGATGAACATCTTTGAAAGGCCATTGTAATTGCATAATCCGTAAATGGAATCTGCAATCGCATCAATGTCCCAGAAATCCACCTTCAATGCGTGATTCAGTACTTCGGATACGCCGCTCTGTTTGGAAATAATGACCGGAACATTGGAACGCATCGCTTCCAAAGGAACGATTCCAAAAGGTTCTGACACTGAGGGCATAACAAAAACATCACTTAGGGAAAAAATTCGTTGAACATCGTTTTCTCCAAGGAATCCCGTGAAGTGAAATTTATCAGCAATATGAAGTTGAGCTACCCGCTTAATCATTCGTATCAGCATATCGCCTGAACCGGCCATAGCAAAACGAACATTCGGGGTCTTTTGTAATACTTTATAGGCGGCCTCGATAAAATATTCAGGCCCTTTCTGCATGGTAATCCTTCCGAGGAAAGTGACGAGTTTTTCTTTGTAATTCTTTTGAAAGTCACCCTGATAATGAAGTTCGGTTTGATCCACAGCATTATGAATAGTGGTCACTTTATTCGGGTCAATTCCATATCTCTCAATAACAATGTTTCTTGTGAAGTTACTTACCGTAATCACGGCATCGGCAGCTTCCATTCCCTGTCTTTCAATATCGTAAACTGTTTGATTTACCTTACCTCCCGTTCTGTCGAATTCAGTAGCATGCATATGAACCACCAGCTTTTTCCCGCTGGAGTTTTTAGCAGCGATACCGGCAGGATAAGTAAGCCAGTCGTGAGCATGAATAACGTCGAAGTTTTCTTTCAGGGCAAGAGCTGAAGCTATCAATGAATAACGAGCAATCTCTTCCATGAGATTGGAGGAATATTTACCTGAAAATTCATAGCGCCTGGAAAAAACATTGCTTGTGAACTCCGAACCTGTTTTTATATTTTCCTCAATTGCTTTTGAAAATACTTCCGGGCTGACGTAAGGTATGATATTAGATCCAACTTCCAGGTATTTAATATGTTGCCAATACTCCTTGTATTCTTCATCAGTAAGATCGAAGGAAATATCACTCGCATTTCTCAATGTTATTGTTTGCTGATCTTCATCGCCATAAGCTTTCGGTACAACAAAAATTACCTCCGTCCCACGTTTTGAAAGCCCTTTCGTGATTCCAAAACAAGCGGTTCCAAGACCTCCCGTAATGTGAGGCGGAAATTCCCATCCGAACATCAGTACTCTCATCGTTTTTTATGGTTTTAGTTTTTTTGAATTAATCAGATTCATCTTTAGTAGTTATTAGCATTATTTGTATTTCTTTTTTAGTAAATGATTTATTCTCAATAGCTCGGCCACACTCCATGCCTGTGAAATGGCGCCACGCGCTTCGTAAGGCGGATCCCCGTCATAAATCTCATTAACTGTTCCCACTCCTCCTTCCGTCATGGCTCCCTGAAATTCAAGGTAAAGGCTTCTTACAAATTCTTTCCCATCTTCTTTGTATAGATTGAGCCATCCTTCAGCAAATGATCCCAGCAACCAGGGCCAAGCTGTTCCCTGATGATAAGCCAGATCCCGCTCAGCTTGATTTCCAACACATTTACCTTTATATTCTACTGAACGAGGTGATAACGAACGTAATCCTCTGGGGGTTAGTAGATGGTTTTGAGCTATTTCCAAAATATTGCGTTTCATTTCGTCTGTCAAAGGTGAATAGGGGAGTCCTGCAGCTATCACCATATTTGGACGTATGCTAAAATCTTTGCTTTCCCATGTTGCATAATCGGCAAGATATCCTTTGGATTTATCCCAGAACATATCCGAAAATGAATTTTTAATTTTCTCGGGATATTTGTTCCATGATTTTACAAATGCACTGTCACCAGCTTCCTCTGCCAACTCAAGGCTAAACAAGATAGCATCATACCATAATGCATTGATTTCAACTGCAAACCCGGTACGTGGCGTAACCGGTTTCCCGTTGACAATAGCATCCATCCAGGTAACAGGAATCCCTGTTTCTCCTGTCCAAACCAGTCCGTTCTCTTGCATCTTGATTTGATGTTCCGTGCCCTTTTTATAATGGTTCAGAATGCTTTTAATATTTTTTCCATAGTACTCCCAAAGTTTATCTGAAGAGCCTGTCATTAGTTTATACTGATGCAGTGCCCAGAAAAACCACAGGGAAGTATCTGCTGAGTTGTAACTTGCATCTTTTCCATGTCCCAAATTGGGAAATAGCCCGTGTTTTAATTCCGCTAACATTGTTTTAACCACAGCGTGAAATAGTTTCTTATCTCCCTGTGAGAGAGATAGCCCGGGAAGTGAAATAAAAGTGTCTCTACCCCACCGTCCAAACCAGTGAAATCCTGCAATGACTTCAGTTGACTTTTTGTTATGCACGAAGAACTCTTCAGCCGCATTTTGTAAACAGTGTTCAAAATTGTCGCGTTTAATTCTTCTTTTAACTTCAGCATCAAACTGCCTGAGAAATCCCGCCGGACTTTTTTCTTCAAGTCCTGCTCCAATCACAACACTGGCGTTTGGTTGAAGTTCAACTTCAAAAAAACCGGGGACATACAAATCTTCCAGATCATCATAACCTCTTTCCTTTTCTCTTACGTATTCTACGTTATAATACCAGTCTGGAACATGGGTGTATTCAACTTTTTTGGAAAACTGCATGTAAACTCTTGAGTAACCCTGATACATTTGCCAACTGACACCATTTTTAGCTTCTTTGAATTGGGTGTTAGCAAATGTGTTCGCTTTTGTTAAATCGTGTACACTACGAAAAGCCAAAAAGGGCCGTATCACCAGTTTAACCTTAGAAGAGTTTCCTTTAACCGTGTATTTTATCAGAATCCGGTCTTCTTTGTGAGAGAAAATCACTTCTTTAATCAACTGAATGCTTCCCAGTGCATAAGTCAATTTCGGATTGGTGTCCATGTTGTAATCCATCAGGTATTTATGACCTTTTGGTTCGATAACTCCACCTTTGTAAACCCTTGAACTTAAGTGGAATTCATAGTCGTTAGCAATCAGGTTTTCGTCCAAATTGGAAAGTAAAACATGGTTGTTGTCGTCAATTAAAGGCTGAGGAACTACCAGCAATCCATGGTAACTGCGCGTGTTGCAATTGATTATGGTAGAGCTTGTGTAACTCCCCGCTCTGTTTGTTCTCAGCTTTTCTCTATCCAGAGAATAGTTCAAATTAATAAGTTGGGATTT
>CAZGZO010000312.1:0-1580 GCA_964529695.1 uncultured Lentimicrobiaceae bacterium
CCTTGCAAGAAACAAATTAATACCCATTGCAAAACTTAAAACTTTCCCTTTAAATAATATTTCACTTCATGAGGTTTGGCTGCACACTGTAAAAATAAGTTCAAAATCAGAGGTATTGCATCAAGGGTTTACTGTCTTTTTGTACTTATACTTATTTGCAGTAGGCATACAAATTCTCAGACTATTCTGGAGCATTATTTCTGTCGGTTTATTGTGGATCAAGTCAGATAAAACCAGAAAAAACGGAATGAACCTTGCCATTACATCAAAACCGGTTCCTGTCTTCTCAATTTTCAACTGGGTTTTCATTGACTCGAAAATTTTAAATCACAAGGACAAAAGTCTCATCCTTCAGCATGAAAAACTTCACGTTCAACAGAAACATACATTTGATTTACTGTTGGGCGAGATTCTTCGTATATTCTTATGGTTTAATCCGTTCATCCATCTTATAATCAGGGAGATTAAAGCCAATCATGAGTTTCTGGCCGATATTTCGGTGACTGAAGAATCCGGCAAAATAAGTAGTTATCAAAATTTATTAATCCAATTGTCGACAACAATTGATTTCAATATTCTTACTCATAATTTTAATTATTCATTAATAAAAAGGAGAATCGAGATGATCAAAAAACCAAAAAGAAGTATGCGAAGGTTTACGCTTTTCAGCCTTACATTCTTGGCAATGGCTGGTGCATTCTTTGCTTGCTCAACCAATCCAAAAGAAAGTGTGAAACCAACTAATCAGATGAAGAAAAATCAACCTCATCAAGTTAGTGTTTATGCCTATTCCAAAAACCCCATTTTCTTAAAAGTTGATAAAATGCCCGTATTTCCTGGGGGTGACAAAGCACTCATGAAATATATGGCAAAAAATATCCGCTATCCGAAAAAAGCAAAAGAAGATGGAATTCAAGGTAGGATTTATGCAACATTTATTATTAATCAGGATGGAAGTATCAGTGGCATTAGAATTCTAAAAGGCTTAAGCCCATCTTTAAATGCTGAAGTAATCAGAATGATTAAAGGAATGCCGAAATGGGTACCAGGTGAGCAAAGAGGACGAAAAGTACGCGTAAGATTCAACATTCCTGTAAAGTTTACTCTAGAATAGATTTTGAAAATGTAATAATTTTTTTGAATCTATCAACTAAATTATTAGTTGATACAAGGTCTCGTTTTAATGGTACGGGACCTTGTTTAATTCTGGGGCGATTTGTACCTGTCAATCGCATCATACACCGACTGCAAAATATTGGTGCGAATATTCATTTGTACAATCTTTTCATTCGCGCGTGACGGATATGTTCTGTTAGACAGGAAGATATACAAAACCTTATCTTTAGGGTCAGCCCAGAAAAATGTTCCTGTAAAACCTGAGTGCCCAAAACTTGATGGGCTGACACCTAACGTGGGATAGCTTTTAATTTCAGGCAGCGTATCATTTCCAAGCAACGGTTTGTCAAATCCCAAACCCCGCCGGTTGTCATTATCAGGATACTGAACACTTGTAAATTCTTTCATAGTAGAATCGGCAATGTATTGCTTTCCACCATAATAACCCATATTCAGATACATCT
>CAZGZO010000312.1:1680-2974 GCA_964529695.1 uncultured Lentimicrobiaceae bacterium
GTAGAATCGGCAATGTATTGCTTTCCACCATAATAACCCATATTCAGATACATCTGCATCAATTTGGCCAGATCGTTGGCATTCGCGAAAAGGCCAGCATTGCCGGATATTCCACCCAACATGGCAGCTCCTTCATCATCTACATAACCATGAACCGGTCGCTTCCTAAAAAAAGTATCCACCTCGGCTGGCGCAATTTTTACCATTGGGAATTCTTTATATGGATTATATGTCAGAGAATTAGCTCCTAAGGGCTGATAAAAATTCTTTTTTAGATAAGTCTGGATATTTTTCCCAGTTAGATTCTTAATCATCTGTGGAAATAAAAAGAAGCCCAGGCCGGAATATAAATACTTAGGATGCTTTTTAACCGGTGACTTCTTTATTTCCCGATACATTTTCCTGACATATCTATGATTCATATAAAGATCCTTATCTACAGGCATATCAAACTTTGAAGAGGAATCGCATCTGAAAATCCTTCTCTTATACTTTCCATCTGGCTTAACTGCCTTTTTCCAGAATGAAATATAGGCTTCTAATCCTGCCTGGTGGGCAAGAATTTCCCTGAGCGTGATATGCTTCTTATTTGAATGCTTAAATGCAGGCCAATATTTATAAAAAGGGGCGTCCAAACTAATTTTGTGCTCGTCATAAAGTTTCATAATTGCCGGCAATGCAGCTGCAACCTTGGTGATTGAAGCCAAACCGTACAAATCTCCCTTTTCCACCTTAACACGATGATAATAAGTATGATATCCGTAATCTTTATGAAAAATAACAGCGCTATTACGTGCAACCAATATTTCACAACCTGGATAAGCTTTATGAGCAAGACCATAATTCACAATCGAATCAATTTTCCGTTTTAAATAAGCTGAATTCACACCTTCTTCTTCCGGAATTGTATAGGCCAACCTTCCAATGGCAGGAGTTGACACACCTGAATTCAATGCAAATTGATTTAATTGAACAGGTAATTTACCATGCGCCCCAATCGCACCGAAAATAAGCTGAGCAGCTAATTGCTGGGCGAGTTTCCCGTTTCGATATGTAACCAGCAATCCTTTGGCTTTATTTATCGCTGTTAATTTATTCAATGAAAGAGGATTGCCTAAAACAGCCACAAGATTATTGTGGTTTTCCATGAGTTCGTTGAAAAACTTCACCATCTCTGACGAAAGTCCAAAATTCCTGGTAGGAAAAGGACTTTTTTCATCCAAACCTACAATAACCAGATCATAATTCTTAAGCTTTGAAATAAGAGTACTATCTTTTGATGCGTCACTTTTCA
>CAZGZO010000312.1:2984-3221 GCA_964529695.1 uncultured Lentimicrobiaceae bacterium
CCCAATAATAATGATCTATATCCGTATAGTTGTCCAACATCATCTGAAAAGGAGTTGGGACAGAATCTCCAATGCAAATGGATGCAATTTTCCTATTTTTAATAAGATTAACCGGAATTATGCTGTCATGATTTTGTAATACCGTCAGTGAAGATTTAAGCAGTTCGCGATCCAACACTTCGGCTCCAGGAGTATTCAAATCTTTTCTCAGATTAACAGTATCCACCGGCTGATAAT
>CAZGZO010000313.1:0-2283 GCA_964529695.1 uncultured Lentimicrobiaceae bacterium
TTACCGATAATGCATGTTCAACTGTTTCCCTGAATTTTGCAGGATGCGCTGTTTCCAGGAAAATGCCGGAAACGCCATGATCTTTCATGTAGGCGGAAAGGCCCAGATGAGCGACTGCACCATGGGGGTCCAAAATATAGCCATACTTCTTGTAGATGTCCTTCATTTCAAGAATTGTCTCCTGGTCCGAAAAACTATAGGTTGTAATATCTTCTTTCATTCCAGACAGAGAACCGCCATACATTTCCAGCATTCTGGCAAAATTGCTGGGATCGCCCACATCCATGGCATTTGAAATGGTGGGAACTGAAGGTCGTGGCCTGAAAAGTCCAGTCGTAAAATATTCAGGAACTACATCATTGCGATTGGAAACAGCTATAAAATTGTCTATGGGAAGCCCTGATCTTTTGGCAATAAGCCCGGCTGTCAGGTTACCGTAATTTCCACTTGGAACAGAAATCACCAGTGGTTTGCTATGATCGAGCATCTTACTGTAAGCATAAAAATAATAAACCGCCTGGGGCAGAAGCCGGGCAATATTGATGGAATTAGCAGATGATAATTGTAATTTTTGTTTTAATTCCGGATCTACAAAAGCGGCCTTTACCATACGCTGGCAATCATCAAAAGACCCGTTCACTTCCAGTGCAGTGATATTTCCACCCAAAGTGGTAAATTGTTTTTCTTGAATGTTGCTTACCTGATTTTTTGGATACAGAACTACGACATCAATACCTTCCACATTATAAAACCCCTGAGCTACGGCACTGCCGGTATCCCCGGAAGTAGCCACCAAAATGGTGACTTTCGACCGTTCTGAGAATCTTGATAAAAAACGCGCCATAGTCCTGGCCCCCACATCTTTAAACGCCATGGTAGGGCCATGAAAAAGTTCTAAGGCATATTTGTCTTCACCCAGTTTCACAAGTGGTATTTCAAAGTCAAGCGCTTCTTCCAGCAAAGATTTCAGTGCTGAATCAGAAAGTTCGTTTCCGACAAACGGTTTTAAAAATTCAAAAGCAATTTCACTTAATGTCAATTCGGGAAGCTTTTTGTAAAAAGAATCCGGTAATAAGGGAATCCTTTCAGGATAAAAAAGTCCTTTGTCATCTGCAAGTCCCTGAATTACGGCATCTTTAAAAGAAACAGGCTCTGTTTTATGATTGGTGCTGTAAAATTTCATGAATGATACAAGTTTTCTCTGTTCGCAAATTATTTAAATCAATTTAACGCCCTGCGCATTAATTCCCGACACATGAATTTCAAAATCAATGCCGCTGTCGGCATAGACCTGTTTCATGGCTTCTGCCACAGCCATTGCAGTTTCTTTACCTTCGGACAATGCAAAAATGGATGGACCGGAACCGGAGATTCCGCTTCCCAAAGCGCCTGCATTCAAAGCAGCCTTTTTAACTTCCGTGAAAAGCGGGATCAAAATGGAACGAATCGGTTCCACAATAATATCTTCAAGAGAACGCCCAATCAGCGCATAATCTTCTTTGAACAACCCACTGATCAACCCTGCAATGTTTCCCCATTGTGTTACAGCATCTTTCATTAAGACAGATTTCTTCAAAATCTTCCTGGCATATATCGTCTTGACTTCTATTTGAGGATGCAGGATGCTTACAAACAAGTTTTTTGGGGCAGGAATCGTGACAATATCCAATGGGTCAAGGCTTCTGATGAGCGTAAAACCCCCGTAAAGTGCAGGTGCTACATTGTCTGCATGCTGAACTCCCGACGCCAAAGCTTCGCCCAGCATGGCGAATTCAACCATCTCCCGAAGGGTAAAAATATCTCCAAAGATCTTATTCATACCAAATGCTGCTCCCGATGCGCTTGCGGCACTGGAACCTATGCCACTCCCGGGTTTTATTCCCTTTTTGATCGTCATCTCAACGCCAAATTTCGGTTGAACTTTATTCAACATCGCCAGGGCAACCACTCCTGCAACATTTTCCTCAGGCACCGTAGACAAATTGCTGTTTCCATCCATTTCAATGATTAGTCCCTTTTTGGCAGTTTTTTTGAAAATCATTTCATCCCCTATCGATTCCAAAGCAAAGCCCAGAATATCGAAAGCGCAGGAAACATTGGCCACTGTTGCCGGAGAAAAAATCTTTACTTCATCCATGAGTTTTAATTTAATGATGAAAATTACGATTTATTGATTTACCACTGAAATAATATCTGCAAAAACACCCGAAGCAGTAACCGGGGCACCAGCTCCGGCTCCTTTCACAACCAGGGGTTGCTCGTTGTATCTTTTCGAAAAGATCA
>CAZGZO010000313.1:2293-3221 GCA_964529695.1 uncultured Lentimicrobiaceae bacterium
TGCCATCCAGATGGTAATAAGGTTGAGAAGCGTCAACATTCTGCAACCCCACACGAGCTTTTCCATCATTTAATTCAGCAACATATCGCAATTTGGTTTGCCGGTTTTCAGCATCTTTTCTGATACTTTCAAAAAAAGCATCATAATCCAGTAACGCTTCTAAAAATTCGCTCACTGATTTCATTTTCATCAGCGGTTCAGGCATAAAAGGTGCATTTTCCACAGATTCAAATTCCAGCGGAATACCACATTCACGACCCAGGATCAGAATTTTTCGCATCACATCCTGACCACTCAAATCAATACGTGGATCGGGTTCTGTATATCCTTCTTTGATGGCAAGCTTTACCACCTCTGAAAAAGAAGTTCCTTCCACAAAATTATTGAAAATAAAGTTCAGACTACCCGATAAAACCGCCTGAATGCGAAAGATCTTGTCACCGCTTTTCATCATTCCCTGGATGGTTTTTAATACAGGCAATCCGGCTCCCACATTGGTTTCGTAAAAATATTTCACATTTCTGGCTTTCGCCAGATTGTTTAAATTCTTATAATTTTCGTACTGCGAAGAAGCAGCAATTTTATTGGATGCTACCACAGAAATACTTTGCTCCAGGACCGCTTTATATAATCCGGCTATGGATGTGCTGGCAGTATTGTCAACAAAAATAGAATTGCGAAGATTTATTTTTTTCATCTTCTGAAGAAATGCCATCTGCGACATTACTTCGCCTTTTTCCAGCAGGTCACTTTTCCATTGGTTTAAATCAACTGATTTTTTATCAAAAAGCATTTTACGGCTGTTGGCCAATCCTACCACTTTGATTTCTAATGCATATTCATTTTTGAGATAGTCAAATTGCTCATGAATCTGCTCCAGCAAAGCACTTCCCACGTTTCCCACTCCCACCATGAAAAGGTGCACTTT
>CAZGZO010000314.1:0-3204 GCA_964529695.1 uncultured Lentimicrobiaceae bacterium
AGGGTAATATGCTGACTTGCTTCACCGTTCATAGGATAACGGATGAAATGCACCTTGGCAATGCGATGGTTGATTTCCACTAAAGGATATTGTGCAACATGGGATTCATCTTTGTGATAAAAAGCAATTTGATTGCCTTTCGGCGACCAGAAAATGCCTTTCCAAATACCAAATTCATTCCGTGAAACATAATGTCCGTTGACAAAACCGGGTTTTTTGTCATCTGTAATTTGGGTTATTTTCCCATCATTGGCCAGATATAAATTGTTTTTTAAAGTAAAAGCAATCAGCTTATGAGAGGGCCCGAATTCCATATTTTTGGCAGTATCGGGGATTTGATTGAACTTCTTTATTTGATGATTCAGGTAATCATAGCTGTAATATTTTCCTTTGCGGGAAAAAATAGCCTGACCAGATTTCACAAAAGTAAAATGCATCAGCCTTTTTACCGGTTTAAGATCCGCCTTTTTCAAATCATTATTAAAACCGGAAAGATCAAAAAGTTGGGAAACTTTTGAAGAGTGAGCACTTTGTTCTAACATCGCATCTTTTTTCGCGTACACGAAATAATCTGTATGCCCAATCCATTGTAATTGTTGCATGTGAGCTGGAAACACTGCCGGATTTTGATAAGCAGCATCTTTAGCTGTCAGGAGCTTTTCCTGAGCTGAAACCTGAAAACAGGTGGCAAAGATTAACCCTGCCATCAGAAAGAAAAATTTCTTCATGTTAATTTAAATTTAATTGTCCTTTAAATAAATGGTGAGCAAACTTAGAGAAAGTTTTTGGAAAAGACGGAAGTCAGAAGACAGAAGTCGTAAGAAAATTATCGAGATGAATAGTATTCAATACCTTCTTTATACGTTTTCAATGCCCTTTCACGAGCAAATTTATGATCTACTATTGGTTTCGGATAATCCGGCGTATTCAGCTCAGGAATCCATTTCCTAATGTATGCATGCTGCGGGTCAAATTTCTTCAGTTGTGTTTTCGGATTGAACACCCTGAAATACGGGGCAGCGTCGCAACCAGTACCTGCCGCCCATTGCCAGTTGCCATTGTTGGAAGCCAACTCATAATCAAGTAGTTTTAAAGCAAAATAAGCTTCTCCCCAGCGCCAGTCGATAAGCAAATGCTTGCACAAAAAACTGGCGGTAATCATACGGACACGGTTGTGCATAAAGCCGGTTGCATTCAATTCGCGCATGCCGGCATCCACCATTGGATAACCGGTCTTGCCCAGTTTCCACTTTTCAAACTCAGCTTCATTATTTCGCCAAAGGATTCCATCATATTTCCTGTGAAAGTTGTTTTCTGTAACTTGTGGAAAATGATACAGAATTTGCATAAAGAATTCACGCCAGATGAGTTCGTTTAGAAAAGTGTCATGGTCTCTAGCCCGGTCGATAATTTCTCTGATACTTACAGTCCCAAATCGCAAATGAGTACTGAGCTTACTGGTGGTATTCAGGGACGGGAAATCTCTTTCATCTGCATAACACGCAAGGTTATCCAGCTGAAAATTCGGAACTCGTAACAAAGATTTCCTAAATCCCAAACTTTCCAGAGAAGGAATCGGAAATTGGAATTTTAAGAAACCTTCTGCGGCATGCTCTCGGTTTCTTTCAAGGTGAACAGTCGAAAACACCTGCCGCCATTTATTTTTATAGGGTGTATAAACAGTATACGGTTTCCCATCGTTTTTCATTACTTCATCACGAGCAAAGATTACCTGATCTTTGTATGCAAAAAAAGGAATCTGACGCGCTGAAAGAAACTTCTTTATCGCTTCATCCCTTTGCAGGGCTGAAGGTTCGTAATCTTCATTACAATAAACACTAGCAACATCCCAGTCTTCAACAAGCGCTTTCCAAATTGATTCAGGATTTCCCTGCCGACAATATAACGATGAACCTTTCTGCCCCAACTCCTTATTTATGGACTCCAGACGGTCATATATAAATGTTACCCGGGCATCATCTTTGGGTAAAGAATCTGTAATACTGGTGTCAAAGATAAATAATGGCAATACAGGGTAACCACTATTCATCGCCTGTAAGAGACCGGTATTGTCATTCAACCTCAAATCGCGGCGAAACCAAAAGACAGAAACCTTTGATTTTTTAGCCTGGATGTTTTTCTGCAACATCCTTCAAAATTAAGCAAAAGGCTATTAAAAATAGATGATAACGTGGGCCCAACGCAATCCACTTTGTTTCAGCTTCGAATATCTGATTTAAACGACTTATTTTGTTACTTTGCCTAAGAAAAAAGCATCCTATGGACCTCGATTTTTTATCACACGAATATTTTATGAAAGAAGCTTTAAAAGAGGCTCGTAAAGCTTTTGATGAAGATGAGATTCCTGTAGGTGCCGTTGTGGTTTGCAACAAAAAAATCATTGCCCGGGCCCACAATCTTACGGAGACGCTAAACGATGTAACGGCCCATGCCGAAATGCTGGCATTCACAGCTGCCGAAGAGTATCTTGGAAGTAAATACCTGAAAGAATGTTCGATGTACGTAACCTTGGAACCTTGCATGATGTGTGCCGGGGCCGCATTCTGGACGCAACTTGGAGAACTTGTTTTTGGTGTCAGTGATGAGAAAAGAGGTTATACACTTGTCTCTCAAAATATTCTACACCCGGCAACCAAGGTCACAAAAGGAATTTTACCGGATGAATGCCGTTCACTTCTTAAAGAATTTTTTATCATGAAACGTTCTCATAATCAGTAAGATATACATCTAAAAGTTATCAACTTTTGTTCAAAACTTTTGTTCAAATTTTGTTCATATCTACGATATCTAATCATTTGACACACTGGTAGTAAATTCAGTACATTTGTGTCAGCAGGTGAAGATAAAGTGCAGATTTTAGACCTGCGCAAAGGTAGAAAACGAGACAAAAATAATTCGAAAGAATGATTTGAGTTAGAAACCAAAGCCTTTACTGAAAACCGAAAGGAATTCTGTTCTTGAAAAAGAGCGTAACTAAAATCGAGTTGAGCAATAACTAAGTTTTACCTCTTTCACTCATACCTGTAAGCAAAAAGCCGAAGTGGCGTGAACACAAAACGGAAGTTTGATGCAAAGCAGAGAAGAGTAAAAAGTAAAACTAAGTCGCGAGACCTGAAGAAAACCGGAACCTACGGGGAAAGGTAAGTAAACAGGCACTGAAAATAGCCAGCCATCGATTTTTAA
>CAZGZO010000315.1:0-3200 GCA_964529695.1 uncultured Lentimicrobiaceae bacterium
TTCTCTCAAAAATTGAATATGCGGGAAAATGATGTTTACCTTATCACGTTGAACAAACTGAACTAAAGTAAAAGATTCATCAACAATATCCCCAGTATTCAGCAAACCATGGAACAACAGAATAGGATTCTTTTTAGAAGGCTGACTGATTAACCCTTTATAGTCTCTATAATTCTATTTTAATAACCAAAGTCCGAAAAGAACAAAGAGCAAATTACCGTGAATTCGATATAAGAAACGCTTGAAAACGGGAAAAAGAGAATCACATTTGAATGGATGACAGCAGCCTTTCTCAATCTATTCTTACAAAAAACCTTTGAGGCTGCGTAAAATGAAATAAAAGAGAGATTAGCTTTGGCTAAAGCCAGATACTATTTTCAACCCTAACGGGCATTAATGCCCGTTAGGGTTATTTTCTTCAGATAGTAAGTCTATTATCACTAAGCCCGGCATTCCTTGCCTGACGGCAGTAAGGAATGCCGGGTAAAAAAGGAAGAACAAGAGTCGGGCTTTAGCCCAAATAAATTTATATCGAACTCAATTTAATTAAAGAAAACCAATTGACAACAAGTGACCTGTTTTTCTTATTCGTGGTTATTTAAGCTAATACGTTGGGGATGAAGCATGAGAACGTCGGTTCTGTAAATTTTTATTCAAACACAACAGCACTTTGTTCGGATTATTTGGCATTATGATAACTCCTGAGTTTATTACGTACATAATTTCCGGTTTCAGTCAATTGTGATGTTGTCCAGCCTCCGTTTGTCGGTGCTCCGGGTTGTAAAGCAGAACATAATTCGCCCGGTTTGTCGGCAATATCCCAATCTATCCAGCTGATTCTGTTTGAATCACAGAAATCCCACCATGCATTCCATTGCGGATAATCGATGTGGCCGCTTCCCGTTGCCTGCGTTCCGCAACATTCAGAAATAAAAACAGGAATTCCTTTTCCCAGGGCGTAGGCGCAATCGTCCCTGAGCCATTGTCCGTGTGTAGCGGCATAAAAATGTACTGTGTACATAATATTGGAAAATCCTGTTATTGGAGAATCAGCAACACTCCGAATTTTCTGATCCCAATTTGGAGAACCTACCAGTATGATGTTTTTCTTATCATACTGACGAATCTGAGCTATCACAGCCTGGGCATAGGATTTTACCTGGGGCCACGACACCGTATTATTAGGTTCGTTGATAACTTCATAAATAATGTTAGGATAATTATGATAGGCCTGGGCCATTTTTGCAAAAAAAGTCAGGGCTTCATCCTGATGAAAAGCCTCAGAATGCCAGTCAATCAATACATAAATACCATTATTGATGGCAGCATCTACCACAGTTTTTAGAAGTTTGGTCTGGTTTGCCTGATCATTGAGATAACCGGGATTGGTATCCACACCCATAGATGCTCTAACTACATCCACTTTCCAGTTGGAAGTGAGCCATGAGACTACATCAGCATTCCAGTATTGCGGCCACCAGGTACTCCATCCGAAACTCATGCCGTGCAACGCGACCGTATCTCCATGCTCATCTGTCAAGTATCTTCCTGTAACGGAAAGTTGTCCGTACTTAGCCACCGGTGAGCCTGCCGGAGCCGCCCCAAGCTGAGCAGAAGTTGTATCGTGGGAAGGAAAGTTGGGAACAGGATAAAGTTTTGCTTTCGATTTTGAACAGGAACCCAAAAAAATCCAACCCAAAATCAATGCAACAATTAATTTTCTTTCAATAATAAACCGGGTAATTTTTAAACGTTTCATTTGATATTTATTTTGGTTTTGCCTAATTGTTTCTTACCTAATTATTTCACCTTGAATAAAACTCGCAAATAAATTAAACCCTTATGGGTTTAACATTTTAATATAGGTGCTTATGATTCTCCATGTTGAATGATCGGAACTATACACAGAGTTCAGTCCTTGTGGTTCAATCGTGGGGTCACCGGTAAGCTGATCTCCCTTTTTCCATTTATGCTGCTTATTGCCGAGATGGCCTTCTCCACTGTACGCCCACACATTAATAGCCTGAAATGAAGGATAACTTCCTTTTACCAGGATCTTAAAAATTGATTTGAAATAACGATCGCGGTAAACTGTAGTTGATTGTGGATTAAGTTGTTGTTTGTCGCGGGGAAAACCGATTTCTTCCACAACCAGGGGTTTATGGAGTTCATCAGCAATTGTTGCATGCTCTGATAAATAGCGCTTCATCTTGACCATGGTTGTCCTGTAAGTCGAATCAAAATGTGAAAAGTCAATCCAACCCCAGTTTTTTGCCCAAATATGAATGGTTGCGTAATCAATGTCAGGATTCTCCTGAAGTGCCTTCCAAAGATTTATATCGTTTGCCGTTCCTTTCTCACCTTCAGTCCCCGTTGTAACCAAATGATTTTTATCTAATGATTTCAGGTATTTCGCTTCCTGATAAATCCATTCTTTGTAAATCTCCTTATTCTGTTTCCCATCGGGACGCGGTTCATTGGCAATTTCCCAGGCCATGATGGTGGGATCATCGAGATACGGAATATGGGTATATTGGTTGGTCCGGTTAAGAATGAATTTACAAAAGTTGTTAAACATTTGTGTACACTTCTGGCATTTATAAAACCGGCCGATAAACTTTTGAAATTCAGACCAGCCGGTTACTTCGGAATAAGGCATCGGAATTCCCTTTGACCAGGCAACATATTGTGCGAAACCACCCGTCCATTCCCAGTTATTAGTCAGGAACAACACAACAGTCATATGGCGTCTTTTCAGTTGTTCCAGAAAATAATCCAGTCCCGCAAGTCGGTTGGGGTCATAAACGCCAGGTATTATCTGTAACGGATAAGGCACCTTTGCCACATTTTTTGAAATTCCTGAAATCCCAACCATGGCACGGATATTTGTGACGCCTTTCTTTTGCAAAAAATCAAGCTCACGATTCAGACGCGCCCGATTACCGTCAATGGGAGATGCAATTAAAGGCCCATACCAATAATTAACCCCGATATATTGGTAGGGTTTGCCATCACGCATCAATTTTCCGTTACGGACAACAACAAAACCTTTTCCTCCTGCCATGGCAGCCAGAGGAACAAATAGCAGAAGGAAAAGGATAATTTTACGCATGATGGTCAATTCAAACTATTTGTGAATTACCATTTATCAGTTCTGAAAGGCTCCAAAGGCAAACCATTTGTATCAAACAAATTGGGCA
>CAZGZO010000316.1:0-3199 GCA_964529695.1 uncultured Lentimicrobiaceae bacterium
CTTCCAGAATCGATGACAAAAAAATATGTCTATGATCAACTTCTGATTTTTCGTTAAAAAATAGATGGTCGTCAAAATCATTTCCATCAAACTCAATTTTTTCGAAAAGGTGGAAGAGTATTTCTTCATTAAATTTGAATGCGTTCGCTGGATTGGACAATTTCTTTTTGTTTCGTTTGATCAAGTCCTTGAATTTTTTCAATGTGAAAGGCAGAGGCAGGATAAACTTGATTTTATTATTCCGGTTATTCATTTCCAGAATGTTGGCCTTGCTGAAAAAACCACGGTCCAAAATAAACAGGACCTCCTTTAAAGTAAATATTCGGGTTGATCTTTTAATGAAGAATATTGGGGACACAATTCATTTTGTTTGTTACAATAACAAAGATGAATTCTACATGTCCAAAACAAACACCTTTTTCTCCTTTTGATAGTTCTACCCACCCCCATGGCTTTGGACAGCTTATTGACCTTTCTCCGCAAATTGTAATTTCAGAGAAAGAATATCTGTCACTCAAGTGTGAAGTTGGTTATTGGCGGAGCATGCATGGAAAAGCCCTTTCACGGATAGATAAGTTAAATATAAAGATTGAACATCAGAAGGGGAAAATTCGTGATTTAACAAACCGGGTTTTTGGTAAAAAGAGCGAGAAGACAGGTACCGCCAAAAAGGACGGAGAATCAAAAAAAAAGGACTCAGGAGAAAAACGTAAACGAGGTCAGCAACTCGGTACTGAAGGGCATGGGCGTACCAAACGGCCTGACCTTCCTCGTGTTGAGGAGCTCGTTGATTTTCCTGAAGCCCCAAGATGTCCAGATTGCGGGACAGCATATATTCTCGACGGGCATAAAGAATCTGAAATATTCGAAGTTGAGGTTAAGGCCCATACGCGTGTAATCCAGCGCAGCTGTATGAAAAAAGGCTGCACATGCAAAGGTATTCCAGGCACTGTCACAGTACCCATGCCACCCAAGGTTCTCCCCAAAAGTCCTTACGGAATATCGATTTGGGAAAATGTGTTATTGAGTAAATTCCGTTATTGCCAACCAACTAATCGCCTTCTGGGGCAGTTTGGCGAACGCGGTTTATTTCTTTCTGCAGGAACCATTGCAGGAGGACTTCAAAGGCTAAAAGAATTATTCAAGCCAGTTTACCATGCACTTTACGACCAGCAAATGACAGAAGATCTGTTTCACAATGATGAAAGCAGTTGGAAAGTGTTTGAGAGTATTGATGACAAAGTTGGTAATCGCTGGTGGCTATGGGTTAGTCGTTCTGTATCAGTTGTATTTTTTAAAATTGCACCGGGACGCGGTGCAAACGTAGTTGTTGAGCATTTTAACAACATAGAACAACAAAGGATTATTGTTATCTGTGATCGATACAGTGCCTATAAATCATTGGCCAGACAACTCTCCTTCATTACTCTGGCTTTTTGCTGGGCACACGTCCGGCGTGATTTTCTTGATGCAGCCAGGAAATATCCAGAGCTTACGGAATGGACCCTGGATTGGGTGGAAAAGATTGGTGTACTCTACCAAATCAACAATAAACGCTGTAAAGAGTTCGATCAAAAACTTCCTGTTCCTATGCAATCTACAGCATTCAAAAAAGAACACGAGAAACTCATTAAAAAAATAGACATCACGGCTAAGGAACGTGATGCCTTTATTGATAAATACAAACCTGGAAATCCCGACTCAACACTGCTCACAGAAGTTAAATTTAAGATTTTAACCAGCCTGAAAAATCATTGGGACGGATTGACTGTTTTTGTGGAACATCCGGAAGTGCCAATGGACAACAACAATGGAGAGCAATCAATCCGTAATCCTGTGGCTGGTCGCAAGAATTTTTATGGCTCAGGCAGCCTTTGGAGTTCTGAATTGGCAGCGATGATGTTTTCAATTTTCCAGACCCTCGTTTTATGTGGTCTCAACTGTCATCATTGGTTGCGGCTATACCTGACAGCCTGTGCAGAAAATCAAGGTAAACCGCCTGAAGACTTATCTCCTTTTCTTCCCTGGAAGATGGATAAAGAACGTCGGCAGCAACTCGCTAAACCATTTAACACCTCATGATCAAATATTGCGGAAGAGATTTTTCTGCCAATGAAATTGATCTGATTCAATCTCTCATAAAACATAATCCACAATTCAATCGATCACGGCTTTCCCGTGAAGTATGCGAGATGTTTGACTGGTTGAAACCTGATGGCAAACTCAAGGATATGTCATGTCGCGTTGCTATGTTGCGTATGCATGAAGATGAACTCATTTGCTTGCCGCAGCCAACACGCATCAAGCATCCTGTAAAAAAAGTAAAACCTACTTCAGCTACGGACCCACAGGATTCTGTTTTATGCTCAGTTGAACTTTTGCCGCAACTCCATTTTGAGGTAGTCACAAAAAGCAATTCTGCTCTGTGGAACGAGTACATTGACAGGTATCACTATCTTGGCTACACACCTTTGCCCGGTGCACAGTTGCGCTATTTCATCTATGCAGAGGAACAACTTGTTGCTCTGACAGGTTTTGGTGCGGCTGCATGGCAAACTGCACCGAGAGATAAATTTATTGGCTGGAACCATGATCAGCGCAAAATGAATCTGCATTTAATCGTGAATAATGCCAGATTCTTGATTTTACCGTGGATAAAATCAAAAAATTTGGCATCCAAAATTCTTTCCTTAACAGCTCGACGGCTTCCTGATGATTGGGTAGATATATATAATACTCGACCATTGTTACTGGAATCTTTTGTTGAGAAAAAAAGATTTGCCGGCACCTGCTACAGGGCAGCTAATTGGGAGTTATGTGGTCAAACTAAAGGCAGAGGAAAACTCGGGCCAGCTGGAAAAATCAGCGTTCCTATCAAAGATGTTTGGGTGTATCCTCTCAATAAGGATTTCCGACACATCTTGAAAACTTCAGTTATAAATTAACAACTCGAATATTTACGTTAAGTGGGAACAAAAATATATCAAAAGAGGCGTTTATGGCTACTGTAGCTGAACACTATGACAATGTACTTTCTGATGTCTATTCATGGATGTTGGGCGGTTTTGAAAGTGCAATCCAGAGAAATATTGACTTTTTGCAAAGCCATAAACTAAGCCCCAAAGGTTCCGGAATCGCTATTGACCTTGGTGCTGGGTGTGGATTCCAATCAATTCCATTAGCACAAGCTGGATATTCT
>CAZGZO010000317.1:0-3144 GCA_964529695.1 uncultured Lentimicrobiaceae bacterium
TTTGTGCTGAAAGGTCTTACAGACAAATTTCAATGGAAGGAGAAATATCTCCGGATTGCTTTCTGGTCGCTGAATCTCGGGATACTTTTGATGGCCTTGCTAAGCTTGCTCCCTGTCGGAATTTTCCAGGCTGTCGCCAGTATTCAACATGGAATGTGGTATGCACGTTCAGCCCAATTCATGCAACAACCTTCGCTTCAAACCCTGCGTTGGATGAGAGTCTTTGGCGACACCATATTTTCCATTGGTGTATTCTGTTTAACCTGGTTTGTAATCGGTTTGAAAACGGGTTGGTCATTAAATAAAAATAAATTAGAAATTCAAAAAAAATATTGCAATGAAAGCAACACAACAACTTAAAGATGAACATGAAGGCATTAAGCTCATGCTTTCAATCATGGAAAAGATTTGCGGCAACCTGAAAAATGGCGAGGACCTGAACGTGAATCATTACAAAAAGATTATCGATTTCCTGAAGACTTTTGCCGACAAATGCCACCATGGCAAGGAAGAGGGTATCCTCTTCCCGGCCATGGGACAGCGAGGAATTCCACATGAAGGTGGCCCCATTGGCGTGATGCTATACGAACATGAGCAGGGCAGGGCTTTTATCAAAGGAATGAATGATGCGCTGGCTGCCTATGAGAATGGAAATCAGGACTCTGTGAAGGACTTGATTGCAGCTTCTGAAGGTTATATTCAACTCCTGCGAGACCACATTGAAAAAGAAAACAACATTTTGTTCATGATGGCGGATCAGGTTCTTACAGAACCCGAACAAGCTCAGATATTTGATGAATTCGAGAAGTTGGAAGAGGAGAAAATCGGATTGGGTAAACATGAAGAATATCATCAACTATTGCATGAGCTTAGAGATATTTATTTAGGTTGAGAAAGCTGTGAGCCGGAAGTCAGAAGACGGGAGTCGGAAGTTGTAACGACGCAATGCATTGCGTCGTTACTATGGCTCCTTTGCTACAACGCACTTCAATTTTGATGTTCCTTGCTATAAAATATCCTTAGGCCGGGCTTGTCCTTAAATCAGATAATTTGTTGGAGTTAGAACGCTTTTACCAATGTTATCAAAAATTAAACAATGGCTAAAAAAAGATCAGCACGTCCGGTTGCTGGTTCAAACCGGTTTTTTGCTGTTGATTCTATGGATTGGATTTCAATTCGTGGGCTTTGTTAGATATTACCAAAGCGGAGGACAAACAGCTTTTTATCATCGTCCGCCTGGCGTGGAAGGATTTTTGCCTATCAGTTCGTTAATGGGAATAAAATATTTTCTGTTGACCGGGCATCTGAGCAGGGTGCATCCCGCGGGGATTGTTTTACTGGCGATTTTTATCCTGCTTGCACTATTCATGAAGAAAGGTTTCTGCGGCTGGCTCTGCCCGGTAGGATTCTTCTCCGAATATCTCGGCAAACTGGGAAAGAAAATATTTGGCAAAAATTTCATCATCCCCAAATGGCTCGATTTCCCGTTGAGAGGAATAAAATATCTACTGCTGTTATTCTTTCTGTGGGTGATTATTTCCATGTCTTCCATCTCGTTGCACACTTTCCTTAACGGTAATTACAACAAAATTGCCGATGTGGAAATGCTCATGTTTTTCTGGCATATTTCCTTGCTTTCGATGATTGTAATTTCCGCACTGGTGATTCTTTCAGTTTTTGTAAGGAATTTCTGGTGTCGATATCTCTGTCCTTATGGAGCATTTTTGGGATTCCTCAGCATGTTTAGCCCGTTGAAAGTGACACGGAATGAAGATACTTGCACCAATTGTCAGCGCTGCACCAAAGCCTGTCCCGCTCACATACAAATCCATGAAAAGCTGCGAATTAAATCAGATGAGTGCATGGCCTGCGGCGAATGCCTGGCGGTTTGCCCGGAAGAAAATACACTGGAATTCAGCTTGACGAAACAGATTAAAAAGCCGATTCCCGTGAAGCGGTATGCAGGAATCCTGGTAGCTGTTTTTGTGATTGTAACCGGCCTTGCCATGGCAACGGGATATTGGAAAAGCAACATAAAACCAAAAGTTTATAAGGAATTAATTTATAGTTCAAGGAATCGTATCTTAAGCCATCCTGAACATTTTTGATGACTGAAAACAGGTAAGAGCTCAAAGAATTTTGTTATAAACAAGTATTGTAATGAATTGAGTAATAAAAGTATAGCAACGAAAACAGCGTTGGCCATCCAAAATCCGGCAAGCAGCATTGGTGGGAATGATTTGTTGCTTACGAGGCGGTGCAAAGGCGCTCTGCGTTCTGATAAAAACGAAGGGAAGGTAAAAGCGTGGTGTTTTTATCAGCCTACTTTGCCCGAATCGTTGCAACAAAGCAGGGCGTGAAGAAGCATTGGATTTTGGTGTCTTTTCTTTGGTTCGTTTCTTTGGACAAACAAAGAAATGAACACTGTAAAGGAGTGATTTAAACCTGAAAGTTAATTACGTAATCATTTAAAAATCAATAAAATGTCAATAAAAAAAGTTTCAATTGGAGAAGATTGCACAGCCTGCGGATTGTGCGAAGAACTTTGTCCGGATGTATTTGAAATGGATGATCTGGCAATCGTAAAAGAGGGCGCTGATTTTGCAGCAAATGAAGAGGATATTCGTGAAGCAGCAGACAATTGCCCCGTGGAAACAATTCTAATTGAGGAATAAAAACGCTGGCTCAAATGAACTTGTCATTTCGAAGGAGGAACGACTGAGAAATCTCCTGAGCAACAGCCTGCTGCCCGGGGGATTTCTCCCTACGGTCGAAATGACAACCTTTTTCTTTGTTTTTATGAATGCATTCCCGGGCTATCCAACCTAAGCTCATTCAGATTTGCAATCCGAATGTTGTTGGGAATAAGGATTTTAAATCCTTGAGCTTAGTCGGTCGGGATTACAAATCCCGACCAGCACTGATTATCTGTAATGAAAAGTTCCCCTCCTTGGAGGGGTTAGGGGTGGGTTTTATTCTAATGCGCCACTACCTTCTGCACCCGTCCTACAATACCAGTCTCCAGCATCACCTTGATGCCGCGGGTATGTTTCGGTGATTTGGTAAGAATTCGTTTCACGACACCGGTTGTTAACTGGCCGGTTCGCTGATGCGGCTTTTGCACCACTTCAACAGTATATCCAA
>CAZGZO010000318.1:0-3108 GCA_964529695.1 uncultured Lentimicrobiaceae bacterium
CGATGTAGAACCTTGCTGCGTCTGTACAATGATCCGTGCAGCATCTTCAAAAAGCTCGTCGCGCTCATTCAAATCAATATCGCCGACCATTTCTTTTTCTTCATCGAAATATTCCGGCAAATGTAATGCATCCGGATATGCCCGCTGCTGTCCGATAAAATCTGTAACACGTTCCACTTCATCCGTATCAATAAAAGCGCATTGCAAGCGTATCAAGTCGCTGCCTGTGGACATCAACATATCACCACGACCCACAAGTTGATCAGCGCCCCCGGAGTCGAGAATGGTGCGGGAATCTATTTTTGAGATCACCCGGAATGCGATCCGTGCCGGGAAATTGGCTTTGATGGTTCCTGTAATAATGTTTACTGATGGCCGTTGTGTGGCAATGATCAAATGAATCCCTACTGCACGGGCAAGCTGTGCCAGGCGGGTAATGGGGCCTTCTACTTCTTTTCCAGCCGTCATAATCAAATCCGCAAACTCGTCAACTACCAAAATCAGATAGGGCAGGAAACGGTGTCCATGAAGCGGATTGAGTTTCCGCTCTTTAAACCTCGCGTTATATTCTTTGATATTCCTCACTTGAGCGTCTTTTAGCAACTCGTAACGGTTATCCATTTCGATGCTCAGGGAATTCAGCGTCCTGACAACTTTCCGGGTATCAGTAATAATGGCTTCTTCAGAATCAGGTAGTTTGGCAAGGTAGTGGCGCTCTATCCTCGAATACAGCGTTAGCTCTACTTTCTTGGGGTCAACAAGGATAAATTTCAGTTCCGACGGATGCTTTTTGTAAACCAAAGAAGCTATAATGGCATTCAATCCCACAGATTTTCCCTGGCCGGTAGCTCCGGCAATCAGGATGTGGGGCATTTTGGTAAGATCAACCACATAACTTTCGTTGGCAATGGTTTTACCCAGTGCCAGCGGAAGTTCCATTTTGGCGTGCTGAAATTTTTCAGACTGCAGAATGGAACGCATGGACACCAGGGTGGGATTTTTGTTTGGAACTTCAATCCCCACCGTTCCTTTGCCGGGAATCGGTGCAATGATACGGATGCCCATAGCGGCAAGGCTCAAAGCAATATCATCCTCCAGGTTCCTGATCTTCGCAATGCGGATACCCGGAGCCGGGACAATTTCATATAATGTTACAGTTGGGCCAATGGTAGCTTTGATCTTTGTAATGGCGATGGAATATTGATCCAGCGTCTCCACAATCTTTCTCTTATTGGCTTCCAGTTCTTCATGGTCAACTTTGACGTTATCGTCATAATTGCTCAACAGGTCAAGTCCGGGAAACCTATAATCAGGCAAATCCAGCGTCGGGTCAAATTCAGTATCAATGCCTTTGTGCTCGCCGGGAACCACTTTGGCTTTTTCTTCCTGTTTGGGCTGTTCAATGGTGAGTTCTACTGTATTGAAAGCATCTTCAGATGGCTCTGAAGGAGTATGAGGCACCAACGGTTCAGAAGTGTCTTCGGGAAAATCATCGTCTTCATTGTCTGTGTTCACATTAGGTACTTCCGTAACAGAATACTCAACAGTGTTGTATTTATCTTCAGCAAGGCTGTTTCTGGAACGGCCGGGAACATATTCATCGTTTTCGCCTTCCGGAAACCCATCACCAATGGTTTTAGTCTTTCTCTTGAAACTAAATTTGAATCTGAACTTAATGAGTATAAAAATAGCCGGAATAAAAATCAAAAAGAATACAAGACCAACGTTTCCAATAAGTTGAACCAGAACATCATTCAACTCCTGCCCTACCAATCCTCCAAAAATATTCACCGGGTCACCAGGAAGGATACCATTCAAAGCCATGGGCAACCACAATATCCCCATAAAAATAAGCTGAAATACCACCCAGGTGGAAAAGAGTTTAATTTTGGCAAGAAGCCTCAGTCCCCAGGCAAATACCAGTAATGCCAGAAAATAAGCGCCCAGTCCAAAACTGTTCTGTACTGCCCAAAAAGACAAGAAAGCACCGGCCTTTCCGGTCCAGTTTTTCACCAGGGCCGCATGGCCGCTAAAATAAGTACCAAGCCCGAATGTTCGTGAAACAAAGCTCTCGGGATTACTGTCGAACCAATTGATAAAAAATGAAGTAATGGCCAGCACCATAAAGATGGAAACCAAAATCAAAAAGAAACCAATAATCCGAACCAACCGGGGATCCATATCCCCCAATGTTTTTTTGGCAGAAGGAACTTTCGGTTTTTTCGGTTTCCCGCTTTTCTTTTCAGATTTTTTGGGGCTCGCCTCTTTTTTTTCTTTTACTTTATTTGGTTTCAGCTTATTGCTTTTCAACGGCATTAAAATATGATTTCTGCAAAAGTAAGAAATTAGCCTTAAAATTACTTTAAACTCAGGTCATTTTACCGTTGCAGCCGAAATAGGAAAATTATTCACGCTAACTTCATCATTCATAGAAATATTTCCCTGATTAAACTGCATCCTGAAATATCAGCAATTATCAGATTTGATGAGCCTTCCAACGATTTGTCCTGAGATATGCCAAGGACAAAATGCTTATCATCAGCCCATAAAGCCACTCAGCCGTCCAGGCAAGAGCCACACTTCCGTGAAAGATCTCAACCACTGAATAAGTATAAACGAGGTACAGTGTAAGAACTACCAACTCAATATAGAGAGAAATATTTGTCTTTCCCGTTCCGGAAACACCACTTAAGAGGACAAATCCGATGGAAAGCAGACAGGCTCCAACACTCACGACCTTAATTACAGGTATCCCCATTGAAATGAGCACCGGGTTGTTGGTATAAACGGACATAACTTCCCTTGAAAATCCAAGGCTCAGGAGAACAATGATAAAGACACTGCCAACACTCAGAAAAGCAATTTTATAAACCAGTTTCATCACGTGATCAGTTTGTCCTTGCCCGATTAGATAACTCACCAGTGTATTGGAAGCCGTAGCAAAACCCCAGATAGGAATCATCAGCATCACATAAATGCTTCGGATGATGTTGGAAACAGCCAGTGGGGCTTCCCCTAATTTTTCCACAAACAAGAAAAACACAAACCACACAGACAAACTGACAAACTGCTGAGCCATGGTAGGAATGGCCACTTTTAAAATTCTTA
>CAZGZO010000319.1:0-3105 GCA_964529695.1 uncultured Lentimicrobiaceae bacterium
TAAAATATTATTTCCACAATCATAAAAATTTGATGAACAAATTAGGAACCTGGGAAGGAAATGATATTGTATCTCAATCCAAGACACCTTTAGGAGAGTTGACCGTTGTATTTAAGAAACAATAGGCTAGGTTAATTTTCTAATTTACACACAGTTATTTGACCTGTTATAAAAAGCAGTAAAAAAGCCACTTTCAATTTACAAGTTTTCTATGAGGTCCCTGATTTCCTGTATTTCAGCTTCAAAGCTGTATTTTGGCATGATCCTGCCTGCTTTGTCATACCAGTAATTCGCGTTCCATTCATCACCCTCTTTCCGGTACAAACATGCCTGTAACCAAGCGGCCTCAGGCGTTACTGAAAGTTTCAACACCAGATGGGCTTCCTCATAACTTTCTTCTTCCATCAAATCGATGGCTTCTAACAATTCATCTTTGCTCAACATATCCTGAAGGATTTGATAAACACAAACAAATTTCTTTGTGTGAAATTATATAAAAGTTGAATAGGCTCCAATTTTTTAGGAATTTCATTTTGAACAACCGCAAGTTAGGAAAAACTATTGTACCAACAAATTACAACCTCTGATATCGCTGTTGTCAAAACGGCCCAACACTTCGAAACCTCCGCCCGGCAAGGTTTTTGCCAGGTCCTGAGTAGCAATGAAAGAACAGGAATAAATATTTGCCAAGTCGATGACGTTGATGCCCCCGGTTTTCCCTTCTGGTAAAATACTCAAAGGATCGTTCACATCCCTTATGCGGATTTGCATCCATGGAGGCATCTCAAAACTGCCCTCACCTTTTGAATAGGCCTGTGATAGCAATTCGGTCATACCATATTCTGAAAAAATGTGCTTTACTCCAAAAGCCCTTTTTAACTGGGAATGTAATTCCTCGCGCACCATCTCTTTCCGGTTTCCTTTCATACCCCCGGTTTCCATCAAAATAAGTTTAGGAAATTGAACCGGAAATTGTTCAGCTAAATCAAGCAAAGCGTAGGTTACCCCCAGCAGCAACACTTTTTTGTCGTTTTTCTTTTTCAGTTCTGATAGAATTTTTGACAGCTTTTCATAATCATGCAAATAAAAATCGCTTCGCGAATCGCCGCTCCAATCAATCAGTTTTTGTGCCATATGTACCAGCGAAGAACCGCCCCTTTCCAGATAAGACGGTAGTAAAGCCAGGAAAACATATTCACGTGGTTCACCAAAAAAACGTTGAAAACCTTTTAAAACGCTGTTTTCATAAAGTGCCAGATCTTTTACATGATGCTTACTGGTTTGCATTCCGGTTGTACCACTGCTTGTAAAAGTGATTTCTTCCTGAAAAGAACCGGAAGTTATCCGATAGTTTTTAAAAAACTCTATCGGCAGAAACGGGATTTTTTCAATCTGATCAACGGTCGCAGGATTTACGCCTAAAGCATCAACAAATTGATTGTAAATAGCATTGTTATTGTATTGAAAATAAAATATTTCCAACGCAAGCGAAGTGAAATCATTTTGATTTCTGATTTGAAAAATCTTTTCCGCTGCTATCTTTTCATTCATCCTGACCCGTCCTGTTGTGTTTTATGAAAACCGCTACAAAAATACGGTTTATGTCCGGCAGTAGGGTTGATAACGAGTCTTTTAATTGTGTAATTTTAGGTTTTTAATACAAAACACAACGTAATTATTACACAAATTGAAAATCAGCTAAAGCTGTTTTGAAGTTTAGTAAACATATTAACAGAATTTTATAATATAAATTATGGAATATAAAGATTATTATAAAATATTGGGAGTAAGCAAAAATGCAACTTCCGGAGAAATAAAAAAAGCTTTCCGGAAGCTGGCAAGAAAATACCATCCTGATGTAAACCCCAACGACAAAGAAGCTGAAAAGAAATTTAAGGAAATTAATGAGGCCAATGAGGTTTTGAGCGACCCTAAGAAGCGCAATAAATATGACTCTTATGGTTCCGATTGGGCAAAAGTCGGTGACGATCAGCATGAAGCATGGAATAAGGCGGGTGGCTTCAGGCAAAGGGCTTATACCCAATCAGCTGCTGATTTTGACATGGGCGATTTTTCTGAATTTTTCAGATCTATGTTCGGGGATAGCATTTTTGGCGAACCGCAATTCAGACAGGGACCCCGAACGCGCGGTTTGAAAGGACAGGATTACACGGCTGAAATGCATATGCCTTTGCGTCAGGCTTATGCCGATTCTATTCACACACTGAATGTTAACGGAAAAAAGATTCGCATTACTATTCCCGCCGGCATTAAAGACGGACAGGTGATTAAGTTGGCCGGAAAAGGTGGTCCCGGGATGCAGGGCGGGCCCAACGGAGATTTGTATATCACAATTTTTGTAAATCTGAATGAACGTTTCGAGCGAAAAGGAAACGATGTGTATATGAATCAGTCTGTTGACCTGTACACGGCACTTCTGGGCGGCGAGTCTATGATAGAAACTTTTGGGGGGAAAATCAAGGTTAAGATAAAAGAAGGAACCCAAAACGGGATAGTTTTAAGACTTAAGAACAAAGGGTTCCCTGTTTATAGGAAGCCGGGGACTTTTGGAGATCTTTATGTAAAAATAAACATCAAACTTCCCGAAAACCTGTCAAAAGAAGAAAAGGAACTGGTAAAAAAACTCAGTGAAATCAGAAAAAAATAAAACAATGGCACCATTAAAAAATGCAATTAAAATAGAGCAACTGGCAGACTTCTACAATATTGATGCCCTGGTAATTTACGAGCTGGCCGATTTTGGAATCATTGACCTGAAAAAAAGAAATAAACAGGAAATCATTCCTCATGAAGAATTGGAACGTTGCGAACGCGCGGTCCGTTTATATTGCGAACTTGGCGTCAATAAAGAAGGCATTGAAATTATTCTGGATATGCGTGAAAAAATGGAACAGCTTCAAAAAGACTTATTAAGGGCTCATCATCGGTTAAACCGGATGACGGAAGGTGCTGAAACCTATTCAGAAATTGATTTTTTCGAAATTGAATAATTTTTTTGCTAATTGACAAGGGTTTATTAATTTTGCTGACTCATTTTCGGGGTGTGGCGCAGCCCGGTTAGCGCGCGTCGTTCGGGACGACGAG
>CAZGZO010000320.1:0-2351 GCA_964529695.1 uncultured Lentimicrobiaceae bacterium
AAAAATGATAAGGAGAAATTTTTTCATGACCTTAATTCAAACAGGGTTTCAGTAATTTATAGACCTGATCTGATTTTTCTTTCAGTAATTTCTCTGATTTGGCTTCCGCCAGGAATCGCAAATAGGGTTCTGTATTTGATGGCCTTATATTGAACCACCAATCAGGAAATTCAAGGCGGTAACCATCAAAATTAAAAGTTGCAGTCGGCGTTTCACTACTCTTGAAATGGTTTACTACGGCATCCATGGCTTCCTGTTTCCGGCTGATCTGAAAATTCACTTCACCGGTATTGGCATATTGCGAAATATTTTCGATGAGGGAAGAAACACTTTGTCCCTTTTTCCTGAATTCTTTCACAATGTCAAGCATGATAAGTGAAGCAATAAGCCCGCTGTCTGAATAATAGAAATCCCGAAAATAATAATGACCGGCAAGCTCTCCGCCGTAAATACCATCAACTTCTCTCAGTTTGGTGGCGCCATAAGCGCGTCCCACACGCCAAATTACCACATCTGCATTGAATTTCATCAGATACTCCCCTACTGCTTTTGAAGTCCTAATATCATGAACAACTGTTTCTTTCTTATGCGTTCCCTTCAGAAAATAATGGGCAAAAAGGGCAATGATCAAATCGGGAGAAATGAATTGTCCTTTTTCATCAATAAACATCACACGATCGGCATCGCCATCAAAAATAATTCCCAAATCGCTGTGGTTTTCCAGCACCGATTTTTTTATTTGTTCCTGATTTTCAGGTTCCAACGGATTGGGCTCGTGTCCAGGGAAAGTCCCGTCAGCAGTAGCATTTATTCTGTGGTAGGAATCTCCAAAAAGGTCATCTTTAAAAAGTGAAGACATCCCGTTGGAAAAATCAATACTGAGTTTCAAATCCGAATAATCCTGTTTGTAGGTCTTTAGAAACTCCAGGTAATCAGGTTTAATATTGATCATCCTGATTTTTCCTTTTTCTTTCACCACCACAGGTTCGTTGGATTCCACCAGTTTTTCCAGTTGATTTAATCCGTTATCATACCCAACCGGCAAAACATCTTTTGCCGATATCTTAAGCCCGTTATGTTCTTTGGGATTGTGCGAAGCGGTGATCATCACCGAAGCATCAAAATTATATTTTCCTGTTCCCCAATACACCATGGGCGTAGTCGTAAGTCCTGCATCCGCCACATCTACACCGGCATCTGTAATTCCGCGCGAAAGCGCTTCAAACACTTCGTCAGAAGACAATCGGATGTCCCTTCCAACCAGAATTTTCTTTGCGGGTAATACCCGCGGTAAAAAATATCCAATTCTATAGATGATTTCAGGATTTAGTTCCTTGCCATACACACCTCTAATATCGTATGCTTTAAATGCTTTCATAACTCTTTAGGTCACTTTCTAATTAAACAAAAACAGACTGAAAACTCCTTCAATAAAAAAATTAATAGCAAAACTAATGATAAAATAGTATTGGAATAAATTCTGTCTTGTCGAAAAGATTTAGAATAATGCATTTTTCAAAACAAATTTAAATATTGAAAGTAAATCCAAATAATTTCTATTCAAAGAATAGAACATTTTCCTGAATAATATTAGAAAATACAGAAAAAAATCACTCAATTTCTAAAGTTTCTCGATGAGTACGGAAGCATAAGCAGAAATGCCTTCTTCCCTTCCCGTGAAACCCATTCGTTCAGTGGTTGTAGCCTTAACAGAGACCTTCGAAACATCAATATTTAAAACCGCTGCAATAGTTTCTCTCATTGCTGAAATGTAAGGTTGAATTTTGGGTTTCTCCATGACCAGTGTCGAATCAATATTTCCAATTTTAAATCCGGCATCATTGATCATATCGGCAACACGTTTCAGGAAGAAAGAGCTTTCTCTATCTTTAAAATTATCATCTTCGTCCGAAAAATGGACTCCCAGATCGCCCAAAGCGGCGGCACCTAACAAAGCATCTGAAATGGCGTGTAAAAGCACATCAGCATCGGAGTGGCCCGACAGGCCTTTATCAAAGGGAATAAGGACGCCGCCGAGTATTAGTTTTCGCCCGCTGATTAGCGGATGGGCATCAAATCCGAAACCGACTCTAAAATCAGACATGATTAGAATCCCTGATTCGAGTTTTTGTTTCCAAAATTGAAGACAAGAGAAAATCGCAAAGTTTTCTCCAACGGGTTTTGTTGTGAAACCGTAGGGATCAAGTAAGAAAAGTCAATTCCAAGCACGTTGTATCTCAGGCCAAGACCGATTGTTGCATATTGTCGGTCGCCTTTGTTCGGGTTCTCATAAAAATATCCGCCACGTACTGCAAAAATATTGTTATACCAATACTCAACACCAAACGCCA
>CAZGZO010000320.1:2361-3099 GCA_964529695.1 uncultured Lentimicrobiaceae bacterium
CCATACTAAACTCCTGCATTTGCTCTCGGAAACCGCCCGGGGCATCGTAAAATGATTGAATAATGCCACTAATAGGGGAAACATTAGGGTTCCGCCCTTTAGCAATTACATAGGAACCATCAGGATTGATTTCCGGATTTCCAAGGCTATCGGTTGCATAAATAGGTGGCGTTGGAACCAATAACTTATTAATATCCAAACTAAAAGAAAGTTTGTTATAATCATCCAAATTAAGGGTCAACCTGGGTCCAAATCGTAGATTGGTTGGGAGAAAATCTTTCTGAATATTTGATTTGTCATAAGAGATCTTACTTCCAATATTAGAGATCAAAACACCCCAGGCAAATTGTGCATCCATGGATGGGAACCAGTTGACATCCTTTTGCCAATAAAGGCCAACATCAACGGCAGCTGCCACACCGGCTGTATTTGCCACACCTGAGTTGGAAAACCCTGCAGTAAGATTAGAATAGATAAAACGGCCCGCCACAGACATAGCCAGATTATCGGACAATTTACGGGCATAAGCTCCATCGATGGCATATTCATTGGGTTTATAAACGCCCAAAGTATTTCCAAGATTATCTGTAAAGGTAATATTACCCAAAGAAAAATAGCGAAGCGAAAATGCTATGGTTGAAATATCATCCAGCCTGTGAAAATAAGTAAGATAGGAAAGATTAATATCGTTAACAAGATTTTTGAGCCAGGGTGTATAAGAAAGGGAAAATCCATTGG
>CAZGZO010000321.1:0-3077 GCA_964529695.1 uncultured Lentimicrobiaceae bacterium
AATCAATTATTATAAATTCGGTGGCAAATTTAATTCTTTTTTGAATTGAGTATGCCTTTTTTGCGCTATTTAGAATGCTTTGCTGTGTTAAATTTTGTTAGAAGAGTGGATTTTAAATCCGAAAACAATGAAGTTTAAACTTAAGAATTGAAATTTTAATCCTTCCAAAAATTCTTATCCCTGTTTACCACCATTTATTTTATCTGGTGGTTTACCACTACATACATGTGCATGAGATTTTATTATTTTGTAAAGATTCCGGTATCCGGGTACCGAATAATTTTATTATTTTTAACTTGCAATCTAATTCATAGACACAGACTTATGATCAAGCTCATCATAGCCGACGACCACCCTCTAATTATTGAAGGAATGCGTGCTGCGCTCCAAAAGGACGAAGACATTATGCTTTTGGCTGAGGTTCAGAACGGTATTGAGCTGATAAAGAAGATGGAATCAGAATTGCCGGATGTCGTGATTATGGATATCAATATGCCGGATATGGACGGTATAGAAGCAACCCAGAAAGTTCACAAAAATTTTCCCAGTGTGAAAGTGATTGCTTTCTCTCAATACGATGACAAGCATTTTATTACAAGAATGCTAAGGGCCGGGGCCAAAGGTTATCTGCTGAAAAGCACACCCGTTAAAGAACTGATTAAAGCGGTTAAACTGGTCCACGATGGTTCTGTTTATCTGGGGAAAGGGTTGCCCGATTTATATACACACGAAAAAAAATCCAAATCCAATTTCGATGTCATGCTTACCGAGCGTGAAATAGAGATTTTAAAACTGATTTGTGAAGAAAAAAATACGCGTGAAATTGCTGATGAATTGTTTATCAGCTTACATACTGTAGAAACCCACCGGGCCAATCTTATGCAGAAAACTGACTCCCGGAACCTCGTAGGGCTTGTCAAGTGGGCCTTTGAGAATGAGATAACCGACTGATCTAATTTATGAAGCACTTACATTACGTACTTTTAATCATCTATTTTTTAGGACTTTCCGATTCCAAAATTCAAGGAACAGGTTCTTCTCGTGATCTTTTAAATCGAAGCATACGCTTTCAGCAACATCATCAAATGGACTCAGCCGGTTTTTATGCACATACCGCTTTAAAGTCTGCAGTTAACGAAAATGACATGAAACTTTATTGTGATGCTGCTTTACGCCTATCTTCCTTGTGTGTCAGTAAACAAAGCTACGACAGTGCCCGGTTCTGGGACCAAAAGGTAGTAGAAATCAGCCATAAAAATAATTGGAAAAAGACAGAGGCCATGGCATATTCCAGCTTAGGAACCGCTGCACTCAGGCAGGAACATTTGCTTACTTCCGTTTCATTGTTTCAAAAAGCATACAAGATGCTGCTCGATGCCGGTGATGAAAAGGGCACTTCTTTTACCATCTATAACCTTGCATTGACATACAGTCAGTTGGATGACCTTCAAAATGCATTTTTATATTCAAAAAAAGCGCTGTCACAGGCTCAGAAAAACAACAATGCAGATCTTAAAATGGGTGTTTATCATTTGATGGCACGGCTGTATCGCATGAAACATGATCAGGATTCAGCTGACTATTACAACAAGCTGTCTTTGAGCATTCAAAAACGAGAAGACTTGCTACCCTATTATTTGACCCTGGCTAACAGATTAAAAAACAGAAAAAAAACCGACTCAGCAATTTATTTCTATGACAGTGCACTGGCTATAGCAGCACAAAACCGGGATACTATTTCACAACTGAACATTCTAATCAGTAAAGCGATGACAAACCTGGATGCCAGGAAACCCATGAAAGCACTCTCGCTGTTGAGGCAAGTTCAGCAACACGAAATGAAACTGGAAGGCCGGATTGATATGGCTATTTATTATGAAACTTTTGCCAACGCATGGAAACTAACAGGACAATCGGATTCAGCTTTATATTACACCGAAAAACTCATGGCTGCCAAAGACAACAACCACGTGCGACAACGACAGAAATATTTGATGGAACTTCGGGTAAAATACCAGGCAAAAAAGAAAGAAAACGAGCTCATTAATCTAAAGAACAAAATACTGAAGGGTGAATTGGAAGAAAGTACCCGGAAAATACAGCTGAACACCTTGCTGGGCAGCAGTTTTACATTACTGCTAATTATCATATTATTGATTTGGTTCTATTTTTATAAGCATAAGAAAGATAAAAAAATACGGGAGCAGGAAGTCGCTTTCTTGCAGAAAGAAAAAGAAGCAACCGTGGCTCAGTCGCTGTTAAAAGGAGAAGAAAATGAACGCAAGCGAATTGCCAGCGAATTGCATGACGGGTTGGGCGTTTTGCTTTCATCGGTCAGCATCTTTTTTTCTAATTTAGAAGAAGATTCCGATCCTGAAAGGGGAAAAAACCTGCAAAATGCTAAGGAGCTGGTGAACAAAGCCAACGTGGAAGTGAGAAGAATTTCGCATAACCTGATGCCTATGGTTTTATCACGATTTGGGCTGAAAGCCACTCTGGAAGACATGGTGGACAAGGTTTCAGGAGATTTAAACATCAACCTTTCCGTAAAAGTAGGCCAAGGTCTTCCCGAATCCATGGAATTTATGTTGTATCGCCTTACTCAGGAATTGCTGAACAATACGTTAAAACATGCAGAAGCTACCGAAATTACCATTTCATGCTTGCTAAAAGGAGACTATGTTCTCTTTGAATACAAAGACAACGGCAAGGGCTTTGATATGAAAACCGGGGACAAAGAAGACGGAATCGGCTTATCCAGTATCCGCAACCGGGTAGAGTTTCTGAAAGGAAGTATGAAATTTCAAAGCGAACCCCGCCAGGGAGTAAAGGTGGAAATTATCTTCCCTTACCGGTAAAAATGATTTAACCCGTAACCCAAAATTTCGAATTATCTATAGAGATGCTTCACGCTGTTCAGCATGACAATTGAAAAAAAGTTAGCGTCCCCTTTCGTCACTTCGTCACTTTGTTCCATTGTCACCTGTCCATCCCTGAAAACCACTATTTTTTTAAAATAGCTGAAAACCACCATGGATTTCTATAAAGGATGTTGTTTATTTGATTCTCCATAAAAC
>CAZGZO010000322.1:0-3023 GCA_964529695.1 uncultured Lentimicrobiaceae bacterium
CAAGAGCTGACCAATGGAAAGTTTATATGCAAATTCGATTCATTTTTAGGATTCAGACATGGTCCCATGGCTGTTGTAAACGAAAAAACATTGATGTTTTACTTCTTCAGCAATGTTAAGTATGTCAGACAATATGAACTGGATATGGTAAACTCCATGAATGGAAAAATCAGACCGGCATATTCTATTGGAGTTTCAGAAGATATTTTCGAGTCTGATGGCCTCGACCAATTAATAACATTTTCTGAGATGGGAAAAAACCTGGATGAAAGCTTTCTTATGTTAGCAGAACTTGTAGTGGCTCAATTATTTAGTTTTTATAAATCTCTTCATGAGGGTTTTAACCCTGACAACCCATCTGTTAACGGGACAATCCACCGTGTAGTACAAGGGGTAAAAATCTACGAGATGGAACCGGTCAAGAAAAAACATCACGTTCAGTTTTAAAATGATTTCAAATAAAAAAACGGATAAAGTGAATACGCCAATTGTTGAGCACGTACTTGAACGAATTAAAGAGGAAAAGGAAAAAACAGGTATCAGCAGAACTTTGTTTGCAGCTTGCCCTAATTCGGTGTCTGTTATAAAAGCAGCACTTAATTCAGCAAAGCGTTGTAATTCACCTATTAAATTCGCAGTGACACTGAACCAGGTTGACAGTAACAGGGGATATACTGGAATGAATCAATTCGAATTTGTCAAAATCATAAAACGTGAAGCAAAAGCACTCGACATTAAAGGTCCCGTAATGATAGCATTGGATCACGGTGGTCCCTGGTTGAAAGATGAACACAGGATGCAAAATTTATCTTATGAGCAGACAATGAGCCTGGTGAAACAATCAATGGTTGATGCCCTTAAAGCAGGTTATCACTTGCTGCATGTTGATCCCACCGTTGACGTCACACTGAAAAAAGGAGAAATTATAAATATTGAGATCGTCGCAAATCGAACAGTTGAACTGATTGCTTTTGTTGAAAAATTCAGACGAGAAAACAACTACTCTGCTATTTCCTATGAGGTTGGAACTGAAGAAGTTCACGGTGGATTGGCTGATATAAAGACATTTAATCGATTTTTGACGCTTTTGAAAACGGGGCTGGCAAAAGCCGGATACAGTGATATCTGGCCATGTTTTGTGGTAGGAAAAGTCGGGACAGATCTTCAAACAACCCTTTTCGATCCTCAAGTTGCGAAGCATCTTACCAAAGAAGCCTCAAAATATGGTAGCGTTATTAAAGGACACTATTCTGATAATGTCAGCAATCCCGAAGAATATCCTCTTTCCGGAATGGGAGGTGCCAATGTGGGACCTGAATTTACTGAGAATGAATATGACGGACTGATGGAACTCGTTGAAATTGAGGAAGAACTTTCTGAAGAAGATCAGGTAGTGGTGAAATCAAATTTTAAAAATATTTTATGGGATGCTGTAATAAGCTCTGGAAGATGGAAGAAATGGCTTCTGGAAGGAGAAGATGGTAACGACTTTTATTCGATAGGAAAAGAAAGACAATTATGGCTGATTAAAACAGGATGCAGATACATCTGGACGAAACCTGAAGTAGAGGTTGCTCGTGCAAGATTATATCAAAACCTTGAAACCAATGGAATAAAAGCAGAAAAAATTGTCCTTTCAAGAATCGAAAAATCTATGGATAAGTATTTCTACAGCTTTAATCTTGTTGGCTTTAATAACATTATTTAATTGTAAATGAGTGATTTAATTATGAAAGAAAAATTTGACATTCTGGTAGTCGGTGAATTAAACGTTGATTTGATTCTGGATGAAATAAAATCATTTCCGGAAATAGGTACAGAGATAATTTCCGATAAGATGACGATTTCATTGGGAAGCTCATCTGCAATTTTCGCTTCAAACATCTCTGTTTTGGGATCGAAGACTGCTTTTGCAGGTATGATGGGTGATGATAGTTTCGGTCAGCTTGTCCTTTCATCACTAGAATCGAAAAATGTTGACACAAAATTTGTAAGTGTTGATAAAACAAAAAAAACAGGAGCTACAATCGCTTTAAACTATGGAGAAGATCGTGCCATGGTAACTTTTCCTGGTGCGATGAAAGATTACTCGATGAAAGATATTCCTGCAGAAGCATTTCAGGCTGCAAGACACCTGCATTTGTCTTCTCCTTTCCTTCAGGATAACATCAAAAAAGACATTATTGCACTCTTTCAAACTGCAAAACAAGCCGGGATGACTACTTCACTTGATGTTCAATGGGATCCTGAAAATAAATGGGATATCGACTTTGAGAACTTACTACCTCTGGTGGATGTTTTCCTACCCAATCAAAACGAATTGTTTGCTATTTCTAAGATGAGCTCCGTAGAAAGAGGGTTAAAATTTCTGACAGGGTTATCCAAAACTGTAGTTGTAAAGATGGGAGCGGATGGCTCTGCATTATCAGAAAACGGAAAGATAACATACTTCAATCCTTTCAAAAACCATAATCTAAAAGATGCTATTGGTGCCGGTGACAGTTTCAATGCTGGTTTTCTGCACGCTATGATAAAAGGCTACGATCTGGCATCCTGCATGGAAATGGGTAATCTGATGGGAGCCATTAACACTACAGCAAGAGGCGGAACTGGCGCCTTTACATCTCTGGCTGAAGTAAAAGAAAGAGCCAAAAAGTTTTTTAACAAAGAGATTCAATTTTAAGATGATGTTACTAAAAGATAAATTAGCGGAAGTAAGAAGGAGCAAAAAAGCAATTTTGGCTACCAACTTTTACAACTTCGAAACTTTAAGAGCAGTTTTACAAGCGGCCAAAAACACCACCAGCCCACTAATCTTACAACTTACTCAGAGTTCTATTGATTATATGGGGCTTGAAAATGCCTTAAATATGGGACGTACCGGATTAGCATCCTTCGGAGTTGAAGGATGGATCCACCTTGACCATGGGGGATCAGTAGAGCTTGTTGAAAGGTGTATCAAGGCAGGTTTTGACTCAGTAATGTTTGATGGCAGCGAATTATCCATTGAACAGAATATCGAG
>CAZGZO010000323.1:0-3014 GCA_964529695.1 uncultured Lentimicrobiaceae bacterium
CAATGAAACTCCGCTTCAAAAAAGTCCGAAAAAAAAACAACCGAAAGAAAATACACGTGACATTAGTTTCAAAATGTTTAGAGAAGGAAAAAGTATTCCTGAAATTGCCAAAGAACGGGGACTTGTAAACAGTACCATTGAAAGCCATCTGGCAACGCTTATTTTAGAAGGGAAATTGAAACTGGAAGAAATTATTACCCCTGAAAGATCTGAAAAGCTGAAAAAATCCATAAAAAACATTGAATTTGGGAGTGTTTCTGAGCTGAAATATAAGTTGAACGACGAATTTACTTATGGAGAAATCAGGATGGTGCTGAATGACATTCAGTTTCAGCATAGTCGTTAACAACACCATAGATTGTGCTTGTTTTTTGTTACACGATGGCGCTCATTCGGATTTGCAATCCGAATGTTCCATGAAAACAGGATTTTAGAATCCAATCTACAATTATTTTAATGGTGAAGAAATGATTATATAAAATCGGATTTAAAATCCTATGCCCAAGAACTTCCAGATTACAAATCTGGAAGAGCATCAATATCTTAAGAATACAATTTCTCCCTTAACGCATGGATTTTCTCATCGCTGACGTAATCATCATACTCCATCTTTTTATCAATCATTCCGTTAGGTGATATCTCAATGATTCGGTCAGCGATGGATTGAATAAAAGTATGGTCGTGCGATGAAAACAAAAGATTTCCGGGGAAATTAGTTAGTGAGTTGTTAAATGCCTGAATAGATTCCAAATCCAGATGGTTGGTGGGGGTATCCAAAACCATGACATTGGCATTTTTCATCATCATACGGGCAATCATACATCGCATTTTCTCACCTCCCGAAAGGACATTAGACTTTTTGTAAGCTTCTTCACCGGGAAAAAGCATTTTTCCCAGAAAACCTCTCAGGTAAATTTCAGTGGTATCGTCTGATTCAAGTCCCAACCATTCCAGCAGATTCAAATTACTCTGAAAAAAGGAATTATTTTCCAAAGGAAGATAGGCAGTGGTTATGGTTTGTCCCCATTTGTAATTGCCGCTGGTGGCTTTAGCTTTTCCCATGATGACGTCAAAAAAAGTGGTGATTGCCAATGGGTCACGGGATAGAACAACAATCTTCTCCCCCTTGTTAACAGCAAACTCAATATCTTTAAACAAATAATTACCGCTATCTGTTTTCTTACTCAGTCCGTGAACTTCCAGAATCTGGTTCCCAGGTTCACGCTCGGGGGTAAAGATAATAGCAGGATATTTTCTATCCGAAGGATGGATATCGTCAACATTCAGTTTTTCAAGCATTTTCTTCCGGCTGGTCGCCTGTCGCGATTTCTTAACATTAGCACTAAAACGGTCGATAAACTCCTGAAGTTCTTTCCTACGGTCGGCAATTTTTTTATTCATGGCCTGCTGTTGCCGTAAAGCAAGCTGACTGGATTCATACCAGAAAGTATAATTCCCTGCAAACAGCTGAACTTTGCCAAAATCAATATCCACAATATGGGTAGAAATGGCATCCAGAAAGTGCCGGTCGTGGGAAACGACCACCACCGTATTCTCAAAATGCGCCAGATAATTCTCCAACCAGTTCACCGTTTCCAAATCCAGATCATTGGTAGGCTCGTCAAGCAGCAGATTATCCGGTTTACCAAACAATGCTCTTGCCAGCAAAATCTTTACTTTTTGCTTACCGCTTAAATCTTTCATCAACTGGTAATGCAGATCTTCCGGGATACCCAATCCACTCAACAGACTGGCAGCATCACTTTCCGCATTCCAACCGTCCATATCAGCAAAAAGTCCTTCCAATTCGGCCAGTTTCACGCCATCCTCATCAGAAAACTCAGTTTTTGAATACAGTTTGTTTTTCTCCTGCATTACCTGCCAAAGCTTTTCATGCCCCATCAGTACAGTATCCAAAACTGTAAGTTCATTAAACTCTGAGTGATCCTGTTTTAAAACAGACAATCTCTCTCCTGTACCCAAACTCACTGTACCATGCGTAGATTCAAGCTCACCGCTGATAATCTTCATTAAAGTGGACTTTCCTGCACCGTTGGCTCCAATCACACCATAACAATTCCCTTTTGTTAAATTCAGATTCACATCCTGAAATAAAATACGCTTCCCGAACTGGATACCCAGATTTGATACTGTAATCATGTAAAATGCAATTTTTGAAATGGGCGGCAAAAGTACAACAAATCTTTTACAACTTTAACACATTAATTTTCAATTAATAAAACGCAATTCATTGAATTTCAGACATCATAATTTAGCTTCATTATTAATAATTATATTTGTCCGGATTAAATTCTCAGGGCATCGTGCTTTTACATGTTCTTATTCCTGCCGGAAAAGATCAAAACTGAATGTTTCTGATGGTTTGTTCTTTTTACACAACCGTTAAATATTATTGAAATAAGGAAATTGGATATCATGAAACAAAAAACCAGATGGGTTTGTTTACAAAGGCCCTATTCAACAACATTTCAACCAACAATAAAACCTTCATTATTTGTTTTGATTTCAACGTTAATGCTATTAATAATACCCGTTACCAGTTTTTCTCAAACCATTCCTGCAAAGGCTTACGCAGATATGCACTGGCGACTGGTAGGACCATTTCGTGCAGGCTGGTCAACCATGGCTGCAGGAATACCTGGAAAACCCAACACTTATTATTTCGGTGCTGCCGGTGGCGGAGTATGGAAAACAAACGACGCAGGCAGAACTTGGCAGCCTATGATGCAACATCAACAGGCATCTTCTATCGGGGCTCTGGCCATTGCACCTTCCAATCCTAAAGTTATTTATGCGGGGACAGGCCAAGTTGCTGTGCGTTATGATATCCTTACGGGAAATGGTGTTTACAAGACTACTGACGGTGGTAAAAACTGGAAAAATATCGGTTTAAAAGACAGCCGGCATATAGGCCGGATTTTGATTGATCCACACAATTCCAACCGGGTTTTGGTGGCTGCTTTAGGAAATGTCTTTAAGGCAAATAACGAGCG
>CAZGZO010000324.1:0-1093 GCA_964529695.1 uncultured Lentimicrobiaceae bacterium
TCACTTTTTTATCAGTTGAAATTCAGAAAGTGGTTCTACTTTCCGGTATCTGCAAAAATAAAGGTAATTATTTGAAATAGTTTGGTCAGATTTCTGAAGTAGTGTTGATTTAAAATTCTTTAACAGAGTCGGCTCCTTCCGGAGAACCGTTAAATTTATCGGTTTTCATCAGCGCTTCAAGCCTGGATGTTGTATTTTCCCAATGAAAGTTTTCCTGAACAAAAAGGAAAGCGTTGTCAGCGATCTCATTTTGCTTTTCCTTCGAATCGATCAGATTTAGAATATTTTCTGCAAGCTCACTGGCTGTATCTCCAATTAGAATTTCTTTACCGGGTTTGGCATGCAAGGCAGCATTGGCCAGATGCGTGGTTATGGATGGAATTTTTAAAGACATGGCCTCCAGTAACTTATTTTGTAAACCTGTGCCAATCCGCATGGGTGCAATAAAAATTCTTGAAGTCAGATACGCTTCGCGAATGTCTTCCATCCAGCCGCTGACCTTGATTTTTTCTCCCGCAAGGGTTTTGACTTTGTAACTTGGATTCGCTCCCGCCAGAAGCAACGTAATCTCAGGTTTTTGTTTCCACACCAGTGGCATGATCTCCTTAACCAAGAAAAGTGCTGCATCCACATTGGGTGGATAATTCATGTTCCCGCTAAAGACGATGTCATGTATTTTATCAGCCGGTTTTGGGAAAAAATAATCCAGATCCACACCATTTTTGATCACCTGAATTTCCATTCTTTTAGGATGCGATATCAAATCCCGGTCCTGTTCCGAGATAATGGTCTTATGGTCAAATGAATCAAAAACTAGATTTTCGAAACTAGCAAGCCGTTTGTATTCCATTCTGAGAATTGCCTTAGCGGGAAATAAAGCGTATTCCATTCTTCTTTTCATACCATAGGAAAAAGCATCCTGGTAATCGAGTGTTTTTGGAATGGGGATATCAATCAGATAAGGTGCTACGCGCACCAATTGTCCGTACAAATGATCAGGTTTGTATTCTTTGATCAGGCTTATGATTTTCTTTGATGCTTTTCTACTGAAGAAATATCCGGTTTGTAGAGGAAGTCTTGAAAAATAAGCTTT
>CAZGZO010000324.1:1103-3009 GCA_964529695.1 uncultured Lentimicrobiaceae bacterium
CGTACCCCAAATGAGATATCAATAAAATTGACAGAGCGGCAATAGGGTTGCAATTTTGCGAAAGCTTGTTGTTTGTCTGTTTTTCGGATGGAGTTCAGCGCACAGAGGATAATTTCATTGTTTTTGGAAAGCCCTTTGATTTGGTTAAAAGCTCTGAGCTTATCTCCTTTTTCAAGAGGATATGGGATCCTTGAAAGCAAAACGAAAATCCTCATAAAAATTAGTTTTAAGTCAGGCTGAAACCACAAAAATCATAAAATTTCCTGATAAAACTCTGCCAATTGCTTGATAATTTCATGGTTTTGATGTTTCTTGGCCACCAATCGGCGAGCTTCTTTGCCCATTTCTTCAGCTACTTTGGGCTGTGTGTATAGAGTGCTGATTGCTTGAATAAATTCTTCAGCTGTGTCAGCAATGATAATGTTTTTTCCATTCTCATAATCAATCCCTTCAGCTCCTACATGAGTTGAAATCACGGCTTTCCCGAGGCTCATACTTTCAATGATCTTGATGCGCACCCCGCTTCCGGAAAACAAAGGAACCACTGCGATTTTTTTAGAACGGACAAATTGTTCCGCATCCGGGACTTCGCCCATGATGTCAATATTTTTTGCTTCCAGCTGCCGCAGCCATTGTGGCATTTCGCGTCCTGCAAGGTAAAACTTTAGTTGAGGAAATTTACTGTTCAGGGAAGGCCAGACATTTTTTAAAAACCACTGAATGCCTTCGATGTTAGGCATCCAGTTCATAGCGCCAATATAGAACAGGGCATTTTCAGTTTCCTGATTGCTCACCATTTCCGGGAGCTCAATTCCATAGGGAATCGTTTTTATTTTGGTGGCAGTATGTTTTTTAAAGAATTCAGCATCTTTTCCCGTGATAGGCAACAGAGCGTCCACTTGGTTAAGTGTCTTTAATTCATAATCTTTCAGCGTTTTGAAAAGATGATGAAAATAGATTCCTTTTAATGAATATTTATTTTTGGAATACATCCTTCGCCAGATGAGATGCTCGATGTTGTGCAGGCGCAACACGATCTTTGAATGAGTGTTGGCTCTGATCACCGGAACATAAGGCACCATAAATAATGTTTCCAGCTGAACAATATCATAATCATTCGCTTTCAAAACCTGCACCAGTTTTGTCTTAAATTTTTCAGAAACAAACCGGGCAACATGATAGGACTTCCCCAGGATAAAATTTGAAAATGCCGGCCAAACCTTCACAGAAAGATCCATGTCCACCCATTCAATGTTCGTTTTAATAAGATATTCCTGGGGGATATTTTCTTTATGGACGTTGTATTTTTTGGAATTAACAGCCAAAACTTTAACGGAATGCCCTGCATCTGTCAATCCTTCTACGATCTGGTTCATAGCCATTGCACCGCCTTCTTTTGGCGGCCACGGAGATTTGTTGCAAAGAAACAGGATCTTCAAAACGTTTCAGGTTAAGGTGTTTTTTTTGAAGGCATTATGGATTTTATCCATAATGAAGCAGCCTCATAATAGATCAAAATCTTTTTTAATGCTTTGTGACTTTCAAAATATTTCCGCCAGCTCTCAGCATCTACCAAAGGGGAATCTGATGTGGCTTTATAAGTCAAAAACAGTCCCAGCGGGAGAATTACAAATGTTGAAAGCCACATCCCGAAAATCATACTCATTTCACCCGTTTTGGCTGATTTTTCACCGGTGACAGAAATCACATGATAAATGACAAAAAACAATACTGAAATCACCAAAGGAAGTCCCAGACCACCTTTCCGGATGATGGCCCCCAGTGGTGCCCCGATAAAGAAAAAGATAAGGCAGGCCAGCGAAAGTTTAAATTTCTGGTTCCAGACCACCTCATGGTCAATAATGAGATTCTCTTTAGGCTTTACAAATTTCTGCATGTGAAACAG
>CAZGZO010000325.1:0-3007 GCA_964529695.1 uncultured Lentimicrobiaceae bacterium
ATGCCCGGACGGGGTTTTCTGGGATTAAATTCTTTTCTGCCGGTTCCCAAAGAAATGGTGTTGTAACCGGCTGTCATATATACTTTTCTTCTTAATTTCTTCATGATTCCGTGTGTTATTCAAAATAGTTATTGATGGGTCCGTAAGCATGGTAAAATCCGGTAAGCATCACCGTATTTACATCATCAGCATTGTTTGCAACCTTGTCAGCTACCAGTTTCTCTCCGATTTCTTTGGATCGCTTTCCATATTTAACTGCCATAACCGCGCCCAATGTTTCCATAGATTTCACATCGTTATAAAACTTCGTAAAAACCTCTTCTTTGTTTTTCATACGAAGTGTAGCTTTCCATGGCACAGCTGTTTCGGGCAGATTGCCAAGCATTTCATCACAATCAGCTTTAAATTTTTCAATCTCCACATATTCCTTCTTATCAACATCCCAAACAGCAACTGGTTTGCCGCCTTCGTATTTCAGGAATCCGTCTTTCTGAGCGCCACTGGAATACTGTCCGCCTTTGACACCCTGGTCCATAAATTTATCGAGCAAATCACTGTGTAAATCTTCATCCTCATTAAACGGATTCATCACATTCAGAATGAATTGCATCACATCAATACCCACATAATCCATCAACTGGAAAATGCCCATCGGACGAATCAGATAATCCTGAGTCACTCTGTTAACCATGTAAATGGTTTTGTACAAAGACATGTTTTTGTCTTTGGCAAGTGTTTCTGCTTCTTTGATGCCATGCAGACCGTCGCGCATAAAGTGTCCGTTTCCAATAAAACCGGCAAAATCGTTGGATGGCACCACCACTTTCTTCAGGTTCTTGGCATATTGAAGCGCAAAATCAACAACTTCTTGCTTTGTACCGTCTGTTTTAATTAGCTCAACCAACTTCTGGACGGCAGGAGGATTGTAGAAATGAAATCCAATCACTTTTCCATCAAGTCCGGCTTCATGGTCTATCAGATGAATCGGAACGGAAGACGTGTTGGTAAAAAACCAAATATCGTTTTGATTGTTTTCTTTAATCTGAGACAGAAGTTTCACTTTCAAAGCACGATTCTCATTCACCGCTTCGAAAACAAGGCTCGATTTATAAGCAGCTTCCATCGCAGTGACCGGATGAACGATATTAAGTACATCATTGATATAAGCATCGATGATGTCGTAATTTTCAATTAGATCTTCGCGGTCGGCGTACATGTGGCGCAGCCAAACGGTCTTTTTTTCAGCAAGTTTCCGCACCTGCACCCGTAGGTAGCCCATCAGTCCGGACAAGCCTTCTTCCGACACATCAATGGCATTCAAAACAAAAGTTTTGCCTTTGTTCTCGGGTTGAAGTGCACGGTCGGCCATTTCCACAGCAGTCAGCAGTAAAATACCGCTGCCCATTTTGCCGGCTGCACCCAAAACCGCAACATTTTGTATTCTTTCGTCGTATGTCATGTTTATAATTTTTATTTTTCTAATTATCAATAGTTTATTACCAATTTGGCTTTCTCTTTTCCAGGAACGCCTGCATGCCTTCACGGCCTTCGCTATTATCTCCAAACAGTGAACCGAACTCCGCAGCTTCCAGCGCAGAACCTTCTTCCAGGCTCATTTCATAACCTTTGCGCACCACGCGTTTCAGTTTTCTTACGGCCTGTGGTCCCTTGGAAACAATGTTTTTGGCAATAGCCATACTGGTTTCCATAAGCGCTTCAGGCTCCACTACTTTTTGCACCAATCCGATACGAAGTGCATCATCAGCCGTAATCATATCGGCAGTCATCAGCAAATACAGTGCCGTTCCCATGTTTGTAAGACGAGAAAGCCGTTGAGTTCCGGCGTAACCCGGAATCAAACCTAAATTTACTTCCGGCTGACCGAATTTGGCTTTGCTACTGGCAATCCGGAAATCACAGGCCATGGTAAGTTCCATTCCACCACCGAGGGCAAAACCATTTACCACTGCAATTACCGGAATATCTAATTCTTCCAGACTTCTGAATGTATTTTGTCCCAGCCTGGAAAAAGTCGTGCCTTCTTCCTGGTTTTTGTTTACCATTTCGGCAATATCTGCACCAGCCACAAAAGCTTTTCCCTCGCCGGTAATCATCATCAGATTAACCGCTTTATCCTTTTTTACGGAAGCTACCAGCTCGTCTAACTCGTTGAAAAATTGAGTATTCAGTGCGTTCATTGCCTGGGGTCTGTTGATGGTTACCAACAGGATACCCTCCTCAAATTTTGTTTGTAATATTTTATTGTCCATCGGTAGTTTTTTGATGCCCAAATTTAGTAATTATTCATCAAAGAAAGTCCAATGCAAACCTTTTCGGTGAAGTGTTTGTTATAAATTATGTTAAATGCGAATGGGTTCACAATAATAAATTTTTGACTGCAGTAATGACGCAATGCATTGCGTCATTACTACCCGACAATTAATCAAAATTATTTTTGTCCATGAATGAATTCATAGACTACATTAAATCGTCCGCCAAGGCGGACGACAAAATAGATTATTTATCTTTGAATTATAAAAGTCCTGTCATTGGTAACAAATGAGAAAGACAATTATGGAAAGTAAAATCGAAATATATCAAAGCCGTGACAAGCAGGTTGAATTGAGTGTTAATTTCAATGAAGATACAGTTTGGCTTTCACAGGAGCAATTAGTGGTTTTATTTGAACGAGACCAATCCGTTATATCCCGTCATTTAAATAATGTTTTCAAAGAAGGTGAACTTGACAAGAAAAGCAATATGCAAAAAATGCATATTCCAAATTCTGACAAACGTGTTGCATTTTACAATCTGGATGTAATTATTTCAGTAGGTTACCGGGTCAAATCAAAACGTGGCACCCGATTTCGCCAGTGGGCCACTCAAAGATTAAAAGACTATCTTGTTCAGGGTTATGCCATCAATGAAAAACGCCTTGCGCAAAAACAGCAAGAAGTGGAATACCTGAAAACCGGAATCCGCATTCTAAACCGGGCCATAGAAGAAA
>CAZGZO010000326.1:0-3005 GCA_964529695.1 uncultured Lentimicrobiaceae bacterium
TACGCCAATACAATGTTTGAAGAGGTCAGTGAGTTAAATCCTCCAAAAGAACCCAATGGCGGCGGTTTTGATCACAGATTATTGGTTGTTAACAGAAATATTTATGGTACAATGTGGCATGATTATACTTGTTTACCCACGGTACCTATTGATGAGCAGGAATCAGATCTTGTCGAATCGCACTGGTCAAACTGGCTTGCGCCTGATGATTCACTCCAGGACGAAACCAACCAGAAATGGATCGATTATTTAACGATGGTTCAGCAACAAAGAGACCGGTATCTTGCAAAAAACACGCAGCAATTCTATTCTCAGTGGCTTTATAACAAATATACCTGCGTTGATGAAAAAAGCGATGGTGTTGTTGAAATTGACAACTCTAAAATGCCAGATATAGCCTATCGGAAAGATTTTTTAGCCGGAATGGTTTTGAAAGTAGCCTTAGCAAAAGGGCAGCACATTTCTACTGCGAGTATAGATAATAATGAAATTGCATCCTATTTTGAAGATGAAGGATTCGGCTTCCTATATTTACCGGTGCTGGAACAAAAAAAATATACACTGAAGTATTCTGTCGGCCTTTCCACAATGCGGCAATATGTTTATAATGACGGAACCTATAACATTATTAGTTTTTCCTGTGATGAAGATAAAGCTGCTTTGGAAATAAGATTGTACGGGACGCAGGAAGTTAAAATCGTGGGCGCATCATCACATCGGAAAATTGAGATAACAAATCCGAATGTTATCTTATTGGACAAAAATTACGATGAAGGCTCCAAGACTTTATCACTTAACCTTAAAGCTCATGACATAATTGGAGAAACCACTACAATCGAATTAACCAATTAAGGTCCATTTCTAGAAATAAAAATATGAATTGAATATCTTGTTTAGATGAAAAATCAAATTGAAAAAAAGAATGGGGAACAGGCGGGCCCTATTATTATCATCGGCATTTTGTTTTTTATTTTTGGGTTTATTACCTGGCTTAATGCGACGCTGATACCTTACCTGAAAACAGCTTGCGAATTAAGTTCATTTGAGGCCTATCTTGTAACCTTTGCTTTTTATATTTCCTATTTTGTGATGGCCTTGCCTTCATCTAAATTGTTGGAAAAGGTTGGTTTTAAAAATGGTATGTCATTAGGATTGGCCATTATGGCTATCGGGGCCCTGATTTTTGTTCCTGCGGCTTTAACACGTACCTATTTTTGGTTTTTGACGGGGCTGTTTATCCAGGGAACCGGATTAGCGGTATTACAAACTGCTGCGAATCCTTATGTAACCATTTTGGGACCTATTGAAAGTGCGGCCAAACGCATTAGTATCATGGGAATTGCCAATAAGTTTGCTGGTATTTTAAGCCCTGTAATACTTGGAGCCATTATTCTTACCGGAATCGGAAAAGTGAGTAAGGATCTTGGAAGTCTGGCTGGACCAGCTAAAGCCGCTGCATTGAATGCTCTCGCTGAAAAAGTGATTCTTCCTTACGTAATTATGGCTGTTGGCCTGATCGTGTTGGCGGTGTGGCTAAAAATTTCCAATTTGCCTGAAGTTGAAGCTGAGGAAGAAGTTTCTTCTGAATTGGTTTCGAAAAGAAAAAGTATTCTGCAGTTTCCATATTTCTGGTTTGGAGTTGTGACTTTGTTCTTTTATGTGGGTGCTGAAGTGGTGGCCGTTGATACGCTTATAAACTATGGGCTTTCCCTTGGCTTTGACATTAAGGTTGCGAAATTTTTCTCATCATTTACCATGATTGCTATGATCATTGGTTATTTGGTGGCTATCATAAGCATTCCAAGGTATATTTCTCAGCGCAAAGCGCTTAAATATTTTTCTTTATTGGGCGTGATTTTTACAGTGGTGGCCGTATTTACGCATGGATACACTTCTGTTCTTTTTGTTGCATCATTGGGGTTTGCGAACTCCATCATGTGGCCGGCCATCTGGCCACTTGCCATCGAAGGGCTGGGAAAATTTACAAAGCGTGGTTCAGCATTTTTGATTATGGCAATCGCCGGAGGTGCTACCATTCCGCTCCTTTACGGTTATCTCTCGGGGCTCAAATCGGTGGGGTCGACCCATGCGTACGCTATTTTGGTGGTTTGCTACCTGGTAATTTTTTATTTCGCAGGATGGGCATGTAAAATAGGGAAGCAGCCTTCATAAAAATTCGGAGATGATTTAGACCAATAGATTGTTGCTATAAATGCACTGTTAAACGTGTGGATTAATGAGTACAATAAATTCATTAAACGAAAAACTATGAGAAAGAATCTGTTTATTATTATATTATGCTTGTTTTATGCAGGAACAATTTTCGGTCAGTCCGTTTATCCCGGGCCACCAATTGGGAATCCTGTCATTCAATTATCACAAGGCCATATTTTAGTTCAGAATAATGTGCTTTCGGCTCAATGGACGATAAAAGATAAAACTTTAAGGACTCAATCGTTTCAAAACAAAGAAACTGGGCAACAAATTGATTGGAACAGCACCCCCTGGTTTTCGATTCAGCTTCACGATGGTGAAATACTCACATCCAACGACTTTCGAATCATGTCTGAACCAAAAATTAAAACAATTAAGGGTGTCAGCTCATCTGTGAAAAAATCAGGCAAAGAAAATGGGGAGCAAATCTCAGCTGAATTATATAGCAGCAAAGCACATTTAAAGATTCACTGGAAAGTCATATTGAAATATCACTCCAATTATCTTCGTCAGGAGTTTACTCTAATTCCTGAAAGCCCATTGAGTGTTGATCGGATAACTCTTTTGGAGATGCCAGAAAACAGTGGGATGAAACCAGATGGAATTGTTGCCGGATCGCCCTGGGTCAGTATCAATAAAGGAATATTCATGGGGTTTGAATCCCCACTTTGTCATTTTGCTGTGAAAGGCAAAGAAGCAGTATCGTTTATGATATTAAATACTCCATTGATTCCCCACACACCCATAAGCTATACCACAGCCTGGGGCGTATCACCAATGGGTCAATTGCG
>CAZGZO010000327.1:0-3004 GCA_964529695.1 uncultured Lentimicrobiaceae bacterium
GAGAAAAAGGCAAATCCTGAATTTGAACAACGGTCACTCATGGCTTAATTTTTTTTGATTAATATTCAATAAGTTAAATTCTTTATATCCTGAAAAATTCCGATTTTGTTTTTTTAAGAACGATTATCGGGTTTTCTGTAAAGGTACAAAAATTTTCAATGAACCGGATGCATATTTTCTGCAAAAATCATGCCTTGCAGATTTTTTTTGAAAACGGTTAAGGTTTGTTAGGATTTTTATTCCATAATAAAAAAAACTTGTAAAACGGATGGTTTTGTGATGGGAAATGCTGAACTTTGCAGGATGATGCTCACAAATGAAGTAATAAAGTTAAGGGCCGTGGAGCCCTTGGATGTGGACTTTCTCTTTGACCTGGAGAATGATCCGCAACTGTGGCATGTGTCCCGGACCTATGCGCCTTATTCGCGCTACGACATTGAGCAGTATGTTTTCTCTGTGGATAAACAGGATATAGCTTCGGCAAAGCAGATTCGATTTGTAATCGAGTATCTGGCTGAAAACAAAGCAGCCGGGACAATAGATTTATTCGACCTGGATTTGCAAAACCGGCGCGGCGGCGTGGGAATTGTGCTGACAGAAACTTATAGGGGAAAGGGTTTGGCAGGAATGGCACTTGAGTTATTGGTGGATTATGCTTTTAATCATTTAAATTTGCATCAGCTTTATTGTAATGTGGAAGAAGGCAATCCGAAGAGTTTGGAATTGTTTCAGAAACAAGGTTTTGTTATAGCAGGCTTAAAACAGGACTGGAATGTGAAAAACGGTGGATGGACTGGCGAGTATTTGTTGCAACGCATTAACTATCCCTGATTTTCGATAAAATAAAAGTGGTAATTTTACCAAAACCTACGGAGTGTTATGACTTATTACTATTCAAAATATTCACAAGGGAAGAAAAAGAAAAACCCTTTACGGAAGTGGACAATGCGCTTTTTGTTGCTGTTGAGCTTTGCTGCTGTAGGAGCTGGATATTTTTTGTATGGGGTTATAAACCAGCCCAATGTTTGGACGCCTAAGGGAAATCCCGTGGGAATTAATGTTCCTTCGGGGATGAATTTTTCCCAACTAAAAAGCGACCTTTATTCCAGGGGCCTAATCATTCATAGGAAAAATTTTGAATGGTGGGCTGCTCAGAAAAAACTTCCCAAACTGGTTAAGCCAGGTCATTATGTCATTTATAATGGCTGGAGTAATAATCAGCTGATCGATATGTTCCGGTCGGGTAGACAAAGCCCGGTCAGAGTGACATTTAACAATGTAAGAAATATACAGGAGCTGGCCGGTAAGATCGGTCGGCAAATTGAACCGGATTCAGCTTCCCTTGTCAGTCTGTTGACCGATAGCAGTTACCTTGCCACAATGGGGCTTAACAAATACACCGCACCCATTATTTTTATCCCCAACACGTATCAGGTTTACTGGACGATTACTTCAAAGGAGTTTATTGCACGTATGTATCAGGAGTATCAGAAATTCTGGACCCCGGAAAGAAGGAAAAAGGCAAAGGAACTGGGACTGAGCCCTAAACAAGTTGTGGTGTTGGCTTCGATTGTTCAAAAAGAAACCAACGACAACGCTGAGAAACCTGAAATTGCTTCGGTTTATATCAATCGCCTTAACATGGATTGGAGATTACAGGCAGACCCTACGGTAATTTTTGCTTTGGCTGATTATTCGATTCACCGTGTCCTGAACATACAAAAAAAAGTGGATTCCCCCTATAATACCTATAAATACAGAGGTTTGCCACCAGGCCCTATTTGCATGCCTTCCATTTCATCGCTGGAGGCTGTGTTGAATCCGGCAAATACGAATTACATGTATTTCTGTGCTAAAGATGATTTGTCAGGAACCCATGTTTTTTCCAAAAACAGTGTCCAGCACGGGCTTAACGCTCAAAAATATCAGGAAGCTTTAGATAAGATGAGAGTTTACCGGTAACCGATAAACTCTCTCAGGAATAATTTTTAACTTTTATTTTCTTAGAATAGCTTTGGTAGCTTACTAATGGGACATAACGCCATCTTGACTTTTTTTCGAAGGTGTTCCGCAGGCTTCACAACCTTCTTCGCCTTGACTGTCGGATGAACAGCAGTTAGCATGTTCATCATGATGAGAGTGACCACTTCCGCATCCGCATCCGCCCGATCCACATCCGCACCCACCGTGAGAAACCAGGTCAAACTCGGTGGCAGACCTGATGGAGAAAATATTTCCGGAAACAAATAGATTCTTTCCTGCAAAAGGATGGTTGAAATCCATAAGGACTTCTTCTTCACCAATTTCCTTGATCACACCGCGAAGTTGCCTACCGTTTTGATCCAGCATATTGATGGTATTATTTACAAACAGCAAATCTTCGCGAAGTGTCCCCTGATCCATAAAAGCAGTTTTTTGAACCGGAACTTTCAGTTCAGGGAAAATAGGACCGAAAGCATTTTCAGAGTCTATTTCAATGGAGAACTCGCCAATACCTTTTCCGAGAAGCCCGTTTTCAAAACCGCTGATCAGATGATCTTTTCCCAATATGATTTCTCTGGGAGACTGTTCATCAACTGATTCAACCATTTCCCCGTTCGGGCTGTCCAGATATATTTTATAAGCCATACTGGCTACTGTATTATTCTCAATGACCATGATCACTATATTTTTAATGAAATTTTAGGCAAAAGTACTATTATTATTTGTATCGATTATAAATTGATTGAATAATTTTAGGCAGGGGTTGGGTTTCAAAAGAAAAGTATTGTTATTACGATGATTGTGGTAGGAAGAAAAAACAGTGTTTCAAAAAGATACGACTTTCAATAATAAAAAAGAGACTGCCTTTTGGCAGCCTCTTTTACCAATATGCTGTAAATTTAATGTTTTTACACGACTCCCTGAGCCAGCATGGCGTCAGCGACTTTTACAAAACCGCCAATGTTTGCACCTTTAACGTAGTTGATGTAATTTCCTTCTTTACCATATTTCATGCAAGTGC
>CAZGZO010000328.1:0-2992 GCA_964529695.1 uncultured Lentimicrobiaceae bacterium
GAAATGGTAATTGCAGGAGCCGGTTCCGGTAAAACCAGGGTGCTGACATACCGAATTGCCCATTTACTAAACCAGGGTGTTGACCCGTTTCATGTTTTAGCGCTGACTTTTACCAACAAGGCGGCGCGCGAAATGAAAGAGCGTGTGATTAAATTGATTGGTGACGGTGAAGCGCGCAATGTCTGGATGGGTACTTTTCACTCTGTTTTTGCTAAGATCCTCCGTATCGAAGGGCATCATTTGGGCTATCCTTCAAACTTTACCATTTACGACTCGGACGACACTAAAAAGTTGATTCGACAGATTATTGGTGACATGAAACTGGACCCGAAAGTGTATCCTCCAAACTTCGTGAGAGCCAGGATATCCATGGCAAAATCGCATCTGATAAATCCTGAAGAATACGCCCGGAATTCGGATATTATTGCTGCCGACGAGAGTGGTGCAAAGCCTCAGATTAAAGATATCTATAAAGCTTACAATCTCCGTTTGAAGCGGTCGGAATCCATGGACTTTGATGATTTGCTTTTTAATACTTACATCCTTTTCAGGGATTTCGAAGATGTGCTTTACAAGTATCAGCAGAAATTCCGCTACATCATGGTGGATGAGTATCAGGATACAAATCATGCACAGTATCTTATCGTTAAAAAACTGGCAGCCAATACGGAAAATATATGCGTGGTTGGAGACGATGCACAAAGTATTTATGCTTTTCGTGGTGCCAACATTCAGAATATTCTGAATTTCAGGGTGGATTATCCAGATTACAAGCTGTTTAAATTAGAGCAAAATTACCGTTCCACAAAAAATATTGTAGAAGCTGCCAACAAAATAATCTCTTTTAACAAAGAACAGATTAAAAAAACAGTCTGGACGGACAACACTGAAGGAGGGAAGATTGGCTACATCAAAGCAACCAGCGACAACGAAGAAGGCCGGTTAGTGGCCAGCGCCATTTTTGCTGACAAGATGAATGAGCAGCGCCCCAACAGTGATTTTGCCATTTTGTACCGCACCAATGCTCAGTCCAGAGCGATGGAGGAAGCGTTGCGTAAACTGAATATCCCTTATCGTATTTACGGGGGTCAGTCGTTTTATAATCGTAAGGAAATCAAAGATATATTGGCTTATTTCCGGTTGGTTATCAATCATAATGATGAAGATGCTTTGCAGCGATCCATCAACAATCCATCGCGTGGGATTGGAAAGACGACCATGGAAAAAATCAATGTGGCAGCTGATCAGAATAACATAAGTATGTGGGAAGTGATTACAAAACCGCATACTTACAACTTGAATTTGAATTCGGGAACACTAACCAAGCTGGCCAATTTCACTACCATGATACTGAGTCTGGCAGCTGAAATGAAGAAGAAAGAAGCTTACGAAGTGGCACAGCATATTGCTCAATCGTCCGGATTAATGAAAATGTATCGTGAAGAAGATACACCGGAAGGTTTAAGCCGTGTGGAAAATATTGAAGAGTTATTGAACGGGGTGAAAGAATTCAGTGAACGGGGAGCAGAAGAAGCCCAGGGAGATCTCGAATTTCAGGGTACACTGGATGAATTCATGCAGGAAGTAGCACTGCTCACGGATGCGGATGAAAAGGATGAAGATGGCAATGATAAAGTATCGCTCATGACCATTCATGCTGCCAAAGGACTTGAGTTTCCCTATGTTTATATCGTTGGACTGGAAGAGAATTTGTTTCCCTCCTTGCAGTCTATCAGCACACGCGCCGAATTAGAAGAGGAACGCCGGCTGTTTTATGTCGCACTGACCCGGGCAGAGGTTAAAGCCACGCTGTCCCATGCTGAAAGTCGCTATCGCTGGGGACAGTTTACCATCACAGAACCCAGCCGTTTTCTGGATGAAATCGATGAAAAATTGCTGGATAAACCGCATCGCGAACATTTTAAACAAAAACCATCATCTTCAAAAGTTACTGATAAGAGCAGCACATCGGCACCTAATTTCCGTAAGAGGAATTTAAAATCAATGGATCAGGCAACTTCCGAATCATCCGCGTTTCAGTCTGATGACCTGCTGAATTTGGTTGCCGGGATGGAAATAGAACATCCTAAATTTGGAAAGGGAAAAGTGGTTGCTGTGGAAGGCGCCGGGCCAAATAAGAAAGCAAAAATTCACTTTGATGTAGTAGGAGAGAAGAACTTGCTGTTGCGGTTTGCCAAGCTGAAAATCTTGAGTTAGCTTAGTGCGCTAGAGTTCATAAAGTGACTAGAGTTAATAAAATGAGCTAAAGTCCGTAAAGTAAGAAGCTCGCTTTGGTCCTCTTAACTTAAGTCACTTTAGCTCACTTAAGGCACTTACTTAGTTTTGGCTAAAGCCGGAATAGATTTTTATATCGCGCAACGGGCATAAATGCCCGTCTTAATTATATCCCCAACGGCAAAACCCGGGATAACTAAGCCCGGCATTTATGCCGGTTAAAAAAGAAAACAATAAGCCGGGCTTTAGCCCAAACTCGTGTCGATTTTCCCCATCGGAAAAATAGAGAAAACAAAAGAACAACGTTTAATTCTGAGCGACCTGGGGTCGGATTGCAGCAAAGCGTCGCGTGAGAATCTTTTCAGGCAAGACCCTGGTAAGTAAGAAAGACCCTCACGTCGGTTTGTCCCTACTGTCCAAACCTCCTCAGGGCTAAACGGGCCGTGGGATATTTGTCGAAATTCATAAAATAAAAAAAGTGCGCTAAAGATGTCGTAACTTTATGAACTCTAGCGCACTCTATGAACTTTATGAACTTCTTATTTCATAATGCCTTTCCCGATAACAACTCTTTGAATTTGGTTGGTGCCTTCATAAATCTGGCACAATTTGGCATCACGCATCATTTTTTCTACAAGATGATCGGTCGAATAACCTTCACCGGCCATAACCTGAACAGCATCAGTAGTTACTTTCATTCCAACATCTGAAGCATAGAGTTTAGCCATAGCAGACAGCAGGTTTTTATTACTTTGTT
>CAZGZO010000329.1:0-2980 GCA_964529695.1 uncultured Lentimicrobiaceae bacterium
TAATTCCGAAAACAGTCACTGCCACGGCGATTGCCAACTCAAAGTTGTTGCTTGCTGAGGTAAAGGAAATGGTGGTTGTTTGTGGATAATCAGCCCCTGATTTCTTGCCCAGAAAGAAGGAAATCCCAAACATGATGACAAAGTAAATAATCAACGGGATGGCAACTAAGAGCACATCAAACGGCAGTTTTACGATTGTTTGTCCCTTGAGTGAGAACATGACGATGATGGTAAAAAGTAGGGCCACCAAAGTGATGGGGCTAATTTTTGGGATAAACTTCTTTTCGTACCAGTCTTTGCCTTTTAGCTTTATGAGTCCGAAACGTGAAATGATGCCGGCTACAAAAGGAATTCCAAGATAAATGGCCACGGTCTCCGCAATCTCTCCCATAGTAATATTCACATGAAAAGAGGTCATTCCAAACCATTTAGGAACAATGGTGATAAAAAACCAAGCATAAACGGAAAAGAAAAGCACCTGGAAAATGCTGTTGAAAGCCACCAGTCCCGCGGCATATTCCCGGTCGCCATCGGCCAAATCGTTCCAAACAATGACCATTGCAATACATCGTGCCAGCCCGATGAGGATAAGTCCGGTCATGTATGCGGGATGGTTGTGCAGAAAAATAACTGCCAACGCAAACATTAAAAGAGGCCCGACAATCCAGTTTAATATCAGTGAAATTGACAGAATTTTTACATTGGAAAAAACATCTTTGAGTTCTTCATACCGAACTTTCGCTAAAGGCGGATACATCATGAGAATCAGACCAATAGCGATAGGGATGTTGGTAGTACCGCTGCTCATGCTGTCCCAGAACTTGGCAATGGCCGGGAAAAGATAACCTGAAAAAACACCGGCAGCCATGGCAAGAAAGATCCATAGAGTAAGATATCGGTCAAGAAAGGAGAGTCGTTGGGTTGTTTTCATGATTTAATTCAGATTTGTGGTGTAGAATTCTTTAAAGTCCCTGAAGATTTCATCCCGTACTCTGCGAAATACGGTCAGGATTTCTTTTTCCGTTCCGGTGGCTTCTGCAGGGTCATCAAAACCGATGTGCAACCTATGTTTTACATCACCTGTAAAGACGGGGCAGTGTTCTCTGGCACCATCACAAACGGTAATTACATAATCAAAAGAGGTTGTGATGAATTTATCTACCGATTTTGGTGCTGAATTTCCTAGTTCAATACCTTTTTCTTTCATCACCTGGATGGCTTTAGGATGGACTCGATCGCCAGGTTCTGTGCCGGCAGAAAAAACTTCAAGATTTGAATCGAGATTTTTCAAAAAGGCTTCTGCCATCTGGCTACGGCAGCTATTTCCTGTACAGAGGATTAGAATTTTCATATTTTTCTTTTTAATTCCGTTATTGTCAAATTATTCTATCCAAGGTGCTCTTCCGGATTTGCAATCCGGAAGATTCCGGGCTCAAGGATTTGTAATCCGAATCACTTGTTATTAAATTATTTACTTCTATAAACCAATTTCGTAATAGTGTTTTCTATTAACATTAATAAGGAACAGATAAAAAATTTTTTTTGCGCTCTGCATTCGGATTACAAATCCGAATGAGCCAAGTAAAAATTTAAATTGAACACTGTGCCTGACTGGATGCCAGTTTTTCCATATAGGCATGCAGCTTATCTTTCATTTCTGTTAATTTTTCCGTTTCCAGACAATAGTAAATGTGGGTTCCCGAAACAGTTCCTTTCAGTAATCCTGCATTTTTTAATTCCTGCAAATGTTGTGAAACTGTAGTCCGGCTGAGCGGAATTTTATCGGTAATATTTCCGCTGATACATTGGTTTTGCTGTGCTAAAAAATCCAAAACTGCCAGTCTTGCCGGATGGGACAATACTTTTGTAAAAGCAGCAAGTTCTTGTAATTCAGTGCTAAAAGCTTCTTTTTTTGCAAAGGTCATGATACATTTGTTTAATGACGCAAACATACGTCATTTAAAATTATAAAAGCAAACTTTTTGAAAGAATTAATGTTTATTTAATGAGGGGGAAAGCTTTTTTATTTCTGCCCATGAGTAAACACATGGTCTAAGAATCAATCGTCCCATAGGGACGAAGAAACTCATTATTTGTCAGAATTATCAGATAACGAATCGTATTGCTGGCTTCCGGTAATTTCAATACCCAGCGCATTGAAAAGTGTTTTCAAATCGTCTTCCACGTCTTTCGGATCGAAGATTAGGGTATCAATTTTATGTTCTATCAACCACGCAGCCAACCGGATGGCTTTTCCTTTGGGAGTGTTGTTTACAGGATTAGGAACTACATTTGTATGAAGCAATTTCCCTTCCGTGCTGATTTGCTTAATTTCAATCCAGGCGGTATTCCGAAAGGAGGTGGCAATGTGTTTTTTGGTCTCGTCAAGCAAACTCGCTGTGAGTGAATAGCTTTTCTGTCGGGGTTCATAATGAATAGTTACTGTATCCAGGTTGGAGATTTCATGATACAGGTTTTGCTCAATTTTATCCATGAGCAGATGCGCTTCTTCCATGCTTTTCTGGTTTACCTGCAAGACGATATCTGCGATAAGCAAGCTTCCTGAACGACGGATATAAAGTTTATCGATACGACTTACTTCCGTGAAACGGCGAATGATTTGCCTCGCTTTTCTGATGGTTCCCGGGTCTACAGAAGCATCTAACAGCGTTAAAAAGGCATCTCTCAAAATACCAAATGCACTGTAAAGAATCATGATTACGATGAGCACCACTGCCACTTCTTCTGCATAAGGAATTGAAAAATAATAGCCGACAATTCCAGCTAATACGACAAAGCTGGTACCGATATCTCCCAGCCAGTTGACGGCATCTGCCTTAACCCCAGGTGATTCCAGCCGCTTGGCAGCTTTTCTCTCAAAGAAGTAAAATAAAAACTCAAGAATGATAATTCCCGTGATGAAAAGGGACGTACTCAAAATGTTGGTTGGCGATTTAATGCCGTGAACGAAAAATGCATT
>CAZGZO010000330.1:0-2976 GCA_964529695.1 uncultured Lentimicrobiaceae bacterium
AAAAAAGTTAGTTATTTAGGCTCTGTAGAGTATTCAAAAATTCAGGATTTAATTTACACAATTATCAGGATCTTGTACATATGGTTATAACGACCGGAACAAGGAAACTAAATGAGTTTCCCCTAATATAAAACTCTTGTCTAAACCATTCATTGCCTGATCAAGGAAATGTTACTGCTGGGTTAAGTGGTTAAGCGTGAAGCTGGGCAGAAGATTCTCAACAGAAAATAATTTTTAAAAAAAATCATTGCTGTAAGAAATTGTGTATCTTTGTTCTAAGATTGATAATATCATTCCAATTCTTGAGAAATTAAGGAGTGGGATGACAATTAATCAACATTTTGTTTCATTTTATATTTTAACGATCATGTCAAAAAAATTATTCGTTGGGAACATTGCATGGAATGCTACTGAAGACGACCTTCATTCCATCTTTTCTCAACAAGGAGAAGTAGAAGATTTAGTTATCTTAAAAGACAAATTTACAAATCGCCCAAAAGGATTTGGTTTTGTAACTTTCACCAACGCTGCTGATGCTGACAAAGCAGTCTCTGAATTGAATGGATACAATTTAGACGGCAGAAATCTAGTTGTAAATGAGGCCAGACCTCCCAAAAGGGACCGGTATTAAGATTTAGGCTTTGTAACCGATTAAAAGGCTCTTTCAAGAATTTGAAAGAGCCTTTTTTTTGCCTTGTTTAGTTTTAGTTAATCTGAAATTAATTATGATTACATCCTTATTCGATAAGAGAATTTTACCAGAAAAACATTTGTAAGTGTTGTTTTGCCCAGATCAGAAATATTGTTATTAAAGTTAAAAGTACCCGCAGAGTTTGAGTTGTCTCCACTCTGTGCCCACACAAAATAAAATGTTGATCCGGGAACAAACTCCCAGCGCAATACCATATTTGATCGAAACTCAACAACGCTGAAATCAGGGTTATCTATAGTAATGGTTGATCCTGGATTTTCCTGATCGTGGATCAAGTACTGATTGTTGGCTGCATCGTACTGTATTTGATTACCAGTATATTTATAAAACTGACTTTCAAAATTTTTCTGATTTGGATGCTGAACCTTCTTATAACCGTGATACTTAGCAGAAAACAAAAAAGGTTGTCCCCAATACTCAAGGCTTAAATCAGGAGTAAAGGACAAACTAATTCTGAAATTGGTCGATATTTGTTTTTGTGTAATGCTTGACACTACATACAAATCCTTGTTATTTATCTGTTCATCGGTAACATAAATAAGTCCGTCATGTGATTGATATAGGCTGGGAGATAATGACAATTTAAGAAAGCCAAAAGGCTGGTAATAGATTCCCAAGCTCAAAGAAGACGAGTTTCCTTCATGCTGATCGTATATATAATTGTTAAGAGAGATGCTGAAGTATACTTTTTTACGGGAATCAGTAGAAAGACCTAAATAATAATTCCATTTGCCCGGTTTCAAAATTGCCGGACCTCCTCTCAATTCGCTCCAATCAAGATCATATCCATCGTGGGTCACGCTAAAATTGGCATACCAGTAATTCTTAAACTGCCCCCAGCTGGAAAGGTTCTGTCCCGACTGAGTATGTGCTCCTGAAAAATTCCATGATAACCACTGGCTGGCATTAAAACCAATATTCCTGAAAATACTAAACGGTTCCCATATATCATATTCAAGCCAATTTGACTCCTGAATTACATCAGTAGATCTTAAATATCCCTGATCATTCAATGCTAGACCCGGGCTTTCCATATACGCCTGGACACCATAGCGCCAATGCCCTTTTGCGATTTTTGAAAATTCCACACTGGCTGAAGTACCTTGAAGCATTCTAGTTGTAGAATCCACTCTGCGTGAATTGCCAGGGCGCTGAAAATAGCGCTGTGGACTCATCTGCAGATTAGTAATAGCATTTGTTCCACCTACTACAGAACTTGCCAAAACTTTTGCTGAAAACCTGAACGTATGATCTTTCCAATAATTCCTAAAATCAATTCCGCCTGTATATGCAGCAGTAGGTAAAAACATCAAAGACGAATCGTGAATGAAACGGTTGGTAGCGGTAAACATTCCACCCAAAATGGTATTCCCGTTTTTAAAATCCTTTTCTAAGCGACTGTTGAAGTAATTCGTCAACGGTTCAACAGCAACTTTCGATCTCTTGCCCAGGCTGTCAATACTGGCAGTTTCTTTACTCCCTAAAGCTTCCATAACTCCAATAGACCAACCGTTCTGGGTTTTCCCGGAAAGTTTAAAAGCTCCCAAGATTTTGGTCGCATTAGGCATTTTAACATATTCGTTATCAGCCAAATCAGGGGAATACTGTGGCGGCCTTCCGATGCGTCTTGAATAAAACAGATTCTCCTGACTGTTGTCATTCCCAGCAACCAGGGGAAAATTAAAGATGCTGCTTCCTTCCACAAAAAAAGGTCTTAATTCGCTAAAATAGGATTCAAAAGCAGTAAGATTTACCTGTGATGGATCAGCTTCTACTTCACCAAAGTCAGGATTTATGGTAAAATTCATGGTGAGATCATTGGTAACAGCAATAGTTCCATCCAACCCAGCGGAAAATGCACCACTTTTTCCCGTAGAAAACGGATCTCCCTCTAACTTTGGGGCAGTAACCAATTTGCTCATAATGTATGGCGTTAAAGACACTTCCTTTTTCGGTTTTATGTTGTTGATTCCCGTAAGCAGTCCAAAATGGCTTACAAAACCGGAAGCATCTTTGGCAATAGGTTGCCAAAAGTCCTTTTCCTGTGTCCTGAAAATATAACGTGCAACATCAATGCCCCATACCATTTTTGATTTCCTGGCAAACCTCAGCTGAGACAATGGGATTCTCATTTCGGCTACCCACCCTTTACTGTCCTTTGAAGTCTTTACATACCATATAGGATCCCATGTATTATCTGTATTTCCGTCATCATTGGACATCTTTCCATCCATTTTGACACCTGCTGCGCTTACGATAAAGGC
>CAZGZO010000331.1:0-2963 GCA_964529695.1 uncultured Lentimicrobiaceae bacterium
AGAAACATACGTTCTGGGAAATGATGCGCGATCCCAAACTGGCTGCTGAAGTTACTTTGCTTCCGGTTTATGATTTGGGAGTAGATGCCGCCATTTTGTTTTCAGATATTTTGGTGATTCCTTACGCTATGGGCATGGGTCTTGACTTTACGGACAAAGGTCCGGTGTTTGAAAAGCCCATCAAAGTGATGTCCGACCCGGTGAAAAATATGACACCTGACCCGGAAAAACTGAATTACATTTATAATGTGATTGACGAAATTCTGGCAACCCGTCCGGAAAACACTCCGTTGATAGGATTTTGCGGAGCACCGTTGACGGTACTAAGCTTTATGATTCAGGGTCTGGGCAGCCGTTCCGATTTTTCTGATGCGGTGAAATGGATGTTTGGGAACCAGGAAACATTAAAGAAACTGGTGGATGCAGTAACTGAAATGACCCTGGTTTATATTAAGAATCAGATAAAACACGGCATAGAAGCTTTTCAGCTTTTTGAGACCAATGCCGGATTAATTCCCAATGACTTTTACAAGGAATTTTTCCTGCCTTCTGTGAAGAAAATTGCTGCTGCTGTTCGTGAAGAAGGTATTCCGTTTATCTTCTTCCCAAAAGGTTGGGGAAATGGCATTTCTATGGTTGATTTTGATGTTTGTGATTTTCTGAGTGTCGATTGGCTCACATCCATTGAAGATGCAAGAAAGATTGTGGATGATAAAGTCGGACTCCAGGGAAATCTGGATCCACGGGTACTTTTTGCATCCAAAGAGGCAGTTGAAAAAGAGTTACAGCAGTTCCTGGACTTTGGAAGAAAACATCAGAACTGGATTTTCAATCTGGGTCATGGCTTTATGCCTGAAACACCGTTTGAAAATGCACGTTTTATTACGGACTGGGCTAAAAACCAAAATTGGAGATAGAGAAATTGTTTAATAATGAATGATATACGGAATTTAAAAGCCTACCAATGCTACCCCCTGGCCCCCTAAAGGGGGAATGCCGCCTGTGACTTCAGGTTCAGATTAGGAACCGTGTGGGCAAGATCGCCCCTTTAGGGGTTGGGGGTGCGAAGAAGAAGCACTTTTTAAATTCCAATAAAGAAAAAATTATGGACTTAGAAATTTTCAAAAAATATAACCGACCCGGACCGCGATACACGAGCTATCCACCGGCAACATTTTTTCAAAGTGGATTTACGCCTGCGCAATACATCGAGCAGATTGAAATTTCCAACAATGACAAACCGCAGAATATTTCTTTTTACGTGCACATTCCTTTCTGCAACAAACTCTGCCATTTCTGTGGTTGCAACACAGGAATTTCTCAAAAAGAAGAGGTGATTCGTGCCTACATTGATGCGATTATTAAAGAAATAAAAACGGTCGCAAAATATCTTGACCCCAACCGGAAGGTAAGTCAGATTCACTGGGGCGGCGGCACTCCGAATGCCATCAATATGTCTTATCTTGAAGAAATCATGCAGGTTTTTCACGACAATTTCAACTTTGTCGAAAATCCTGAAATTGCTGCAGAATGCCATCCCGGAGAGCTTGATTTTGAAGATATTGACCGCATGGCTGCCGTTGGGTTTAACCGCATCAGTTTAGGTGTTCAGGATTTTGACCCGGAAATTTTGAAAATCGTGAATCGTCTGCCTTCCAAACGTCCCGTGGAAGATTTGGTAGCTCACATGAAAGAAAAAGGTTTTAAGGGTGTAAACCTGGATTTGATTTACGGTTTGCCCGGACAAACCCGGGAAAGCTTTGCCGAAAACGTTGAAAAAGCTATTCAGGTTTCACCGGACCGACTGGCTACTTTCTCCTATGCACATGTGCCGTGGGTAAAAAAGGCCCAGAAAATTCTTGAAAAGAAAGGCTTACCAACGCCGGATGATAAACTGCACATGTTCCTCGAAGGTTTGAACCGATTAACTGCAGCAGGATATGTCGCTATAGGAATGGACCATTATGCCAAAACCGAAGATGACTTAGCTTTAGCGCTGAAAAACAAAACATTACACAGAAACTTCCAGGGATATGTAACCCGTGAAACGACGGGACAGGTTTATGGTTTTGGAAGCTCTTCCATCGCACAGCTTTGGGGTGCTTATATTCAGAACGTTAAAACATTTAAACAATACATTGAAGCAGTCAATGAAAAGGGCCTGGCGCCGGACAAAGCTTACGTAATGACTCCTGAAAACCTGATTGTTCGTGAAGTGATTACTGAAATCATGTGCAACGGACGAATGGATTTCGATGAAGTGGGTGCTCAGTTTGGAAAAGCAGGTGATGAGATCAAGAAAATCACACAATTTGCTCCTGAAAAACTACAGGAATTTATGGATGATCAGTTGGTAAGCATTGAAGGTAACACCGTGAATGTTCACAAAGAAGGTTTTTTCGTAGTGCGGAATATTGCCATGGCTTTTGACCCGCTTTTGAAGACTTCGGATGCTATGTATTCTAAGACTATTTAGATGGTGACGGGGTGACGACGTGACGGGGTGACAGGGTGATCGTAACTCGCATCGGCTTGAATTTCTCGTGTTCTAAACACTTGGTATAAAGTTGTTTACTTAACAAACAAAACACGTTTTGAAAGTGCACGCCAGTTAATTTTACTCCGGTTTTTTACAAACAGAATAATTAATCTGATAAACGTAATGATTATAATCCTGTTTCATTACACCTTTTTCATTGATGTCTGGTTTCCACCAGGAACCTGTTATACCATCTAAAGCAACCCCCAACGGCAAGGGTAAAAATACTTCTCCACCGTATATTATTGTAACCGTTCCGCCAAGTATTGAACCGGCTAACGACCAGCCACGAAAAGTTCTTTGTGTAAATTTCGTTGTCTGGTCTTTACATCCCTTTTCTTTTACGGTTACCGAAAATCTATTAGCCATTTTTCTTTCCACTTTAAAATCTGCCTCACCGGTCCCCCGGTAAACACCGTTATAT
>CAZGZO010000332.1:0-2961 GCA_964529695.1 uncultured Lentimicrobiaceae bacterium
CAATGTTGTACGATTTAATGACTTCGAGACGTTTTAGTTGTTGATCCAGAGTCATTCCGCTGGTTCCATTTAGCATGGCGGTCAAATCTTTCTTGGATTGTTCCACGTTGGCTGCATATTGTGCTGCAGCACGTTCCCTGGCAAGTTTTTTGCTGCTTTTACACGATGAAAGACCACCCATCATCAGAAAAGCCATAAAAAAGATCAAGACAAGGCTTGGCAGTTGATTAAATTTTTGTTTTGTCATTCCTCTTACCTTTAAAATGTTTATTTATACGTACGCTACAAAAATATCTAAAAAATATTAGCGTTTCTTCAAAAAATTAACGAAGATTTTGCTTTAACTAATTTTAACGCCTTAAATCTTTGGCGGGTATCCGTGAAGTTCAAAATTAAGAGCTTCACTGATTTAAATATGTAAAACGAAATAATCCCCTTATCCCGAAAAACGGTCGGGCTATGATATAAACGAATTCAGGATTCCACTTATTGTCAAGAAAAAAGAGAATTAATCTTAAGAATACTTAAAATTTGACGGTAAAATTAAGTAGCCCTAACGAATTTCAGATTTTGATAAAAGTCATGAAAAATAATTGCTATTTTAGCCTTTCCAATGCAGACAAAGGAAGAAAAATATAATAAACGCAGGGTCAATACAGCGTATATGACCTCTGCCATAAGCATTACGCTGGTGCTTTTTACATTAGGTTTTTTGGGACTCTTGGTGATACATGCCCACACATTATCTGATTATATCAAAGAAAATATCGGATTTGAAATTATTATGAAACCCGGTGTGAAAGAAGCTGATATCATTCATCTTCAAAAAAGTATGGACACAAAACCGTACGTGAAATCCACGGATTATGTCACAAAAAGGGAGGCTGTTCAAAGATTAAAGAAAGCGCTAGGTCCCGATTTTGTAAATTTTTGGGGAAGTAAAAACAATCCATTGTTGCCTTCTATCGAAGTTCGCTTCCGGGCACAGTGGGCCAATAACGACAGTATCAGCAAAATCAAGCAAACCATCCTAAAAAATCCTTCTGTTAAAGAAGTATATTATCAAAAATCACTGGTGGAAGTCATTAATAAAAACCTGAATAAAATTGGAATTATTTTGCTGGCCTTGAGTGTTTTATTGCTTTTGATTTCCATAACGCTTATCAACAATACCATTCGACTTTCTATTTATTCCAAACGTTTTATTATCAAGAGCATGCAACTGGTCGGGGCCACGGAAGCTTTTATCCGGCGGCCTTTTATATGGAAAGGAATCTTATATGGTGTCGTGAGTGCCGTTATTTCTTTGTTGTTGTTAACGGGTGTGATGGTGGTGGCCCGGGAAAATATTCCGGAACTCGTTTTAATTGAAAATAATACCCTGATTGCCGGTCTATATTTGTTTATAATTGTTGTCGGAATGGTTGTCTCTGGATTTTCAACCTTGCTGGCTGTAGACCGGTATTTAGGAAAGAATATCAACAATTTGGTTTACTGAATTTCTGAACCTTTTTTCTTGTGTTTGATTTAAATTTCTTATGGTTTAAGGACTTTGTAGGACTTTTGTTTCCACGAAGTTGCCGCGCCTGTGGAAAGCCTTTAAATTCTCAGGAAGAAATGCTTTGTGCTCATTGTTTGTACCATTTGCCAAGGACGAATTTTTTCACACATAAAGAAAATCCGGTACGTGAAATTTTTGGAGGAGTTTTGCCTTTGAACGCGGCTACTTCCTTATTGTTTTTCAACAAAGGAGGTATGACGCAAACCCTGATTCACAAACTAAAATACGATGGAAAAAAGGAAATCGGCATTTACCTGGGGAAACTCCTGGGAAGCCAGTTGATGGAAAGCGAACTCTTCCGGGATGCAGATATTTTGCTTCCCGTCCCGCTGCATCCAGCCAAATTAAAAAAGCGTGGCTACAATCAAAGTGAAATCATTGCCATGGGAATGGAAACCGTGATGAATGCAAAGCTGAATGCCGATGTTCTTTTCAGGACGATACATACCTCCACACAGACTCGTAAATCGCGATATGAACGCTGGGAAAATGTGAAGGATATTTTTGATGTCAAAAATTCGGAACTTCTTGAAAATAAACATGTTGTTTTGGTGGATGATGTCATTACCACCGGAGCAACACTGGAAGCCTGTGCTGAATCATTGCTTCCCGTTCCCGGGATAAAACTTAGTGTTGCTTCTCTCGCATATAGCCAGGGCTAGATGGAATGGTGTCCTGCGGCCTTCCAATCTTTATCATGTGTTTATTATAAGCTTTTCTGTTGTGAATTAACTTTCGTTGCAATACTGCTTTTGCATTAAACAGATTGTAAAGCAACTGAACAGGACCTCCGGCCGAAATACCCGTGCTTGGTTTCCTGTATAGCAAAGGATTTTTATTAAGTTCATCGGTTATGTCAAATGGGTGCGTTTGCATCTTCATGTTGAGAATCTTCTGTTTAAACATGCGATAATTCCAATGAGCATGAATAACCACCTCATTCATTTGTATCGTATCCAGTTTCATATAAAAACGTACAGGAGGTGTCAAAGATAAAAGTCTGTCATCAACTGCTACCTCCATGTCCCCGTATCCCAGGGAAGAAAACAACAAGGTGTCTCCTAAAACAACGGCAATGGAAAAGTTTCCTTTGGAATCGGTAAAAGTCCCGGCCACATTTTGTCTGCTGTAAACTTCTGCATCCGAAATGGGTTTTAAGCTATCGGAACTTAATATGACTCCGCTAAGATCTATGATGTCAGGCTCTTGCTGCTGCTGTCCTAGCAACACTAAGGGAAGATTTGCACACATGAGTAGAAAAAGAATTGACTTCACTCCAGCCTTCATTTTTTGGATCTATTTCTTAAAAAGCTAATAATTTGGTATTGATTAATACAAAGATAAATCTTAAATTAGCAGCAGGATTAGAACAAATGTTTTCATTTCATAATAAATCTTAA
>CAZGZO010000333.1:0-2939 GCA_964529695.1 uncultured Lentimicrobiaceae bacterium
CCATCGACCTGGGAACTGCCAACACGATTATTATTTATGATGACAAAGTAGTGGTTGATGAACCTTCTATTGTCGCCATCGAGAGAAATACTGGCAAAATCATTGCAGTAGGTAAAAAAGCCATGATGATGCATGGGAAAACCCATGATAATATTAAAACTATCAGGCCTTTGCGTGATGGTGTAATTGCTGATTTCCAGGCTGCAGAAGTAATGATCAGGGAAATGATAAGAATGGTTGGTATAAAAAACTCCTGGTTTCCCCTTGCCCTGAAAATGGTGATCTGTATTCCTTCAGGCATCACGGAAGTGGAACAACGCGCTGTAAAGGATTCTGCAGAACAGGCTGGAGCCAAAGAGATTCGTTTGATCCATGAACCGATGGCGGCAGCCATCGGAATCGGGATTGACGTTTTGGAGCCTACTGGAAATATGATTATTGATATCGGTGGCGGAACCAGTGAAATTGCCGTCATTGCTCTGGGCGGAATTGTAAATAATACATCCATTCGAATTGCCGGGGATGACTTCACATACGATATTGAAGAATACATGCGTAAACAGCACAACATCACCATTGGTGAACGTACTGCAGAACGCATTAAAATTGAAGTGGGATCTGCCCTGTCAGAACTTGAAAATCCACCGGATGATTATGCCGTCCACGGACGTGACCTGCTTACGGGGATTCCCAAAGAAATAATGGTAAACTACAAAGAGATTGCTGCCTGTCTGGATAAATCAATTTCCAAAGTTGAAGCTGCAGTTTTGAACGCGTTGGAGAAAACACCTCCGGAATTATCGGCCGATATTTACAGGACTGGTATTTATCTCGCTGGTGGTGGTTCACTGCTGCGCGGCCTGGACAAACGAATCCATCAAAAGACAAAACTTCCGGTTCATGTAGCAGAAGATCCCTTGCGTGCAGTTGCCCGTGGAACGGGGATTGCGTTGAAGAACTTTGAAGAGTTTACCTTCCTGATCAAATAAGAAACAAACGAAATGGCTTCATGCGGAATTTGATTATTTTCTTATGGAAACATCAGTTTTTTGTGCTTTTCGTAATTCTGGAAGTAATTGCTTTCAGCATGTTGGTCAATTCCTACTCTTATCAGCGAACACTTTATTTTAATGCTGCCAATGATATAACCGGTAGTATTCTGAATGCCAACAATAACGTTTCCAGCTATTTCTTTCTGAAAACAGAAAATAAAAAGCTACTTGATGAGAATGCCATGCTCAGAGACAATCTGACGTCTTCTTTTCTAAGTCATGCCGATACATCAAAAACCAGGCAAGACAGCATGTTTGTCTATATCCCGGCAACGGTGGTCCGCAACACGGTGAACCGGTATGACAATTTCATGGTTTTGAACATGGGCAGGAAACAGGGAATCAAGAAGGAGATGGGTGTTATTTCCGATCAGGGAGTAGCAGGAATTGTCGTAGGCGTCTCAAATAATTACTCCATTGCACTGTCGCTGCTGAATGAAAATGCAAAAATCAGTGGCCGCGTCAAAAAAAATAACCAGTTAGTGAACGTGGTCTGGGATCCGGAAAACCATGGTCTCGGAAAAATTGTTGACATCCCGGCGCATTTTAATTTAATGGAAGGCGATACGATTGTAACCAGCGGGAACTCTTTTATTTTTCCGGCAGGACTGGTTATAGGTACCGTTATTTCTTATCAGAGAAGCAAAAATGAAGGGCTGAGTACTGCCAGCTTCAAATACAGTACATCCTTTGGGAAATTGCACTACGTTTATATTATTAAAAACCTGAAGAAAAAAGAGCAAATTCAGTTGATTAAGGAGGCCGCACAATGAATCAACCTGTTGTAAAAAATATTTTGAGATTTCTTCTGCTCATTCTATTGCAGGTTTTAGTGCTTGACAATGTGCCGTTTCACGGGTATATTGTGCCTTATGTTTACGTCTTGTTCATTCTGTTGCTACCGTTCCAAATTAACAAAAGCTTGCTTCTGTTGCTGGCTTTTCTAATGGGAATTATTATTGATGTTTTTGGCAATACGCTGGGGCTTCATACTGCGGCATTGGTTTTTATAGCCTTTGCACGGCCAGGAATTTTGCGGTTCTATTTTCCCCGTTTGGAGTCTGATCCCAGCGAAGAACCTAACGTTGTAAAGTTGGGTTTCTATGGTTTTTTGAGGTATTCTTTCACATTGATTTTGCTTCACCAATTTGCCCTGACCTTTCTGGAGCTTTTCACCTTCCAACACTTTTTCAATTCTTTATACAATATCGGATTGAATGCTTTAGCGACTACTCTCGCAATTATGGTTATTGAATTGCTGTTTGTAAAAAGAAAAAAACGACCCACTCGTAGATAATTACGTCTTTTTTTTCTTTACTTCTTTAATCTTTCAAGAATAATATTTTGCAAAATAGGCCATGTAGTGATGCTACATTATGCTTCATAAAACTTCTTTACCCCCAATTAAAATCAAAAAGATTGTGAAAAAAGTACAGGTGTTTTCAATCTTTTTTTATTTTCACACCCATACTTAGAAAAAAAATTAAACTTCGCCCCTTGTTATTTTCATCCTCTATAGGCCAATATACTGAAATGATGTTATATACATATTTTTTATTTATCAAAGTTTAAACCTATGACCGATTCGTTAAGTTATGTAAGTGGAACCAGCCAGATTCCTTTGCTGGGGATGACCATTGGTGAGATGTTTGATCAAACTGCCAAACGTTATCCTGAAGTTGTTGCGCTGAGAGTAATTCATCAAAACATTACCTGGACCTATGCCCAGCTTAAAGAACAAGTAGACCAATGTGCCTTAGGCCTTCACACGATGGGACTGGAGAAAGGTGACCGTATCGGCATATGGGCATTGAACTGTGCCGAGTGGATGGTGCTGCAATATGCCACCGCCAAACTGGGAGCAATCCTGGTAAATATCAATCCAAG
>CAZGZO010000334.1:0-2911 GCA_964529695.1 uncultured Lentimicrobiaceae bacterium
TAATCGGGATTCCATTCAATAAAACCGGGCATGAATACGCCATGATAGTTTTTTCTTTCCACGAAAGTGTGAACCGCTTCTCCGTAAGTTTTAATAGAAGCTACCACAACTTCTCCGTGTTCATCTTTTAATACTTTTGGTTCTTCAACCACTTCAGCTCCTTTGCTGACTACTTCATTAAAAGACTTTCTGGCATCTTCTACCCAAAGCGCGATTACTTTCACGCCATCGCCATGCTTTGCCTGGTGTTTTGTAACGTCGGAATCTGGGTTCATGCCTGCCGTCAGTATAAATGTAATCTTATTTTGCCTGACCACATAAGAAGTTCTGTCTTTTAAACCGGTTTCAAGCCCGGCATATGCTATCGGCTGAAAACCAAATGCAGACTGGTAATAATGGGCAGCCTGTTTGGCATTTCCAACATAAAATTCAACGTAATCTGTTCCTGATATCGGGAGAAATTCTTGCTCTTTCATAGTCCATTGTTTTTACTCCGGTAAAACCGGTTTTTGTTACACATTTCTTTATTTTTCAATCCAGCTTTTAAAATAATCCGGTTCTTCAATATTGATGGCATCTCTGGTTAATTTTAGCGGCTTAAAAGTATCCACCATCACTGCATATTCTTCAGTATCTTTTTTACCGATGCTACGCTCCACAGCTCCGGGTTGCGGCCCATGGGGTATTCCAATGGGGTGTAGCGTTATTTGTCCTTTTCCAATATTATTACGGCTCATAAAATCGCCATCCACATAATAAATCACTTCATCCGAATCCACATTGCTGTGATTGTAGGGTGCCGGAATGGAAATAGGATGGTAATCAAAAAGCCGCGGGACAAAATTGCACACAACAAATGCATTTGTCTCGAAAACCTGATGAACCGGGGGCGGCTGATGAATTTTTCCGGTAATAGGATCAAAATCATAAATTGAAAAAATATAAGGATACAAGCAGCCATCCCAACCACAGGCATCAAAAGGATGGTTTGCATAAACATAAGGAAACAAGGTATCCTTTCTTTTGATCTTCACCAGGAATTCCCCTTCTTCGGTGAAATGTTCTTTCAAAACAGGTGCTTTCAAATCCCTTTCATAAAACGGGGCATGTTCCAGCAATTGCCCTGATTCGTTGGTATAACGCTTAGGAAACCTCAGTGGATCGTATGATTCAACGATGAAAAGACGGTTGTCTTCCTGATCGAAAAGAAGCTGGTAAACAGTTCCTCTCGGAATGACGATCTGGTCGCCTTTTTGAAAAGGCAAGGAACCATAAACCGATTGCATGACGCCACTGCCCCGGTGAACAAATATCATCTCATCGGCAAGTGCATTCTTGTAAAAATAATCTGTCATAGATTTTTTTGGTGCTGCCAGGATCAATTCAACATTGTCATTAAAAAGCACCACTTTCCTGCTTTTCAGATAATCATCTTCAGGTGCAATTTTAAATCCGCTGAGAAGCCTGTGCTGCAGGTTGTCTTCCACTGCAACCTGCTTATTCATGGCAACGGGCTTCCCAATCTTTAACACACGCGTCGGTGGAAATTCATGATAAACGATGGAAAAAACATCAGAAAAGCCTTCTGTGGAGACCAGTTCTTCCGCATATAAAGTTCCGTCATCTTTCCTGAATTGCGTGTGCCTTTTGGGAGGGATTTCCCCTTGTTTTAGATAGTGGGACATTTTTATTTAGATTTAATAAAAATTATGCACAAAGATAGTAAATCTTAAGGTATGTATGAACCTTGCTGTCTGTTTAGTACAAATTGTTTTTAATAAAAAATAGTTATATATAATTGATTTTTATTTACTTATAATCGTTTTTAAAAAATAATCTTAAATAAAACTTACGGGAAGCACGTATATAAAAACAGATATTTTCAGTGAAAGCCGTTAGGAAATTTTCTCTTTTATTTTACAAAGTCTTTTCGTATTCAAGACCCCGGGGAAAGGTGCACACATGGTGAGATGACAAGAAATTCCAATCTGCAAATCCCAAATCTCAAATAAATTCCAATCACAAAAATTCAAATATCGAAAGGGTGTATTGATGGTTTGGAATTTTGAGTTTGATTATTGAATCTTTGTTTGGAATTTGTTTATTGTGTTTTGAAATTTTATATTTCTCTACTTTACAACATTTTACAAAAGTCCGTCATTAGTACTCAAAAAACAGAGAATCATTTTTTCGGAAATTTCTTTCCTTATCTTTGCACCACAATTGTGGTTATGGGAATGAACAACATACGGATTAAGAACAAAAGGGCCACTTTCGAGTATTTGATACTTGAAAAGTTTGTGGCAGGCATTGTCCTGACCGGAACAGAAATCAAATCCATCCGTAACGGGAAAGCCAGTCTGTCAGATGCTTACGGTCTATTCGAAAACGGAGAGCTTTTCGTAAGAAGTATGCATATAGCTGAGTATAATTACGGAACCTACAACAACCATCTTGCAAAGCGTGATCGCAAACTGCTCTTAAACAAACGAGAGCTCAAAAAGTTGTTCATTAAAGTCAAAGAAAAAGGGCTTACCATCGTTCCCCTTGTTTTGTTCATCAATGACCGCGGCTTGGCAAAACTTGAGATTGGTCTTGCTCAGGGGAAACATCACTACGATAAACGTGAAGATCTGAAAAAAAAGGACTCCAAGCGAGAAATCGACCGGCATTTAAAAAGGTAAAATCTGATTCCTGGGTTGAAACCCAAGATATTTATTAGCCATCTCGTCAATGAACCCCGGGTTTAAACCCAGGGCATAAGAAAGATTACTTAAACCCACGCTCCTTTTTAATGGCTTCGTAGGCTTCGTTTACAGTTTGGAATTTTTTCTCCGCAGCACCTTGAATATCCTCACCTAAATGGGATACCAGGTCGGGATGATATTTCTTGGCCATTTCGCGATAAGCA
>CAZGZO010000335.1:0-2901 GCA_964529695.1 uncultured Lentimicrobiaceae bacterium
CCAGCAATGACCGGTAAGTTGATGAAAAACGATCCGCTTCCAAAAAATCCCACCATCCGATTTTTTCATATTCACTCAGTCTCCTGTCGAAACAGGTGGTCATCAGTTGCCAGAGTTTCTTTACAAAAAAATCTTCTTCTTCTTTTGTCAATCCTGTGTTGGAATGAAAGGTTGCAATTGCAGTTTTGATGTCGGCAAAAGACTCCGGAAAATTGACAATGGTTTCAATGTCTTTTTTACCGGATCGGTAAATACCTACGCGGTTCACCTCGGTAAGATTGTCAAATACACTTTTTGATTGGTCACCAAAAGGCGTTCTTTTCATGGTATCTATAACATGCTTATAAAATCCGGGGAAAAAGCGAAATCCATGTTCTCCGGGCAGGTATTTGTCTTTTTTTATCTTATTGGTTTCGGGCACATTGAGGCTTCTGGCCTTGCCTCCGACATAGATTCGATGTTTGTCATAGATTTCTACTTCAAATCCTCTTTCTACAAGTTCATGGGCCGCGCTCATACCTGCAACGCCACCGCCTAATACAATTACTTTTGTTGCCATGATTTTAATATTTAGTTAATGAACAGTTTTTAAAATATAGTTTTATATCATTTAGTTCTACTTAGTATTTATTTGTTTTACAGGCAATTCGATAAGAAATGAGCTTCCTTTGTCCACTTTAGTTTCTACCCTTAAATCTCCACCATGCGCTTTCACAATATCATAGCTCAAACTCAACCCCAGACCAGTTCCTTGTCCCGTGGGTTTGGTGGTGAAAAACGGCTGGAAAATCTTCTTTTTGACCGAATCAGGAATGCCATTTCCGTTGTCTTTAACACGTATTACTATCTGATCATCCTGAATTTTTGTACTTACAATTACCGAGGGTTTGTACCCATCAGGATTTTGTTTTGCTTTTTCCGAAACAGCATAAAACGCATTGTTGATGAGGTTCAGTAAAACCCGTCCGATATCCTGCGGAACGATTTCAATTTTTGGTATGGATTTATCAACTTCCAGCTTAAAATCTGCATTGAAGGATTTGTCTTTGGCCCTTAGTCCATGATAGGAGAGACGTAAATATTCATCGGCCAGCGCATTGATATCGGTGGGAAGCTTTTCGCCGCTGCTGCCCCGGCTGTGCTGAAGCATTCCTTTTACAATTCCATCTGCTCGTCGTCCGTGGGTAAGAATTTTTTCAAGATTCTGGTTTAAATCTGCTGATATAACTTTTACTTCGTCGAAATTACCATTTTTAATTTCCTCTTTCATTTCCTCCAGAAGTTCCGTGCTCACTTCCGAGAAGTTGTTCACGAAATTGAGAGGATTCTGGATTTCGTGGGCAATACCGGCGGTGAGTTCACCAAGGCTGGCCATCTTTTCGGATTGGATGAGCTGTGATTGGGTAGATTTCAGGTTGTCCAATGTTTGGCGCAACTCTGCAGTTTGTCGGGCTACTTCAGCCTGTAGCACCTTTTGCTGATTTTCAGCCTGTATTTTTTTTTCTTCCGAAAGTTCGACTACCCGGTTGGCATTTAACTTTACTTCATTAATAATCTCTTTAAAGCGCATAGAGACATAAACCAATAAAGAAAGAGGAAAAGCAAGGACATAGACGGAGCTAAATAATACGTTGAAATCGAATGAAGTATTGAGACTTTTAAAAATTGCCAATAATGACCATTCGACTAATAAAGAAAACGCCGACAAGATTAACCCTACCACAATAGCCCATTGGGCTCCCTTCAGGTTTTTCCATGAAGTTATGGTGTAATAAAAACAAATTCCTAAAACAAAAATTAGGGAAATAAATTCGGTAGATTGGTAAATTAATGAAGAAGATTTTAATAAAAAGTAACTTATAACAGTGAGTATATATAATATAATGAGAACCCAGATCAGTTTACCGCTTACCTTTCTTTTGAAGACTTTGATTATAAGCAGGGGTAAAAACAACCACAAGGAACCAACCAGGAGAAATTCCCCGATAATGTGATAAATGGTATAGGCTTTAAAAGTTATCCCAATATTAGATATACTATCCCACGCGTAAATAAATATGGCGAAAACACTGGTATAAAGTGCAATCCAGAAAAGATTTTTTTCCTGTGGATTTTGAATGAGTAACAACCAGAACAGAACAGCCAGAACAGCACAAACAATCATCCATAAACTGTAGAAATTTTTTAGGGCTGTAGAAAATTTTAATGAAGTGGTGTTATAATTTGGCCCAAGAAGACTATACATTTCACGTGCTGACTGAGCCTTTAATTCATACGGGGGAAACGAGGACAAATACCCGACAAAGTGAATGCTGAAAATATGTGGCCCGGCTGTTTGAAACCGCATAAATATTGGATCTGAATTCCGATTATATTCGCGGAAAGCCGTTCCATACTCCCCTGTATTGCCTCTCCTGGTCACTAATTTCCCATCAATATAAAATTCGGATGCCGCCCAGTCTGCAAATTCAAAACCTATTTGTTTATTGAGTAACGAGCTGTCGAATTTTACTTTTAAACGAAACCAACCTTCAACTCTGCCATTTTTATCAGCATATTTTGAAGATAATTGATCGGGATTTAATTGTTTCCAGCCTGTGGTATCCCTATTTATTTTTGCAAGACCGGTATCGTTTCCTTGTTTGAATATCCATCCATCCAATTTTCCTAAATCAATTTGATCCGTAGCTTTTCCTACCATGTTTTTCGAAAGCACTACTGTAGTATCCTGAGCCTGGCAAAGCTGGGTGATAAAAAGAAGAGGGAGGATGATTTTGAAATATTTCATTGGTTCGCTGTTTAATGATTTACAGGTATTTCTATAAAAAATGTACTTCCTTCGCCTTCACTGGACTCAACCTTCAATTCCCCACCATGCGCTTTCACAATATCATAGCTCAA
>CAZGZO010000336.1:0-2885 GCA_964529695.1 uncultured Lentimicrobiaceae bacterium
AATACAGATATATCCGTGTATTGGGGAACATCATTCCAAATGCCAGCAACAAGCCGAATATAGCACCCGATGCACCAATTACAACCATCTGGTTCAACATCTCCGTCCGGTAATTGGAAAGGAATGTGATAATCTGTTGTATAATATTTCCGCCAGCTTGTCCTTGGCCCAACAACGCCATATTTTTATTAAAAAGCGAAATATCATTTTGCGTGATTAGAGGGTTAATTGCTCCGATATGTATGCCATATTTTGTATAGTAAGCATTCCAACCGTTAATAGTAGGGTGACTAATAAGCTGATTCAAAGCATCTAGATTTGGAGCCAGTTTTATATGAATCCAGATAAGATAAACTGCCGCTGAACCCAGACCTGTAATCAGATAGAAAATCAGGAATTTCTTTCCGCCCCAGACATTTTCCACAGTATAACCAAACATCCACAAAGCAAACATGTTAAATGCGATGTGCTCCCAGCCACCATGCAGAAACATGTAAGTGAAGAACTGATAAAACCTGAAATTGGAAGCAGCTGGGTAGTGAAGCCCAAACATTCCGATTAAATCAATGTTATATTTCCTTAAAGCAAGCGTAGCTAAAAATATCAGAATATTGATAATCAACAGATTTTTAACTACCGGTGGTAGAAGCTTAAATCCTGTCGGTCTATACTGCTGCATCTTCTATTATTAATTTGTGAATAAATCCTTTTTCCTTTATGGAAAGAAATTTCAGAGCCTAAATTACCTCAAAAATCCTTCCAAAGTTTCATTTGTCACGATCCCTACAATTTTATCGCCATCAGGGGCTTGTTCCGGTACCTGACACGCAAAGAGTCGGTCAAAAAGATCTGCCATTTCTTCTTTGGTAAGGCTTTCGCCAGAACGAATGGATAAACGGGTAGCCATGGCTTTAGCCAAGCGAATCGACTTATCTTTTGCCAACTCTGTACTTTGTTTTTTATAATCTTCTATAATTTTCTCCAAACTCAATTGAATGTTGTCGTCTTTTAAATCTGCAGGAATTCCTTTCACTATAAATTGGTTTGTTCCAACCGTTTCAAACATGAATCCAATTGTTTTGAGAAAATCTGTGAGCTCTGTTACGATAGAGGCATCCTCCGGTGAAAAATGGAGCTCCACAGGAAAAAGCTGCTGCTGAGAAGGCTGCTCTCTGCCTTCCATCTGTTTCAAAAAACGTTCATAAAGAATCCGTTCATGGGCTTTTTGCTGGTGTATCAACATCATTCCTGAACGCACATTACAAACAATAAATTTTCGTTGAACCTGAAAAAATGACTCAGGCGTATGGCCTGGCTGGTAAGCGATTCCATTGGGGATGTCATTATTTTCAGGCTCTTTATTCTCACTGGAAACCGGAGCATATATTTTTTCCCAGTTCTTAACCGATCTGTCTCTTTTGAAATGGCTGCTTTCTCGATAAGCAGAACTTTTTTCAGTTTCAAAAGGATTGTAATCAGGATTAACCTTTATCTCGGGTTGTTTAACAATGCCTTTTGCAGGATTTTGAAAAGCAGCTTCAATACTGGGATCCACATCAAAATCAATGGTAGGAGTGAGGTTATGCATCCCTACCGATTGTTTCACAGCTGCCTGCAGGACTGCATATACATATTTTGCATCCTTAAAATTTACTTCTGTTTTGGTGGGGTGTATATTGATATCAATGTCAGAAGGATCTATTTCAATATTGATAAAATAAGACGGAAATGAATCGCCGGGAAGTAATTCGCTAAATGCATTCATCACAGCATGGTTCAAATAAGCGTGCTTTATATATCGTTCATTTACAAAGAAATATTGTTCTCCCCTTGTCTTTTTTGCAAATTCAGGTTTCAAGACAAAACCATCAATATTTAAAATGTCCGTTTTTTGGGAGACAGGAAGCAAACGCTGATCATAAACTTTTCCAAAGATTGCCACTATCCTGGATTTGAGGCTTCCTTTTACAAGATTGTAAACGGGTTTACCATTATGTTCCAGCGTAAAACTGATCTCCGGATTTATCAATGCCACACGATTAAATTCTTCAAGAATATGACGTGTTTCAGCATTATACGATTTCAGAAAGTTCCTCCTTGCAGGCACGTTAAAAAAGAGATTCTTAACCATAATTGTTGTGCCAAAAGGGCAGGAGCAAGGTTCCTGGTTTACCACTTTTGAACCTTCTATACGCAAGCAACTTCCTAACTCATCATCTTTTGGGCGGCTCTTGATTTCCACCTGTGCAATTGCTGCAATAGAAGCCATGGCCTCACCACGGAATCCCAGCGTATGGATAGAAAACAAGTCATCGGCTTTGGTAATTTTTGAGGTGGCGTGCCTTTCAAAACACATACGAATGTCAATGGCAGACATCCCACAACCATTATCAGTAACCTGAATAAGTGTTTTTCCGGCATCTTTTATTACAAGATGAATCTCTGAGGCTCCGGCATCAACCGAATTCTCAAGCAGTTCTTTTACCGCAGAAGCCGGTCTTTGAATAACCTCACCGGCAGCGATCTGATTGGCTACTGAATCAGGAAGAAGCTTGATAATGTTAGACATAGACCCCGATTATTTTACTCCAACTCCAAAAAGTGTAAGAAAGTTCTCAATCAGATTCGTGAAGAAAATCACGTAAAGACCACCTATAATAAAAATGGCATAAACGGAATATGATATAATCCTGCTGTAATTACTGGTTCCGATACTTTTTCTTTCCCAGCGTTTTGACATTTGTAGGCGGATTTTTTCATCTCGACTAAATTTGGAATCATAGCCCAATTCAGCTTTTCTTTTTTCCCATTCCTCTTTTTGCGGGTCGTAGTATCTCGACGGGAAGTTAAATTTCTTTGCTTTTGGTGTCCTGAAAAGTGTAAAA
>CAZGZO010000337.1:0-2884 GCA_964529695.1 uncultured Lentimicrobiaceae bacterium
CCGCAGTTCAAACGAATTGTTCATTACAGCGACGGTCAACTGACTTACAAAGGAAAAGAGATAAAAAACATCGCTTACATCTATTGTGTGGGAAGCCGCCAGGTTGACGGAGAAAACAAATACTGCTCCCGGTATTGTTGCTCTTCCTGTATTCATACATCCATCAAAATAAAGCGGAAATACAAAGGTATTCATAACTATCATTTTAACAGGGGGATCAGAACCTACGGGAAAGCGGAAGTCTGGTATGACGAGTCTTCCCGTCTGGGTGATATTTACCTGCAATCTTTTGAAGATCATCCGCCCACTGTAGAAAAAGTAGGGGGACAAACCATTGTGAAAATCAACGATATTCTGACTTCTAAAAAAGAACTGGAAGTGGTTGCTGATTTGGTTGTATTGGTTACGGGAATGGTGCCCCGTAAGGATAACTCCATCGGTAACCTGTTGAAGGTTCCCAAGGGCAGGGATCAATTTTTCAACGAAATTCATATGAAACTGCGTCCTGTGGAAACGGTAATCGATGGGATCACCATCGCGGGAACCAGCCAGGGGCCGAAGAATATCATGGAATCGATGAACTCCGCTTTGGCCGCAGCTACCAAATCTTTTGCCCTGGTAGCATCCGGTGAGCTGGCGCTGGAACCAACCATAGCGACAGTGGATGAATCGAAATGCGCATGGTGTGGTGCATGCGAAGAAGTTTGTCCGTACAGTGCTTTCGAAAAAATTCAAAGCAATGGGAAGCTCATTGCAAAAGTGAACAGTTCGGTGTGCAAAGGTTGCGGTATGTGTTTACCGGTTTGTCCTGAAAATGCATTGAATCTCATCGGGTTGTCGGATAAGGAAATGGAAAGCATGATTGATAGTTTAATTTATAAAGCTTAAACGGTCATGGACGCAGAAAAAGGCAAAACAGCAAAATTCCTGAAAGGAACGAGAACTGTCCCGCGAGAGGTAACGGAACAGCTAAAATATTTTACTAAAACCAAAAACCAGTTAATAAAAGTTTTGAAGGAAGGAGCGAAGACTATTCCGCAACTTTCGGAGATATTAGGATTGCCGACAGATGAAGTGATGTTTCAACTAATGAGTTTGTTGAAATACGGATTCGTGGAAACTGATGAAATTGACGATAATGACGAATATTTTTATTATAAAATAAAGAGCAATGGCAAGGATAAATCCTGAGTTTACAGACGAATTAAGAAAATATGGAGCATTTGACCCTAACGCCTGCTACAATTGCGGAAATTGTACAGCAGTTTGTACCTTGTCGGATGAGAATAATTCATTTCCAAGAAAAATGGTACGCTATAGTGTACTGGGTCTGGAAAGTGAAATTCAAGCTTCGCTTGATCCCTGGCTTTGCTATTATTGTGGCGAATGCAGCACTACCTGCCCGAGAGAAGCTGATCCCGGTGAACTGATGATGTCACTTCGCCGTTGGCTTATTGCAAAATACGACTGGACCGGTTTATCGGGATTGCTTTATAAATCGTTAACAATAACAATTACAGCTTTTGTTCTTTTGGCTGCGGTAGTAATTTGGTTTGGCGCTTCCGAGCAGTTTCACCTCGGTACGATTATGCATTACGGACATCTTTTCGAACTGGCTGCTATTTCTTTCGTTTTCGTTGTAATTTTACTGCCCAACATCATGCATATGTGGTGGTTAACGGTTCATAAGAATGAAGCCAAAGCCCCTGTTTCTGGCTATTTCAAAGCCATAAGTGTACTCATAGTTCATATGTTTACGCAAAAACGCACCCTGGGTTGCGATGACAATCAGTTTCGCTGGTTCGAGCATTTTATCCTCGTGTTGGGATACTTGAGCCTGTTATTTACTACCGTGTTCCTTGATTGGTTTTCAACGCAAAGTATGTTTATCATTCTATTGGGGTATGTTGAAAGTGCCGTGATTTTTGTGGTTACTTTTGATTTTGTAAGGCGTCGTATTCAAAAAGATAAAGAGATTAGTAAACATTCGCAACCCAGCGATTGGTTTTTTGTCATTTGGTTGTTCCTGATGGGTTTAACTGCCTTTATTGTTCGGATGTTCATAGATTTGGATTTGCTTGAAAATAATGTGTGGATTTATATAATTCAACTTATCGTGCTGGTTCAATGGGCTTTGATTATTGTTCCGTTTGGAAAATGGACTCACTTTTTGTATCGATCTTTTGCTATGTATTTCCATGAAATTATACAGCCGGCCTGAGAATCTGGTTGTGATTTGGTTCGTGAAACCCGGCATTGGGGAATGCCGGGTTTTTTGTTCGGATTTTAAAGCAGGTCTAATAATCCTAAAGACATTTTGGCTTTCGTTATTTATGAAAATTTATGGTTAAATTAAAAATAAAAAAACAGGAGAATGATGATTTAAATGAACAATAGTTCATTATCTTTGTAATGGATTACTGATTTATAAAATATTAGGCATGAAATAAAGGTGATGTTGCGGTTTTATAAAATTATAAATGGGTTGATCGTTAAATAATCAGGACTTGCCAAAACTTGATGGAAAAGTTCTGAAGAAGAAGGTTCTCAAACAGGACAGAAATAAGGAAAATGCAGCAATGCGACAGAAGACGAAAAAATTGATAGGGGAATGGAAGAAATAAAATTCCCGTGGAGAGTTTGGTGATGGAAGACTACTTAATTACGGATTAAAATAGAATGAATCAATCATTAATAAAGGAGGTCAATATGTCTGAATTTAATCAAACACATCCGGTTGGGCAAGGCTCAATGACTGGAAGAAGAATGGGCAGAGGTAATTTTTCTACTGACGATGAAATTAAAAGAGCCCTGGCAGGTTTGATAGCTGTTGTGATTATCGCTGTATCCGAAAGGGCCTGGAATTGGATCAGAGAAAAACGCT
>CAZGZO010000338.1:0-2858 GCA_964529695.1 uncultured Lentimicrobiaceae bacterium
AACTTCCGTTTTGTAAAGGGAAATAAGATTTTGATAATCTTTCGTAAGTTTCCCCTGTTGCTGTAAACTCTTCCTGGTTCCTTCGATGGCTTTTAATAATTCCACCCTTTTCAGTTGAATGTCTTTTGATTTAAGCTCTTTAAGCTCGGATGCCTGGTTGATTCGAATGAGGCTTTGAGCCTTGTTCACCTGCTTTTGCCTGCCGTCAAAAAGTGTATAAGTAAGTCTGAGTCCGACTCCCAATCCAAAATTATGTTGAATTCCCGGCAATTGCACAGCATTTAGTCCAGCGTTGGAATAAAAAGTTACCGATGGCTCATAACGATTGTTGAAGAGCTTGTTTTCGGCCACAGCCGTCAGGCTGTCATTGGTATAGGGTAACAGGTAAACCGAATTCTTATTTCGGGGTGTGGACAGCGCCATGTCTTCCATCTGAAGTTTGTTGATGGAAGAATCGGTGATACCACAAAAACTTTTAAGCTGCATCAGTTGTAGTTGGAAAGTAATTGCCATATTCTTCATCTTGATAGAATCGGAAAAAAGGCTCGTCTTCAAAAGTTCAAAATCAACAATTTTATAGAGCCCTTTCCGCGTTAGAACATTCAGCAGCTTTACTTCATGGGACATTAATTTTACACTTTCCTTTTGAGTATGGTAGGCCAGCTGAGCGCTGAGAGCATTGTAATACAAACCTGCAATTTGTTGTTGCAAGGCAAAATCTGAATTCTTAAGTTGAATTTTTAACGCATTTATTTGCTGCTCCTGCCAGTTCATCGCATTGGCAGTAGTCTTCTTCACAAACACAGGCACATCAACATTCATCAGCGCAGAATAAAGCCCGCCGTTGGTAACGGCAACATCATAACCAATAGCCTTGGAAGATGGGTTGGTTGAAAACAGATCCCCATTGTTATTAAAGTATGGAGTCAGGTCCACTTCCGATGATAGATAACCTTTTGGTGCCTTGTAGGTAGCTTTAATACTTTTCTTTTCCAGCTCCAGGATTTGGATTTGCTTTTTCAGCTGAACGATAGCCGGACTATTCAACCGTGCACTGTCAACATATTCCTGTAAAAGGGTTTGCCCCTTTAAAATAGGGGCAGACACAAATAACATTAAAAGAAGAAATCCTCTGCAGAAAGATTTCTTCTTTAAAATGTTTCTTACTCCTACAGGGAAATAAGATGCCTTTTTTTTCATAAATAATTACATTGGATAAGAAACCGGATATCTTTCGCCTTTATAATACGGTAAGACAAAGATAGTTTTTTTGGTTTTGTGGATATAAGAAACACAAACCCTTACCGGGAAATATGGGTTAAAACATGTTAAAAAAAGTGAAAGTCATCTTATTAAACACTTTAATGATTTAATCGTTTTCATCAGCGGCGTTTTCCTTACCGATTAAATTTCCTTGTTTATCGATGGTGACTTCCAGTTTGCTTTCCCCCTTTTCGATCACAATTTCATAAGCGCTGTATTTCGGAGTTTCTGTAAAAGCAACATCTTTTACGGTGTAACCCGGAAATTGGCTGCTCAGTGTTTCCATGGCTTTCATCGAAAGGCGGGTGTCTTTTAAATTGGTTTCGGTTTCTTTCCAGTTTCCCTGCAGGTCGAAATTGGCCGACATGTCTTTCCCGTTCATTTTAAATTCGGCTTCCCATTCTGTTTTCCCTTCCATAGCCCAGTGCGCCTTTTTCACGTTGGGGAATTTCTTGTTGAAAGCAGTTTTTACTACGGCAGGAACCCGACTCTGACTGTAAGCGGTAAAGCTGAAAGCCATCAGCAATGCGGCTAAGATAAATGTGTTCTTTTTCATGTTTGATTTTTTTATATGAATAATGAAGCAAACATAGAACCGGAATCTAAAGGAAATTGCAAGAAACGATGCTGTCTTTTAAAGTGTTGATATTCAGGATGAAATTACGTCAAAATAAATTGAGAAATAAGTGTAAAAGAAATTTGACTCCTAAAGAATTCAACCCCGGTTATAGCAACGGTGGGAAGAATCAGACCAATTGATAGCTTGCCTGAAAATATTTTAATCCGTTTTGGTTGGTAATGCCCAGTATGAAATCCTCAAACATAAAATGATAAAGTGTTTTGTAGCTTAAAGAGTGGGGCGGATAGATTTTGGGATTGTGCAGGTCGAGCATGCGTTTGGCATAGCTGCGCGTAACAAATTCGCGACTGATGTCCTGGCGGTAAATGTTTTGTTGTTGACCCAACGTAAAGTTCAGACCGATTTTTTCGCTGGCAAACTGGATCCGCTTCTGCAGGTCCTTGTTGTAGATTTTTTTCAGCTCTTCGTGATCGCCGCCAAAATTGGTATAGTGGAGTTCGCCATGGTTTGCAAGCATTCTGCTTATCTGCAATAAAATATCGATGGCATTTTGTTTTTTATCCGAAAACACCTTTTCTATAAATGTTTCCAGCTGATCCCATTTTGTAACAAAAGGTATTTTATCCTCTTCGTGAGAAGGCAATATATCAGTGCTCACTTTGTACTGCGCCGGTGTTCCTTTGATCATGTTTTGGTCGTTTTATCCTTCTTCCAGTTAACCTGATAGTTCAGTCAGATCAATAAGGTTCAAATATATATATTTTGCAAATAACAAGCCATTTTCTTTACAAATTGCCTGCCAAAGTGTTTCTTTTCAGTTTTTGAATTGATTCCCAAGGCAATTTGATTAAAATTTCCGGCAAAAGTAAGCAACCATTATACACAACAGACAAAATAAATTATAAATCGTAATTCGAACGGGGATTTCCATCCTAACAGACACTACCCGTAATGTGCTTTTTACTACTGTGTTATCCGTTAATACTGATGTTTCATTCATTACTGATTCTGAAAA
>CAZGZO010000339.1:0-2837 GCA_964529695.1 uncultured Lentimicrobiaceae bacterium
TGTAACTTCTGATTATGAAAATTACGGGAATAGTAAAAGATTGATATTTAAATAGCTATAGAACAACATAATAACGATGTACCTGTTAAAATCTATATTCCGGAGTTTCATGAGGTTCAAATATTATTCCTTTATTAATTTATTTGGATTGATACTTGGATTGGCTTGTTCAATAGCGTTGTTCCTTTACGTGAGTTTCGAATTTTCATTTGACCAGTTTCATACTGATAAAAACAGGATATTCCGAGTAAGTGAAATATCCACCAGCCCCAAAAAGAAAGAAATCGGACCTGTGGTCCGGGTTCCTGTCGGCCCCGCTATGAAGGAAGCATTTCCCCAAATTCAGGATTATTGCCGGCTAAGGCAAAGCTATCAGAAACTTTCTCTTAAATATGGGGATAAAATCATCTCAGTGAAACAATCGCTTTATGCTGATGCCAATTTCTTCCAGTTCTTTTCTTTTGGACTAAAACTGGGAAACCCGTCCACCACGCTGACCAACAACAAAAGTATCGTGCTGACGGCAAATATTGCGCACCGATTGTTTGGAAATCAAAACCCGGTGGGCGCTACAATTACCTGCAATAACAAATCCTGTGTTGTAACAGGCATTGCCGATAACCCTCCTGTAAATTCCAGCATTCGTTTTGATATCGTGCTCCCGATAGAATCACTCATAAAAGCACCCGGTGTTTACATTTCCTGGAACGGAGGCATGGAAGCTACAACTTTTATAAAACTTTATAACGCCAATCAATTAGCAGAAGTTAAAAGCCAGATTCCAAAGCTTCTCTGGGAAAAGGTAAATAAAGCAAATAAGGGCACCGGATGGTTCACCCAATTTGAACTGGAACCCATCACACGAATACATTTACATTCCAATGTTGATTGGGATTCATTCCCCAAAAAATCCTACACCAATATCATGATCCTATTTGGTATTGGCCTTCTTGTTTTGTTGATTGCCATCGTCAATTATCTTTTCATTTCCAGCGGGACACTTGCGCTTCGCTCAAAAGAATTTGGGATTAAAAAGTATCTTGGGATCAGTGAGTTTGGCATTATGAAACAACTGGTTATTGAATCAATAGTGCTGTTTTTTTTCGCGGGCGGTATTGCCATTCTCGTTTTAATGCTTTTTCGAAACAACATAGGACTTTTGTTTTCCAATGTCTTCATTGTTTCTCAGCTGTACAAAAGCCTTCCCGAGCTGATCCCTATCCTATTATTTATCAGCATTATTTCCGGATTATTCCTTTATCTCTTGTTCCATGGAACCCGAAAAGGTCAAACACAACCCGTTTTAACTGCGTTGCCTTTCAGGAATAGAAAAATTACAGCAGTTTCTGCTTTTCAGTTTTTTATCTCCATTACACTGATCGCTTCCATTCTGATCGTATACAAACAACTGAATTTTGCTCTAAATAAGGACCTTGGATTCAAAGCCGAAAACATCATCGAAATCGTAAATGGAGAAATTGGAACCAAGAGAAAACCATTGATAACAGAACTTTTAAAATTACCCGGAGTAATAAATGCCACTGCCTCCGCAGGAATTCCGGGGCTTGAAGATACCAGAAACGGATACAGGCCAGAAGGAAGCGACGAATGGCAACTTTATGATGCCATGTATGTTGACGATCGTTTTTTCGATACTTACCACCTTAAACTACTCAAAGGCAGAGATTTCGGGCCAGAAAGAGACACAGACATCAAGTCGTTTATAATAAACGAAACACTGTCCAGGCAATTGGGCTGGAAAAACCCTATCGGGAAAACCATTTTTAGAGGCGGGAAAAATTACAAAGTGGTCGGTGTTGTAAAGGATTTTCAGATATCATCTATTTATGAAAAAATACCGCCACTCATTATTTCCAAACAACATCCGTCCGATTTCTATGTCTTGTCTATCGCACTCCGCCCTGGTAATATCTCCGAGACGCTGAAACAAATAAAGAAAACATGGAACAAAGTGGTTCCTAATGAACGTTTTAATTATTTCTTTTTGAACAAACAGATCCAAAGTTTATACCACAATGTGAAGCAAACAATCTCTATTCTCCTAATTTTTACGGGTATTTCTATCTTGATTTCTATTTTAGGTTTATTCGGAATAACCCTGCTGCTGCTCAAAAGCCGTACCAAAGAAATCGGCATTCGGAAAGTGAACGGAGCCTCAGTATCAGAAATAATAAAACTATTTACGAGAGATTTGGTAAAATGGGTTCTGATTGCTTTCATGATCGCTGTTCCCGTTGCATATTATGCCATGCAGCGATGGCTTGAAAGCTTTGCATACAAAACAGGATTAAGTTGGTGGATTTTTGCTCTGGCGGGAATATTGGCGTTGGGAATTGCGCTGTTGACGATGAGTTTACAGAGCTGGAGAGCAGCGACACAGAATCCGGTTGAGGCATTGCGATATGAATGACAGGTAATTGAAAGGTTTATTAAAAGAATGAAGATTTGAAAAATTAATTGAAACAAAACAATAAATAATACGGCTATGATTGAAACAAAAAATTTAGTAAAAGTTTTCCGCACGGAAGAAGTGGAAACCTATGCGTTAAACGGGGTGGATATAAAAGTAAATGACGGTGAGTTTGTCGCCATTATGGGGCCCTCCGGATGCGGGAAGACAAGCTTTTTAAACATTATCGGGATGCTTGACAACCCGACAAAAGGCAGCTACAATTTCAATGGCACCGAGGTCGCCGATATGAAAGAAAAAGACCGTACGAGGCTTCGCAAAGGAAACATCGGGTTCGTGTTTCAGAGTTTCAACCTGATTGATGAAATCAACGTATTTGAGAATGTGGAGATGCCGCTTATTTATC
>CAZGZO010000340.1:0-2829 GCA_964529695.1 uncultured Lentimicrobiaceae bacterium
CTGCCAATTTCCGAATTTACATTTATTCCAAGCTTGTCCATATATTATATTTTTAATTTGCGTTTTCCGGGTTAAAAAATTCAAATGAATTTCCCATGTGGTCCAAAAATTTCAGTAAATCCTGGAATGCTATAACGACACTTGCGGTGTTGTCATTGGGATGAAAACTTACCTTTTCTGCTTCTTTCATCTCACGGTCCAAAAACAAATGAACATGATGGGTTTCATCATTCAGCAATCCAAAGGGAGAGACCGAACCGGGTTTAACACCCAGATATTTCAGAAGCCTTTTTTCAGAGCCAAAGCTCAGTTTTCCCTGTTTTAGTTTTTTCTCCAAACTGTGGATTTCAAAAGGCGCAGTGTCTCTGACAATCACGAGAAAATGCTTGTTTCCTTTGTGATTTCTGAAAAACAGGTTTTTGAAATGCATAGCATCAATCTTTTCCCAATAGGGAAGGGCAATCTCAATGGTGTCTAACTGCGGATGTTCGTAAATTTCAAATGGAATTTCAAGCGCTTCCAATGATTTCAAAACTTTTTCACGGTTTGTTGCCCGATCCATATTAATTTATGCTTTATAATTTTTAGGAAGAAATTCTGCTGTAATGTCCTATTTCAATGAATTTCATAAATATCAAAATTTCCAAGCCTATTAGAAATTCCAAGCAAAAATAGGAAATTTTGTGAAGCAGAAAGACGGTGTTTAGGCCGTTTTTGAGACTGGATTTCGTGTGAGATTCTTTATTATTTCATACCAGGACTTGCGTACATCTCCTTTATCTAGAAATAGATTTAAATTAGTGTAATACTTTGATGTTTAATAATTTACCTTGCGATCAGAATTATCTTTTATTTAGTGACTCCGTCTTTTATCTGGATGAACCAATTCATAGCATATATTTCAGAAGGAATAATCCCTTCCGAGTGGCCGATGTTGGGAAAGGTGACCATGTGAACCATGCTAGAACTAACTCCCAGGTTGAGGAAATCGTTATACAAATTTTGAGAAACCTGAACCGGCACAAATGTATCGGCTTGGCCATGAAGCAGGGTTAAGGGTGTTGATATGTTCCATGCGCTAATGCTATTATCCGACAAAGTTTGTCTAACCGACGAGAATTCGGAATTGCCCTGATATCCATTTCTGTAAGCATCTGTAAATAAACTATCAACAGAAGTCGTTAACTGGCTGTTGATTTCGTCTCCTGAATAAGTCCCATCATAAAGATTCGGTATTCTAGATGCATAAGGTTCATTAATAATATCGGAAATATTGTTTGTGATTTCTCCGAGCTTTGTATATGAATTTAACATGTAGCCCATAAAATAAGGCATCGGGTAATTTGTTAACCCCAGAATGTAGTTGTTTATAAAATTCAGGTTGTATGGTCCAGCCCCACATGCACTTGCCTTCAAGTTAAATTCACTTGAATAATTTGTTTCGATTGCTTTTTGAAGCTGAAGTGTTGCCCAGCCTCCCATTGAGTAACCGGTGATATACAAGTTATTATTCAATTGAATATTTAAGTTATGAGAATCCATTAATTCTTTTGTTGCCCTAATCATATCAACAACGCAGGGAATTGTTGATGCTTTGTCAAGGTACGGATGAAACGTGTTTGATGTGGAGCCAAATCCGATGTAATCAGGAATTGCAATTACAAAACCAGTAGAGGAAGCGGTTTCAAGAAACTTATATAGTTTACCCATTTCGCTTGTATCGGAAGCGACAGTCGGGGCATCGGTATGAAGAGTAATGGTCCCGTTTTGAAAACTGATCATTGGGTATGTTGCGGAGCCGGTTGGAACGCAAACCAGGCCGGAAGCAATAATAGGCTGGTTTTGAAAAGTAGTGTTATAAGTAATCTTGTAAACTTTAACTCCACTTATTGCCTGTTCTCTAATTGTTTTAGCATCGGGATATAAAATAGATAGATAAGCAAAGGTTGCATCAACCTCAAGTTTCGAAATAATCTTAACCTGATTGTAAGATACGAGGTATTTGTCGCTTGGAGTAGTAGGTCCTTCAGAATTCTTTTTACAAGATGTAAATAATACTGATATTAGTAATGTGGCAGTGATCAGGATTTTACCGTGTTTGATCATAACTAATTGATTATAGGGTTTATATTTACGCAAATATACTACAATTAGTTTTAGACTTTACGTTTTGTTTTCAGGCTTTAGAGGGTTTTAATTTTTCTTTTTGATGCCAGGTTGTCTTACTGCAAAGTAGTTCCTAATTTGGACCAAAATTCTTTGGATTATTGTCTTGAAAGGCGGTTTTTCCCTTGGAAGCTGTTTTCGTTCCCCTGAGATATTTAAATCTTATGCTTCAGAAACTGACCAGTGTAGGATTCTTTGCAGTTTACCAAATCGTCCGGTGTTCCCTCAAAGACGATTTTTCCTCCTTTGTCACCGCCTTCCGGCCCCAAGTCAATGACCCAATCTGCAGACTTGATGACTTCCACATTGTGTTCAATCACAACGATACTGTGACCATTCTCAATCAGGGCATTCAACGAATTCAGTAAATGGCTGATATCATGAATGTGGAGCCCTGTTGTGGGTTCATCAAAAATAAAAAGAGTAGGATAGCTGCCAACACCTTTTGACAGGAAGAAAGCCAGTTTGATACGCTGCGCTTCACCACCACTTAGCGTACTGGAACTCTGGCCGAGTTTCAGATAACCCAATCCGGTGTCTTGCAGGGGCTGTATTTTTGAGACAATCCTTTTCTCGAGAGTATTGTTTTTGGTTTCCTGGCTGAAAAAATCAATTGCCTGGTCAACTGTGAGATCTAAAATATCGGAAATGGTTTTGTCTTTG
>CAZGZO010000341.1:0-2817 GCA_964529695.1 uncultured Lentimicrobiaceae bacterium
CAATTTTAGGGTGAAGAAATCGAAAAAAAATTTCTGATCTTTGAAAAGAGCACTCTTTCCCATTACTTTTGCCAAAAATAAGAAATTTGTCCTTGAGTCAGGACAATTGAAAAACTGAATTGAGATTTATGAATTTTTCAGATATAAGAAGGGACTTTGGAAATCAAAATCCTTCTGAGCCCATTTGGCCCGATGAGCCGTTTTCTCTTTTTTATGAGTGGTTACAAAAAGCCATCAAGAGCAACATCCCGGAAGCAAACGCCATGATCTTATCAACGGCAGGAACCGATTGCAAACCTTCGTCACGAGTGGTGCTGCTAAAAGATTATGATGCTTCCACCGGATTTTCTTTTTACACCGATTATCAAAGTAAAAAAGGCAGGGAACTTGAGCAGAATCCTTTTGCCAGTTTGTTGTTTTTCTGGAATTTTATGGAAAGGCAGATACGCATTGAAGGCAAGGTTGTAAAACAAAGCCGGCAGCTATCGATTGCTTATTTTAAAGAGCGTCCGATGGAAAGCCAGATTAGTGCTATGGTTTCGAAGCAAAGCCAAACTATTTCAAGCCTTGATGAATTAGAAGAACAAAGGCAGAGGCTCCTGAAATCTCCCGGAGCCATTCACTGCCCCGAACGATGGGGGGGCTATACATTGATTCCTGAAAAAATTGAATTCTGGCAAGGCGGACAGCATCGCATGCACCACCGGATGGAATACAATCTAATTGACGGAACCTGGCAAAAACAAAGGCTTTCGCCCTGAATTGGTTATTCTATTTTCTCTGCGTTAATCTTTGTGCCGGGCAGACTGTCATCATCTTTCTCAGCAAGCGATTTCATTTCTGCCACGATGCCTTCAATATCTTCCGCGCTAAAGTTTTTCTCTGTACAAGCTTCTTCCAATGTTCCCCAAATCGGTTCACCACACATGATGCAACGAATTCCTTTTTCCATAAGGTATCGGACTGAAAACGGAAACTGTTCCACCAATGTTTCGATAAGAATTTCTTTTGTGATCTCAGGCTTTGACATTTTAGGTTTACTTTTAGATGAATAAAATAGAATCTTAAAACAAGCCTCCGTTACGGTAAATTTCAAGCTGGACTTCTGAAAAGGGCTCAACTTTTGTTGACAAACCTTTGGTTTCATTTACTACTTCTCCGGTAATAAAGTCAACTTTAAGCATATCACCATTTGATAATTTAATATCTTCCAACGATTTGAAAGTAAGAATTGGAAGTGCTGCATTGATAGCATTTCGCTCGTAAATGGCACCAAACGATTCTGCAAGGATTGCATGAATTCCCAATGCCAGGAACCCATCTACCGCCTGTTGTCTGGAGCTTCCTGATCCGAAATTCTTTCCGGTTACGACAATATCTCCAGGTTGTGCTTTCTTTGCAAAATCTTCATAGCCATCAAGGTTATCGAAAATATACTGTCCCATTTTCTCCATTTCCGTAACCTGAAGATAACGGTTATGAAAAATCATGTCCGTATCAATATTATCTTTTTCAACAATCCAAACTCGTCCACTGACTTCAGTCTGATTATCAGCATGCTGCTGTTTGTGAGCTTGTGAAGGTTTTTTTAAATCTAAGCCTTCACCGATCTCAAACAAAGCAGGAGTTTCCGGAATATCATCTTCCGTTGTAATATAACCGGCAACCGCAGAAGCTGCCACCGAAGCAGGTGATGCCAGATAAACAAGTCCTTTTCCCTGTTTCCCGGGAAAGTTCCGATTTCCAGAACTGATGGTTACTTCTCCAGGACCGTTTTGTCCAACCTGACCCGCTGCGCAACCGGCACAACCTGCGTTGGAAACCAAAGCTCCGGCATTTTTAAATATTTCTATAAGTCCTTCATCAAGACATTGTTTCCAGATCACATCTGTAGTGGGTACAATTTTGAAAACAACACCGGGAGCTACTTTTCTGTTTTTGAGAATTTTGGCCACAGCCTGCAAGTCTTCCATCCTTCCATTGGTGCAACTGCCCACAAATGCGGAATCAATCTTAACCTTTTTCTCCAGATTGATATCCACCGTATCATGAGGCTTCCCCGGGCGGCTGACCATAGGTATAAAATCGCTGGCATCAATTGTAAACTCCTTGTCATATTTAGCATTAGAATCAGCCGCTATCTTATCAAGTTTCCTTCCGGTTTTCTCTTCACAATATTTCATGATGGCATCGTTTGGAGGGAAAAGAAGTATGATGACTCCCATTTCGGTTCCCATGGATGCAATGGTAATTCGTTGATCCAACGTAAGTTTCTCAACGGCTTCACCATAAAACTCTACAGAATATCCCAGCAAAGAGTTTGCTCCAAAACGGTTGAGCAGATTTAGAACCACGTCTTTTGCCGTAACATTGGAAGGAATTTCTCCGGTTAAAGTAATCTTTGCAGAAGAAGGAACCTTAAACCAAACTTTGCCCTGATGAAAAGCGGCTGCCACATCCTTATCGCCCATCCCCTGTCCAAATGCTCCAACCGCACCCAAAATATTGGCATGAGAATCAGTGGTAACGGCCGTCGATCCAGGCCAGACAAGTCCTTCGCTTATCAGTGAATGTGTCCCAATACCGTTGTTAATGTCAAATACTTTGATCCCGTGTTTTCTGGAAAAAAGCCTTAAAACCTGCTGGCTGGCAGCATATTTCTGATCACTTCCTGTGGGATTAGTATCGAAAGTGAAAAATGTTTTTGACGGATCATCAATACTCAATCCTAAATCTTCAATGTGTTTTACCACATTGGGGCCACCAAAATCTCTCGCAATCCGAGCGTCAATATTAATATTTACAATTTATCCAGGC
>CAZGZO010000342.1:0-2817 GCA_964529695.1 uncultured Lentimicrobiaceae bacterium
ACCCGCGACCCCGACCTTGGCAAGGTCGTGCTCTACCAACTGAGCTATTCCCGCGCTTCAAAAGCGGTTGCAAATGTAGAAATTTTTTTATTTCATGAAAATATATTTATCTTTTTTCACTTGTTTTTTTTAAAATTATCCGGTTTATCGTTCTGCCGGCTTCGTCCCCTTTAACAAGTTTTTGATTTCGTTGAGCTTCATGAGTGCTTCAACAGGGGTAAGCGTCTCAATATCCGTGTTCAAAATCTCTTCTTTTATTTGTTGTAACAATGGATCATCAAGCTGAATAAAACTTAACTGAAAATCCTGTACTGACGGAATTTTCCCTGCTGATTTCTCCAATTCATTGTTCGCATGGGTTTTTTCCAATACTTCGAGCAGTTGCTTTGCTCTTTTCAGGACTTTTTGCGGCATGCCCGCCATTTCCGCCACGTGTATCCCAAAACTATGTTCACTACCACCTTTCTTAAGCTTTCGCATAAAAATTACTTTATTTCCAACTTCTTTGATGGAAATGTGATAATTCTTGATGCGCGACATGGTCGCTTCCATTTCGTTTAACTCATGGTAGTGCGTGGCAAACAGTACCTTTGCCTTGAAAGCAGGGTGGTTGTGGAGAAACTCCGCAATAGACCATGCTATGGATATTCCATCGTAAGTGCTGGTCCCCCGCCCAATTTCATCCAATAATAGAAGGCTTCTGTTGGAGAGATTATTCAGAATACTGGCGGTTTCATTCATCTCAACCATAAAAGTAGATTCCCCAGAAGAGATGTTGTCTGAAGCTCCAACCCGGCTGAAGACTTTATCAATCAATCCTATTTTGGCTTCATCAGCTGGAACATACGAACCAATTTGGGCCATCAAAACGATCAATGCAACTTGTCTCAATAATGCAGATTTCCCGGACATGTTCGGTCCTGTTAAAATGATGATCTGCTGTTTTTTAATGTCTAAAAAGATGTCATTGGGGACATAATGCTCATCCTGCGGCATATTTTTTTCAATGACAGGATGTCTTCCCTGTTTTATGTTCAAATCATAATCTTCTGTAATTTCTGGTCGTTGATATTGATTTTCAATGGAAATAACTGCGAAGGATACCAGGCAGTCAATGCTGGCAATCAGGGAAGCGTCAAGCTGAATTGGTTTGACAAAGTCTGTCGAATATCTTAGAATGTCTTCGAATAATTGTTGTTCGATGGTTTGAATCTTGTCTTCTGCCCCAAGAATCTTCTGTTCATATTCTTTCAGTTCACTGGTGATGTAACGTTCTGCATTGGTCAGCGTTTGTTTTCTGTTCCAATCATCGGGAACCTTGTCTTTATGCGTATTGGTGACTTCCAAGTAGTATCCAAATACATTATTAAAACCAATTTTCAAAGACGGGATTCCGGTTCGGTTGCTTTCCCTTTGTTGGATTTGTTTCAGAAAATCTTTTCCTGAAAAGGCAATTTGTCTCAGTTCATCCAATTCTTCTGAAACACCTTCAGCGATGATATGGCCTTTGTTTACTAGGAGGGGCGGGTCTTCGAAGAGTTCTTTTTCCAGTTTATTGGCAAGCGAACTACATGGATTGATCTGTTCGGCTATTTTCTCTAGCGCAGGCAGGCCACTGTTTGCGCAAATATTTTTGATTTCAGCAACAGAATGCAATGCATTTTTCAGGTGGATAAGTTCGCGTGGATTTGCTCTGAATGCCGACACTTTAGAGATGAGGCGCTCCAAATCGCCAATTTTTTTGAATTCTGTTTTTAATTTGTCGATGTTTTCAGTATGTGATCTGAAATGGCTAACCACATCAAGTCTGTTTTCAATTTCTCGTTTGTTCTTCAACGGCAGTGTAATCCAGCGTCTCAAAAGCCTTGCACTCATGGGAGAGTCGGTTCTGTCGATGACGTCTAACAAAGATTTCCCGCCTGGAAAAAGTGGGTGGATCAATTCAAGATTACGAATGGTAAAATGATCAAGCCAAACGTAATTTCCTTCGTCAATCCGGCTTAATTTGGAAATATGGTCCAGCTTTTCGTGATGGGTTTCATAAAGATAGTGCAGCGCTGCACCAGCTGCTACAATGGCTGATCCAAAATCTTCAATACCAAATCCTTTCAGCGATGTTGTTTTAAAATGCCTGGTCAAAAGTTCATAGGCAAAATCTTTTGTAAAAACCCAGTCATCGAAAAAGTTCAGGTAGAATTTATTCCCAAAATCTTCCAAAAATTGAATGCGGTTTTGACGTTGCACGATAACTTCGCTGGGAGCCATGGCTTGCAACAATTTATCAATGTATTCCTTGTTACCTTCGGCAATAAAAAACTCGCCGGTGGAAATATCCAGCAGTGCAATGCCACAAATTCCTGAGGTAAGGTGTACAGCGTCAAGAAAATTATTTTCCTTTTGCTCCAGAACATTGTCATTCATGGAAACTCCAGGGGTAACCAATTCAGTAACACCTCTTTTGACAATGTTTTTGGTGAGTTTTGGATCTTCAAGTTGATCGCAAATAGCCACTCTGTATCCTGCCCTGACAAGCTTAGGAAGATAAGTATCCAATGCATGATGCGGAAACCCGGCCAACTCCACGTAAGCTGCGGAACCGTTGCGTCTTCTGGTTAAAACAATGCCCAGAATGGATGAAGTTTTGATGGCATCTTCCCCGAAAGTTTCATAAAAATCTCCCACCCGAAACAGTAAAAGTGCGTCTGGATATTTTGCTTTGATTGCATTGTACTGCTTCATTAAAGGCGTCTCCGCATATTTTGCCATAGTTTCCCGAAATTTTTTGTACAAATGTAACAAATGGCTAAAATCAAAATG
>CAZGZO010000343.1:0-2795 GCA_964529695.1 uncultured Lentimicrobiaceae bacterium
CCTGAATGGGTTCAATAATGATTCCTGCGGTTTGATTATCAACCACTTTTTTCAACGCGTCCATGTCGTTGAACGGGACTTGTACAAAACCTTGCGGAATGGGTTCAAAGCCCTTTTGCATTTGTTTTTTACCCGTGGCAATGGTTGCCAGTGTCCTTCCGTGAAAAGATCCCTGAAAAGAAACTATGTTTCCGCCACGGCCTTTGCTATGCCCATATTTCCGGGCAATTTTGAGGGCTCCTTCTACCGATTCGGCACCACTGTTAGTCAGGAAAACACGATCCAAACCTGAAAGTTCTTTAAGTTTCTCCGAAAGCAACAGCTGAGGTTTGCTTAAATAGAAATTAGATATATGTATGAGCTTTTCAGCTTGTTGGCCAATCGCTCTGGTAACCTCCGGGTGTGCATGCCCTACACTGTTTACTGCAATTCCTCCTAAGGCATCGATATATTCATTGCCTTCCACATCCCAGACATGGCTTCCCATACCTCTGTCCAGGGTGATGGGATATCGTTTAAAGGTTTGTAAATAACTTTTTTTGTCACGTTCTATAAACGCTTGGTTTGTTTCCGGTTTCATTTTAGAGTTGTATTTAAGATTTTGTTATGGTTGTTCCAATATTATGATTATCAACTAATTTAAGGATTTGTTCCGGTTTAGTTCCATTAATAATTCTTGCCTTTTTAACACCTTGTTTGAGCGCTGTTATGCAGGAATTAATTTTGGGTATCATACCGCCCTGAATGGTATTGTCATCCATCAGATTTTTGATCTCAGAAAGCTTCAGTTCTTTGATGAGGGTATCCGGGTAATCTTTGTCTTTTTGCAGCCCGTTTACGTCAGTCAGAACAATGTATTGTTCGGCTTTGAGGGCCCCTGCTATGTGACCTGCAAACATATCACCATTGATGTTAAAACCCACACCCTGATCGTCATCCGCAACGCAGGCAATCAAAGGAATGAATTTATTTCTTAATAAAGTTTTAATGAGGTTTGTATCCACATGGGAGACGTCCCCAACTCTTCCTAAATCGACTTCTTCTTTGGAACCATTTATTTCTTGAAAATGATGGAGTTTAACAGCGGTCACCGTTTTGCCATCTTTTCCTGAAAGACCTACGGCAGGGAAACCCATATGATTCATGTGGCTTACCAAATCACCATTTACTTTACCTTTAAGAGCCATCTCAACATATTCGAAAGCTTTGGGGGGTGTTTTACGGAGGCCGTCCACAAACTCAGATTTGATATTGGCTTCAGCAAGTGCCTGTTTGATAAAAGGGCCTCCTCCATGAACAATCACAACCTGGTATCCATTTTTACTCAACGCGCCAATTTTTTTCAGTACGTCCTTCTTTAAGTGCTTTTCGGTCATGGCATTTCCGCCATATTTAAACACCAGTATCGACCCTTCTGTATCTGTTTCTTGTTGTTGATTCATGGCCAAAAACTTTCCGATATTATTTTAATAATGATTTAGTGATTTTGCAATTTATAAACCCGCAATAACTCAGGCGCCCCGAGACCAGGAAGCACTATCAGTGAATTTTGCCTGAAGAAAGCAGGAATTTAATATCCAGGCATTATGTTGTTTTGCCTGGGAAAAGAAGAGGCCTTTCTATTTTCACAGCAGAGGAGCAGGGAGTTGAAATTACAGTATTCCTCTGTAAATCCCATTCTCCATCGAGTTCATTTTCAATTACAGAATGCGTTGTGTTCTTCTTATGAAAGGTTTTTTCTTTTAACATGTAACACCTCCAAATTTTTGGGGTTTGCTTATCTACAGGCAACACAGAGATGCCTGTTAATGGACATTTGAATAATTTGTATTTGGTCAGATGAAAAATACAAATTGCCCTTTATTTTGACGGTGCAAATTTAATAAAAATTTGGGAAAGGCCGAAGCGTGTTCATTTGATACGGCGGTTTTAAGTTTTTGTTAGATTCTATAAATGTTAGTGAGTCAGTTATATAATCAAAATAACTTAGCCAAAGTTATAATGTTGTTTTTTATCGAATTTTATGACTCAAAACCATTACTGAAGTGTCATTTTTAAATAAAGGTCTGCTAAAACTCTTTATTAAATTTTTTACCTTTACAGCAGATAGAACAATATTTATGAAAAGGAAAATCGGCTATTTAACAATTTCCATTTTTTTGTTTGTTTTTCAACTTCATGGGCAGGGTAATCTTCCGGATAAACCGAAAAATTTTGATTCAATGTCTAAATTGGAGCAGGTAAAACTGCTATCAAAATTATGTTGGGAATACCGGGAAAAACAAACAAATAAGGCGCTGGAATATGGTCTTGAAGGTATTAAAATTGCCAAGGCAGTAGGTCTCGATAAAGAATTAGCCACACTTTACAATTATGTAGGTGTTGTTTATCAGGATTATAAATATGATGTTCCGACGGCGTTGTCATACTACAATAAAGGCTTGCCATTTAGTTTGAAGATAAGGGACTCCGTTGAGATAGCTTATGTGTATAATAATCTTGGAGATGCGTTTTACAAGATTGGAAATATTCCCCTGGCTTTTGAATACGGGAGAAAATCACTGGGTATTTTTGAAGGACTCCATAACACAAGAGGTATTGCTTATAGTTATATTAATTTGGGGGAAGTAAACCGTATTAGTAAGAATTATGATACAGCTCTTTATTATTTTCGGAAAGCAATAGCGCTTCGTAAGACAATCCATGATTCAATCGGAATAGCATCTGCAAACCTGGAAGTTGCTCAAACCTTATTTGCGAAAGGGCAAATAGATTCTGCTATGCACTATTTTCGT
>CAZGZO010000344.1:0-2790 GCA_964529695.1 uncultured Lentimicrobiaceae bacterium
CTAAAGGGAGCTTAGAAGGATAAGTATAGTTCAATAATTGCTCAAGAGGGCAAAAGCAACATCTTAAATTATATATCTAATATCATACATCAAAAAAGGCTGTTTCAAAATCTTGAAACAGCCTTTTTTTAAATTTTCTTGTATCCGCTTTCTTTAGAACGGCGTAATTGTGATACCCACCGACAATGGATGGATAGCAGGACCATGGCCTGTTCGGAAAGTTGGGATGATTTGATAACCGGCGTAAATATCAAAGCTTTTATAGCCAAACCTGATGGATGGCGTGTAACCGGTGCCATTCAACTGATAAAGATTTTTATATTTTATCTGTCTGACAATGCCATCTCCATAAGAGGCCAGTGTTCCGGTATACGCTTCTTTGCTTCTCATTACCAATGAGATTTTGAATCCAATACCAAAATGGAATCCATGTTTGAGTTTGAATTTTAACTCAGCCGGAACATCGAGGCTGGTGATGGTTAGCTTGCTCTTTTTCATGGACTGACCTGTTGGAACAGGAATAAATTTTATTGTATCTGCTTTGACATTGTCAATGTAGTTGGTTTTGCTGCTTAACACATGAGACCCGATTCCCAAACCCAGTGAGAAAATAACGTTCCCTTTTTTCTTGTTTCCCACAAGGAAATTATAAGTGGCAAATACGTTTGCCGATGGGTTCAGTCTTCTCACAGTCATATCAGAAGGCAGATTTGTCCATATGTCTGTAAAAACGTCAACGCCAATATTTATATTTTTCTTCACGGTGGTAGCAGACACTTGAGCAGACATTTGCGTGGTTGCAAATAGAAAAATCAGTAGCATGCCAAAGAAGGAGAACTTTTTCATTTTTTAATCGTTTAAATTGTTTGTCAAAGATATAAAATTAACCCTATTGCGAAGCCGCATTAGAGAGCTTGTTTAATAATGATTTTACCTTGTCAGAATTCCATCTGGCAGCTCCCTTTTTTTCAAGAATAACTTCCCCTTTACGGGAAATAATAAAGGTTACAGGAATGCTCTTGGTGTAGAAATCTTTTGGTACACTGTTATAACGGTAAAAGGGCATGTCCTGGTATTGGTGCTTTAAAATAAAGGACTGGATGGTATTCGGAGCTTCATCACTCAGAAAAACAAAATTCACTTTGTTTTTGTATTGTTCGTAAAGATTATGAATTCCAGGGAGTTCTGCATTGCATGGAGGACACCATGTAGCCCAGAAATTCACAAAAACCGGTTTATTCAGAAGTTTGTCAAAACGCACAGTTTTACCTGATAGTTCGCTGATTTCCCAATGCTTGGCTTCCGGACTGATGGCAAACTGTTGAGATGCTTTCAGCGAAGAAGGTGGAAAAGAAACAATCCGAATCATATAAGCTGCAACAGGTTTGCGAGTACTGGGAATCAACAACAGAACCACTAACAGCACAAACAGAATATCCGTGATTAGGGAAAAAGGTTTGGTGTTTTTAAAGTAATGAAGAATACGGTTTTTGATTTTGTCCAGCATATGAAGTAAAGTACAGATTATTTCAGGTTAGAACGCCGATCAAGAAGTTTGTCAATTTGTTCCGGAGTTAAATTCTTGTTTTTCAGCATTTCATCGATTTTGGCAATCTCTTTCTGTGCATCGATAGAAGCTTTAGAATCTTCAGAGGTGATGCTTTCAATTTCTTTATTTTCAGTATCATCCTCCGCTTCATCAATCAAAAATTCATCCTCATCCAGTTCTTCACGAAGCTGCTGAATGAGTGTCCGAACCATATCCTGTACCGACTCGCCAAATTGTCCCTGCAACTGATAAGCAATCTGATCCTTCATTTGCTCATAGTTATTAAAGAAGAATTTAAACTGCTGCAGCATCATTTTATTGACGCCCGGAATCTCTTCCATACCGCTCTCCTGCTTTTCCATCAGCTTGTTAAAGAGACGGAAAAGTTCGTCCAAATCCTGTTTAAATTGCTCCATATCCATCATGTGGCAAAATTACGAATAATTTAAATGAGTTATAATTTGTTAAGAAGTATTAACGTTTTAAAAGTCATACAATTGTCAGGAAATTGTATGACTTTTACCTGACAACTGTATGACCATTATTTTTACAAATTTCCTATTCTCCTAAAGTGGCTACCATCACCGCTTTGATAGTATGTACGCGGTTTTCGGCTTCATCAAAAACGACGGAATGTTCTGATTCGAAAACTTCTTCGGAAACTTCCATAGCTTCAGCGCCAAATTTCTGGTAAATTTCTTCACCGATAATAGTTTCTCTGTTGTGGAAAGCCGGCAGGCAATGCAGGAATTTTACCTTTGGATTACCTGTTTTCTTCACCATTTCCATATTCACCTGGTAAGGCATCATCAGTTTAATGCGTTCTTCCCAAACTTCGTCTGGTTCACCCATGGAAACCCAGACGTCTGTGTAAAGAAAATCGACGCCATTCATCGACATTTTCGGTAAGCGTAATTTTGGCACCGGTTTCTTTGGCGATTTCCTTGCATGTTTTGACCAATGCTTCTTCCGGCCACATAGCTTTAGGAGCTACGGCTCGGAAATCCATTCCCATTTTGGCAGCACCCACCATAAGTGAATTACCCATATTATTGCGCGCGTCGCCGCAGTAGGCAAATGAAACATGATGAAGCGGTTTGTCGGAATGTTCCATAATGGTAAGGAAATCGGCAAGAATTTGTGTGGGGTGAAATTCATTGGTCAGTCCGTTCCACACCGGTACACCGGCATATTTTCCCAGTTCTTCCACAATGTTTTGTCCAAAACCCCGGTATTCAATA
>CAZGZO010000345.1:0-2750 GCA_964529695.1 uncultured Lentimicrobiaceae bacterium
TTCCAATGGTTGTACTCCGTCCGTGACCTGGATAAACCACGGTCTCATCCGGCAATACAAAAAGCTTTTCCCAGATGCTTTTTTGTAATAAATCGTAATCGCCGGTCTCGAAATCCGTACGGCCAATACTTTGATAAAACAACACATCCCCAACCACAACAAATCCATCTTCTTCGGCATAAAGGCAAATGCTGCCGTCGGCATGCCCGGGTGTATCAAAAATCTTTAATGAAGAACTGCCAAAGTCGAGTGTTTTGCCTTCCTGCAAAGGAATATCAATTTTCTTAATACCAGAAAAAGGCAGACCAAACTTATCCGCACTTTTCGGGGCTTTGTCAATAAACATTTGACCTCCGGGATGGGCAGCAAGCTGAAGGTTATAGCGTTCAGCAACAGTCTTATTCCCCAACAGGTGATCGATATGGCTATGCGTATTTACAATTAATTTGGGAGTTAATTTATTGGTTGAGATGAACGCTTCCAGTTGCTGCATTTCTTTCTCATCAGAAACGGCGGGGTCAACCAGGATGCATTCTCCGGTTTCATCATACAGCAAATATGCATTGAGTTGAAAAGGATTGAAAACAAACTTTTCTATTTTGATCATAATTTTTCTTTTGAGGGCAAAAATACAACATCCTTGCCTTTGTTGGCTTTTGAAAACTATACAGGCACGTGTGGATCTCACGTGCCTGTACCATCATTAAGTAAAAAGCAGATATTTAGCTACTTTTTTATTCCTTTAAAAATCTTAAACTTACCCAAGCCGCCTTTTTGTAAAAAATATTGCAGCGAAACATTTAACACGCCCAAACCATATTGTACGCTGCGCTTAAAATTGATAGAAGAACTTTCTTCTTCATATTTGGTTGGACAGGTAATTTCTGCTATTTCAAATCCTGCATAAAAAATCTGCGCCAGCATCTGGTTGTCAAAAACAAAGTCATCGGAGCAAACATCGAAAGGAATGCTTCTCAAAACCGTGCCTGAGAAAGCCCGGTAACCTGTGTGGTATTCAGATAATTTCTGATTCATCAGAATATTTTGAGTCAGTGTCAGAAACCGGTTGGAAACATATTTGTACCAGGGCATGCCGCCATTTAAAGCGCCTTTTCCTAAAATCCGGGAGCCAATTACAACTTCATAAACTCCGTTGGCAATCAGATAACACATAGAATGAATAAGCTTTGGAGTATATTGATAATCAGGGTGTAACATCACCACAATATCAGCATCCAGTGAAAGTGCTTTTTTATAACAGCTTTTCTGGTTGCCGCCATAACCTTTGTTTACTTCATGTTCAACGATATGCTTAATACCCAGCTTCCCTGCAACTTTTATCGTTTCATCACTACTCCGGTCATCCACCAGAATTACATCATCCACAATATCAAAAGGAATCTCTTTATACGTTTTTTCCAGCGTAAGTGCTGCATTGTAAGCAGGCAGAACTACAACTATTTTTTTCTGATCAATCATTTGGAATTCAGGTTTTGTAAAGGCGAAAAAGGCGGTTTTCCGAAAAAGGCAAAACCATTTTTAATGTATAATAAAGTAAATTCAGGGTAACGCTTTTCAAAATTTTTGTAGGAAGTTATTTTGGTTACCACGTAGACCGGTTTATTGAAGTTTTCTGTCAAAAGTTTCTCTTCACTGATTCGGGTCCCCGGCTTAGGCACCGGCTTTTTGAAATAAAAATACTGGGCATAGCTTTTGAAACCCCATACCCGCATATAACAATTCTGACCGGCATGTTCCTGGTAAAACTGGATAGCTGCATCCTGTGAGTATTTCTCAACTTTCGGCGTAATAATTACTATAGTTAGTGTTGTGTAAATCAGTGATGTAATAAAAATTCCCACCACCATTTTGAGGATATGTTTTCTGAATAAAATCAGCGAAAGCAGGATTCCAACGATTAACATCACCCCCAGCAAAAACTCATATCCCGACCAGTGAACCACAGCCTGAAGGTTCCCCACAGCAAACGGATCTTTTATCCAGTCTTTGGCGATTATTTGATCTTTGTACTTCACAAACAACTGCAACCCAATCAAAGCGGAACCTTCCAAAACAGTCATCACAATGAGGATAGTTTTGAGCCACTTTTTAAATTTAAGTTTGTTTTCAGCCATTTTCATGATGGCGTAGGCAGCCAAAAACGTGAGCGGGAAATAGCAATACGAAGAATAATGTATAATCTTGGTTTTCACGATAGTGAACAAAATCAGCACCACCCAGAAGCTTATCATCATCCAGTTTCTGAACAGCTTTTGTGTGATGTTTTGATCTTTAAATTTCCGGAACGCCGGCAGTGCAAAAATGGATGCCGGGAAGACGCCGATAAACAGTACAACAAAGTGATACAACAGGAATCCGCCATGGCCTGCATCTTTTTGTGAAAACAGACGGATTTGATATTGAATAAATTCCTGAATCAGATAGGCTTTTCCGCTCAAAATCTGAAGGATAAACCAAAAGCCACCGACGATGAGCAGCGTGAATCCATAAATCAAAACGAATCGCCAGTTGAGAACTTTTTTCCAGCTTCGGTCGATGATCAGCCAAACGGCTAATGCCAGCAGAAAATCCAGCAGTGCCACCGGACCTTTGGTCAAAATCCCCAAACCAATAGAAGCGGCAGATAAAAATATGAACCAGCCCTTCTTTTTCTTTTCCTCTTCAGCCAGGTAAAGCACCATAAAGTACATCCCCAGAAAAATGAAAAGGTTAAACCAGGGATCGATGAT
>CAZGZO010000346.1:0-2394 GCA_964529695.1 uncultured Lentimicrobiaceae bacterium
CAACAATACGATCCGCCTTTCAGTTTATTCCAAACGCTTTATTATCAAAAGTATGCAGTTGGTTGGAGCAACCGAATCATTTATCCGGCGACCTTTTGTCTGGAAAGGAGTTTTGTATGGTGTTGTGAGTGCGGTGATTTCTTTGTTTCTCTTAACGGGCGTTATGGCGTTGGCGCGGGAAAACATTCCCGAACTGGCGTTGATTGAAAGCGATAGCCTTATAGCCGGATTGTATTTGTTTATTATTGTAATTGGGATGGCAGTATCGGGATTCTCAACATGGTTTGCAGTAGACCGTTATTTGGGAATGAATACCAACAAACTGATATACTGATTTATATAACCCTTTTCTTGTGCTTGACTTAAATTTTGTTTGGTTTCATGATTTGGTGGGACTTTTGTTTCCAAAAATATGTCATTCCTGTGGGAAACCTTTAAATTCACAGGAAGAAATTCTTTGTACCCAATGTCTTTATCATTTGCCCAGAACGAATTTTCATATTCATAAAGAAAATCCTGTTCGTGAAATTTTCGGTGGAATACTGCCTTTGTATTCAGCCACCTCATTTCTGTTTTTCAACAAAGGAGGGATGACTCAGACGCTGATACACAGGTTAAAATATAAGGGTAAAAAGGAAGTGGGCATTTATCTTGGGAAACTTTTGGGAATGCAGCTTATGGAAAGCGAATTTTTTCAGGATGCCAACGTGTTGCTTCCCGTTCCACTGCATCCGGCCAAATTAAAAAAACGTGGCTACAACCAAAGCCAGATCATTACCGCCGGAATGGAAACTGTGATGAAAGCAAAAATGAATGTTAATGTACTTTTTAGAAGCGTACATACTTCTTCTCAAACCAGAAAATCGCGTTATGAAAGATGGGAAAACGTGAAAGATATTTTTGAAGTTAGAAATCCGGAATCTCTGGAAAACAAACATATCATTTTAGTGGATGATGTCATTACTACAGGGGCAACATTAGAAGCTTGTGCCGAAACCCTGCTCGACATCCCCGGCGTGAAGCTCAGTGTTGCTTCTCTCGCATATAGTCAGGGATAGTGGGAATGGTATCCTGTATTTTGCCCAGTTTGATCATGTTCCGGTTATATTGTCTTCGGTTTCTGATCAGCTGCCGCTGCATAACTGCTTTCGCGTTAAAACTGTTGTACAGGGCCTGCTCGGGGCCTCCTGCTGTTAAGCCGGTGCTGGGGTCTTTATAAAGTAGCGGGTTTTTTTCAAGGTCTTTGGAAACATCAAAAGGATGGGTTTGCGGCTTCATGTTGATGATCATCTGTTTAAATGTTCTGTAATCCCAGAAAGCATGAATAACCACCTCGTTTATGAGAACCGTATCCAGCGACATATAAAACCTGGCTGGAGATTTCATGGACAAAATACTGTCATTAATCGCGACCATTCTGTCGGAATACCCTAAAGAAGAAAACAACAAGGTATCTCCCAAAACAACAGCAACGTTGAAGTGCCCGGTGGAATCTGTAAATGTACCAAGAAAATTTTCCCGGCTGTAAATTTCGGCGTCAGGAATGGGTTTCAAACTGTCAGAACTTAACAAAACACCTGTAAGTTCTATTAATTCAGGCTCTTCATGCTGTTGTCCCATTAGCAATAAAGGTAGGTTTATACACATGAGTGCAAAAAGAAACGACTTCACGCCTAACCTCATAATATTTTGGATTTTTTCTTAAAAAGCTAATAATTTGTTATGTATAACAAAGATAAATTTTAAATTAGCAGTCAGATTAGAACAAATGTTGTCATTTCATAATTAATCTTAAAGCTCACAACAATCATATAATCATCTCATTGTGTTTTAGTTAGAGAGTAATCTCATGACCTTTTTATTAACTTAAAAAAACAACCATGAAAAAATGTACCCGAAACAGGATTCTTTTATCTGTCTTATCTTTCTTTTTTGTAATGAGCGTTATGGCTCAAGGTTCTGGTGAAAACAGCAATCAGAATCAAAAAAAGGCTAAGAGCAAGGACAAAACCGAAAAACATCAGGATCAAATTAAGAAAGGATGGAATCTGGGCGCCTTGCCTGTGATTTCTTTCGACAGTGACCTTGGGTTTCAGTATGGTGCGCTCGCAAATTTGTATAATTACGGTGATGGCAAAGATTATCCGAATTACCGTCAATCTCTTTATATGGAAGTATCGCAGTTCACCAAAAAAAGCGGGATATATCGTGTGAATTATAACACAAAGGATCTTATTAAAGGATACCGGGTTTATTTTGATTTGAGCTATTTGCCGGACCAGGCTTATGGATTTTATGGATTTAACGGATATAATTCTGTTTACAACGAAACCTGGGTAACCACTGGAGACGCTGCTTATAAAACCAGAATGTTTTACCGCTATCAGCGGAAGT
>CAZGZO010000346.1:2404-2749 GCA_964529695.1 uncultured Lentimicrobiaceae bacterium
TCGATTTCATGGGATACTTTAATGACAAAAGACTCCACTGGGTCGTTGGCGCGGGACTGTATAACATTAAAGTCGCTCCCGTCGATTTGAGTGTCTTGAACAAGGGGAAAAGCGGTTCCGATGTACTACCGGATTCCACTGGTTTGTATGGACGATATGTCAGTAACGGAATAATTCCGCAAAGCGACATGAACGGCGGTACATTCACTGTTCTAAAAGGTGCTTTGGAATTTGACAGCCGCGATAATGAGGCAAATCCCAACAAGGGAATGTGGACAGAACTGGTGTTGGCTTACGCTCCGAAGTTTTTGTCAAATATGGACAACGGCTTACTGAAACTGTCTT
>CAZGZO010000347.1:0-2731 GCA_964529695.1 uncultured Lentimicrobiaceae bacterium
TTTCAGATCACCATCCCAGAAGGAACGCGAAAATCAGCGGCGCCACAATAGTAGCATCCGACTCAACAATATATTTCGGAGTATCAATTCCCAGTTTTCCCCAGGTGATTTTTTCATTCGGAACAGCACCGGAATAAGAACCATAACTCGTTGTCGAGTCACTGATTTGGCAGAAATAACTCCAGAATGGGGTGGAGGTTCTTTCCAAATCCTGGTAAAGCATGGGAACCACGCAAATGGGGAAGTCACCTGAAATTCCACCACCGATTTGGAAGAAACCGATACCTTCATCGCCCGCATTTTCGGTGTACCAGTCGGCAAGGAAAGTCATGTATTCGATGCCCGATTTCATGGTGGAGGTTTTTAAATCGCCTTTGATACAGTAAGATGCAAAGATATTTCCCATGGTGGAATCTTCCCAACCGGGAACCACAATCGGCAGATTCTTTTCGGCCGCAGCCAGCATCCAGCTGTTTTTTGGATCGATTTCGTAGTATTGTTCCAGCACTCCTGAAAGCAGCATTTTGTACATGTATTCATGCGGGAAAAAACGTTCCCCTTTGCTTTCAGCTTCTTTCCAGATATCGAAAATATGCTGCTGCAGGCGACGGAATGCTTCTTCTTCAGGAATGCAAGTGTCAGTCACGCGATTTAGCCCACCTTCCAGCAAATCCCATTCTTCTTTCGGAGACAGGTCGCGGTAATGCGGAACGCGTTTGTAATGTTTATGTGCCACCAGGTTCATAATGTCTTCTTCCAGGTTGGCGCCGGTGCAGGAAATGATATGCACCTTGTCCTGCCTGATCATTTCTGCCAGGGATTTTCCCAGCTCGGCAGTACTCATGGCACCACCCATAGCAACCAGCATTTTTTTACCTTCCTCGAGGTGTTTTTCATAGCCTTTGGCTGCATCAATCAGCGCTGCTGCGTTAAAATGTTTGTAGTGTTCAACGATAAAATTACCGACAGGACCTTTATTTTTCATTGTTCTCGAATTTATAACTCAACATTTTATAATAAAGTTTGGCTGCAAGAAAGTTGGGAGCTTTGTTCCCTTTCATGGGAGCCAGCTCCACGAGGTCGAAACCTACAACCTGTTTTGTTTCAAATACTTTTTTCAGATATCTAATCACCTGATTCCAATACATACCACCGGGTTCCGGCGTTCCGGTGGCCGGCATAATCGACGGGTCGAAAACATCCAAATCGATGGTTATGTAAACGGGACTTTTTAGTTTTGCCAGTGATTGCTCAAACCAGCTGTCCTCCCAGGCCATGTCTTCCGCAAAAAAGCAATTTTCTTTTTTCAGGAAAGGCTTTTCCACTGTGTCCATGCTGCGAATTCCCACCTGAACCAGATTGGTATGCAAAGAAGCGTCATGCAAAGCACAGGCATGGTTATAAGGACTTCCTAAATAACTGGGACGTAAATCAGTATGGGCATCCAGCTGCAAAATGCTGATGTCCGGGTATTTCTCATAAAAAGCTTTAATAATTCCAATACTGATGGAATGTTCCCCACCAAAAAAGGTAAAAAACTTATCTTCTTTCAGCAAAGCTTTTGTGCTTTTATAAACGGTTTCAAAAACAGCTTCCGGTGAACGGTCCTCCGTAATCTCAGGCAAAATATGAATGCCTCTGCGAAAGACTTCCGAATCAGTCTCGATATCGTAAATCTCCATGTTCTCAGCCGCATCCAAAAAAGCTTCAAAGCCGTTGTCGGCCCCCTTGCCCCACGTGCTGGTGCCGTCGTAAGGTATTGACTGAAGCCAGACTGCAGCGGTTGCCTTGTCTGCAAATTGATCTTCTATGCCTCCGAAATTTGCCATTTTATTTGTTGTATCCCAGTATTTTAAACATTTCTTCCGAGGATTGCTCGTTGCGGTAAACGTAATCCACAAAATTTCCGTTTTTATCACGGTCGATAATCACGTGCTTGGGCGAAGGAATCAGGCAGTGTTTGATGCCGCCGTAGCCGCTGATGGAATCCTGGTAAGCACCCGTATGGAAAAACCCGAGATAAAGCGGTTCCTTTTCTTCACTGCTGTCATATTTCGGCAACAGCACTTCCTGATTCAAATCCTCAGAATTATAATAATCGGAATGGTCGCAACTGATGCCGCCGATGTTCACCCGCTGATATTCCTTGTCCCATTTGTTGATGGGAAGCAAAATAAACTTTTCGTGAATCGCCCAGGCATCGGGAATGGTATTCATTAAACTGTTGTCGATGATGTACCAGGTCTCGCTGTCGTTTTGCTGTTTGGTTTCCAGTGCTTTGAAAATCACAGCGCCACTTTCACCCACCGTATATTTCCCGAACTCTGTAAAGATATCGGGTTCCTCAATATTTTCTTTTACACAACTTTCCTTGATGTTGTTAATGATCTCATTGATCATGTACTCGTAGTTGTATTCAAAACCCAGGTTGTTGCGGATAGGAAATCCACCGCCCAGGTTAAACGAATCGAGTGAAGGGCAACGCTTTTTCAAGTTGACATACAACGCCAGCGCTTTCTGAAATTCGCCCCAGTAGTAAATGTTGTCTTTAATGCCCGAATCCACAAAGAAATGGAACATCTTCAACTCCACATTGGGATTGTCTTTGATGTTTTCCTCATAAAAATCCAGAATCTCGGTGTGTGGAATGCCCAGCCGAGATGTGTAGTAAGATGATTGCGATTCCTCATTAATCGCCATCCGGATACCTATTTTGATTTTTCTGCCGTTG
>CAZGZO010000348.1:0-2717 GCA_964529695.1 uncultured Lentimicrobiaceae bacterium
AAATTTGAAAAAGATCGGAAGGCTTTATCCCTGATCATCAACCATAAACACAAAAAGTTCTCTTGGTCCATGTGCCCCCATCACCAACGTCTTTTCGATATCGGCTGTACGGCTGGGGCCTGTAATCACGGTCATTTGGGAAGGAAACTCATTCTGATATTTATTTCGCATGCCTGTAAGTGCATCTTTAATATCTTCAACAATTTGCGAAGCACTGGCTATAACAATGTGGACTTCCGGGAAAACAAACAGCCGGCGGCCAGTATTCAAGCCGGAAGAAACCATCACGCTTCCAAAACGGGCGATCAAATATTCGCAACGGGTGATCCCCGCGTGTAACGAGTTAAAATGATCAAGATTATTATCATATGGAATCTGACCCAGATTCAACAAAGAACATATTTTTTCGTCCAATGCATAATAGCTTTCCCAACCTTTTTGCTTCAACAGCGCCTGCAAGTTTTCCAAAAGCATCTTCTCATTTTGGCAATAAACGAAAGAGCCACCTATTTCTATGAGTTTCTTGGCAAAAACGATCGATTTTTCATCGGTCAACTTATGAAATACAGAGCTGCTGAAGTTAACATCCTTAAACGGAATCTCCTGCTTGCTGATCAGTGCATCCCTTACTCCTTTGAGAATTTTTTCTTTGGTCGTCGTATCGTCCATAAAACATTATCCTTTGGCATCAACATCACTTTGATCCGGCGCGGCTGGTTCTGTCCCAGTATTATGTTTTTTACTCTCAATAATTTCATTTCCAGCAGAAATCACATCCCCATCAGTTCCTAAAGCCAGAGGAATTTCAGGAACATCTTCCTTGATCCCTTTTTTCTTTCTTCTTCCTTCAGCAAGATGTTTTTTCACACTCATCGGTTCATTTCCCCATGGTCTGGAACCAAATATTTCAACAAGGTCATCACTGTAAATCACCTCTTTCTCAAGCAATTTTTTCGCCAGTTTTTCCAAGCCTTCCCGATTGTCTGTTAAAACCTTTTTTGCCCTGGCATAAGCTTTTTCCACAATATTGCTTATCTCCTGATCGATAACCTGATTAGTTTTTTCACTGAATGGTTTTCCAAAAGAAAATTCCTGCTGTCCGCTTGAATCATAGAAACTCAGGTTTCCAATCTTCTCACTTAAACCGTAGTAGGCTACCATGGCATAAGCTTGTTTTGTCACCTTTTCGAGATCGTTCAGCGCTCCTGTTGAAATTTCACCAAATATAACATACTCTGCTGCCCGGCCACCTAATGCGGCACAAAGTTCGTCAAACATTTGATCATACGTGGTAATTTGTCTTTCTTCGGGCAAATACCATGCGGCGCCCAAAGATTTTCCCCGCGGCACAATCGTAACCTTAACCAGTGGATTGGCATGCTCCAGCAACCAGCTAACGGTAGCATGACCGGCTTCATGATGCGCCACCACATTTCTTTCTTTGGGGGAAATTATTTTATTCTTCTTTTCAAGACCTCCAATAATTCGATCAATAGCATCGGTAAAATCCTGTCTTCCAATACTTTTTCTTGCTTTACGGGCTGCGATCAAGGCAGCTTCATTACAAACATTGGCAATGTCAGCACCCGAAAACCCTGGCGTTTGTTTGGCTAAAAATTCCAAATCAACACTTTTACCAAGTTTCAATGGACGCATGTGCACCTTAAAAATATCTCTTCTTTCCGGGAGATCGGGGAGCTCCACAAAAATTTGCCTGTCGAAACGGCCGGCTCTAAGCAAAGCCTTATCAAGAATATCAGCACGGTTCGTAGCTGCGACGACAATTACACCTGAATTCGGCACAAAGCCGTCCATCTCGGTCAAAAGCTGGTTTAGGGTATTTTCCCGTTCATCGTTAGAGCCGGTCATGGGGTTTTTGCCCCTGGCGCGGCCAATGGCGTCAATTTCATCAATAAAAATAATGCTGGGAGCTTTGTCCTTGGCTTGTTTAAACAAATCACGAACACGTGATGCACCCACACCCACAAACATTTCCACAAAATCGGAACCCGATAGTGAGAAAAATGGTGCGTGAGCCTCACCGGCAACGGATTTTGCCAATAATGTTTTTCCGGTCCCTGGAGGGCCAACGAGCAGTACACCTCTTGGAATTTTGCCACCCAGATGCGTGTATTTATCAGGATTTTTCAGGAAGTCGACAACTTCCATAACTTCCACTTTGGCTTCTTCAAGTCCGGCTACATCTTTAAATGTAACATTAATGCTCGTGTCTTTGTCGTAGATCTGGGCTTTGGATTTTCCAATGTTGAAGATCTGTCCACCCGCGCCGCCACCGCCTTTACTCATCATACGCATGATAAAATACCACACTCCAAACAGCAAGGCAATGGGCAATACCCAGCTCAGGATATCGGCTCCCCAATTGTGTTTTGTTTCGCTTTCCACATAAATGGGATTAGCATCTCCTCCCTGTGCTTTTTGAACATCCTGAATAAAAATATCCGGTGAAGCCACGTTGTAATAATATTGCGGCTCGTTTTGTCCGAAAGTAGAAGTCTGCGGTAAATCCTTATATTTTGGGTCTTTTAACTTATCGGCCTTGATGTAGATTTCCCCGACTTCTTTATTGACAAGGACGATCTTCTGGATATCTTTATCCTGAAGCATCTGTTTCAGATCCTTCCAGTCGGTTTTTTTTGATTGTGCACCAAAGTTCATAAAATTCAGCCCCAGGAAGACTAATGCCAAAATACCAT
>CAZGZO010000349.1:0-2716 GCA_964529695.1 uncultured Lentimicrobiaceae bacterium
AGACATCCTATGAAATTATTTAGAAACATCCATAAACAATTGGCGGCTTTCAGGCTGGCGCCGGAACAAATGGTTTACTCCATGGTCCATGCCGGTGATGAATGGATTTTTGTTTCCGACATCTTTCTCCAGGCAGCCAAACCGTTGTTCGCCAAATTCCCCAACTGGGTGGTCATGAGCGACAACCTGGAACAACCTTTGCCTGAAGCCAAAGTAATTTATCAGTATGAAGATCTAGTTAAAGACGGTGCGGAAAAAGAGCTTCCCGAAGCCAATGAAATTCAGGAAACCGATGTCTTTTCCATATTTTACACAACCGGGACCACAGGAAATCCGAAAGGAATTCAGTATAAACACCGCACCATTATCATGGGTTCTTTGCAATTGTTTCACCATCTGGCTCTGCACAAATATGGTGCGCGTGTCTGCAACCGCGATGTACTCATGCCGCTCATCCCCTTTTTCCATATCCATGCCTGGGGAATGGCTTTTTTCCCAATTTATCTTGGAGCCAAACTGGTACTTCCCGGAGCTGCCGATCCCGCAACGCAACAGGCTTTGATTGAAAAAGAAAAAGTGAGTTTTCTCAATATGGTTCCTACGCAATTGCAAATGCTGCTGGAACAAAAGAATTTTGGACATCTGAAAGTACTCACTGGCGGCAGTCCGTTCCCTTCCGGAATTGCAAAAAAAACCATCAGTGCCGGTGTAAACTTCAGTCTGATCTACGGTGGTTCCGACCAACTGGGAACCGCAATCTCGGTCATACCTGAAACAGTGGAACCGGATACGGAGGAAGCACAGGAATGGTTGCGTGCCGGCATGCGGCCTTTTCCCATGGTGGAAATTGCCATCAAGGACAAAGATGGTAACGACGTGCCCCACGATGGGAAAACGCTGGGATCCATTTTCGTGAGAAGCCCGTGGCTGCCGGAAGGCTATTACAAAGAACCGGAAATCACCAAAGAACACTTTATTGACGGTTGGTTCCGCACCGGCGATATTGGATATTTCCATACCAATCATTCTATTTATGTGGCCGACCGCGAAGGCGATGCTATCAAAAGCGGTGGAGAATGGATTCCTACCGGAATTTTGGAAGCATTGCTTTCCGAACATAGCGCCGTGCAACAAGTGGCAGTGATACCTAAAAATGATGAAAACTGGGGGCAACGTCCGCTGGCCATCGTCAAAACGAAATCAGAAGTTACTGAAACAGAACTGAAAGACTTTTTACTTGAAAAAGTAAAAGACGGAAAGTTGGCTAAATTCTGGATTCCCGACCAATTCATTTTTGTGAATGAAATTCCGCTGACGAGTGCCGGGAAGTTGAATAAAAAAGTGTTGCGTGATCAGTATTCAGGATAGAAAACAACTCAAAAAAATAAAACCATGTCAATGAATATATTAATGACAGCGGAAGACAAGCTGTTACAGGAAAAAGTTCAGGATTTCGTAAAATGGGTTCCGCGTCAGCTGTTGCTAGACATGGATGCCGACAAAGTTCGTTATCCCAAGGAATTTATACAGGAAGCAGGGAAAAGAAACCTGCTGGGTTTGCGGTTCGACAAAAAATGGGGCGGCTCCGGTTTGCCGTGGAGCAGTGAAATGGTAGCTTTGGAAGAAGTCGGCGTGCTGGGCACTTCGCTCGGGTGTCTTTATTCTTTGGTTTCCATTGTAGGCGAAGCCATCCATCATTTCGGTACTGAAGAACAGAAAGAGCACTTTTTGGTTCCCATGCTCAAAGGAGAAATCGGCGTTGCTGAAGGTTTAACAGAACCCCGCGGCGGCTCCGATTTTTTTGCTGCCACCACCAAAGCCAGAAGAGAAGGCGACGTCTTTTATCTCAACGGACAAAAGCGTTTTGTGGTAGGCGCCGAAGGGGCAGATGTTTTATTGGTTTATGCCATTGTTGAAGGCATCGACGATCCTAAAAAAGCCATGACTGCTTTTCTCGTAGAACGCGGTCCCGGCGTGGAAGTAGAACATGTTTACGGCTTGATGGGAACCCGCGGTGGCGGCACCGGAAGACTGGTATTTAAAAATGCTGCCGTGCCTTTGAAAAACGTGTTGGGTGGAGAAGCCGGCATCGGAAACGGAACGCGCGTATTTCACCAGATGATGGTTCCCGAAAGAATGACCTCAGCCGGTGGAGCGGTAGGAATGGCACGTGGCGCCTTCGAAGTGGCTGCCCGTTATGCCGACAAAAGAAAAGCTTTCGGGCAAAAAATTCGCGTTTTTGAAGCGGTGAATGCCAAAGTTTCGGAAAGTTTGACGTTGCTGGATGCTTCCAGGGCTATTAATTACATGGCAGCTAAAATGGCTGATTCGGATGCATCCGCAGGTCAAATCCGCCAGATGGTTTCGGAAGCCAAGAAATTCTCCACCGAATCGGCATGGAAGGTGGTAAATCATGCTATGCAAATTATGGGCGGCATCGGTTACACCAATATTTATCCGGTGGAAAAGATGTTGCGGGATGTCAGGCTCATCACCATCTGGACCGGAACCAATGAAATCATGGATTTGGTGATCCAGCATGAATTTTACAAGGATTTTCTGGTGCAAAAACTCAAAAGCCGCGACACGGAAAACGATGCTGAAGGCGCTTTCTTCCCGGATGAAAAAATCTATAATGATGATTGATTTTGAAAATCATAAATCAAAGAGATCAGGAAAGAATATCGAACAAGGATTAACGATTTGAGATTTAAGA
>CAZGZO010000350.1:0-2712 GCA_964529695.1 uncultured Lentimicrobiaceae bacterium
ATTTCTTCCGGTTTCATTTTGCCTTTACCAATTTCCAGCAACGTTCCCACAATAGCGCGTACCATATTTCTTAAAAACCGATCAGCCGTGATGGTAAAAATCAGTTTATCTCCGGATTCTTCCCAAAATGCTTCCTTGATTTGACAATCGTTGGTTTTGGTTTGAGTATGAAGCTTGGAAAAGCTTGTGAAATCTGTAAATTTCAGCAAACTCCGGGAAGCCTTTTGCATAGCTTCAACATCCAGTGGCGCAGTATATTCCAGACAAAAATCTCTTTCAAATGGATCTTTCCTTTTTGAAATGTAATATTTGTAAGTCCTTTGGGTGGCACTAAACCGGGCATGATAATCTTCCGGAACCTGATAAAGGCCGAAAATCACAATATCCTTCGAAAGGAAACTGTTTAGTTTGAAAACGAAATCCTCTTCCCAAAATCCTAACGATTCGTTCAAATCAAAATGGGCATAAAACTCCCGGGCATGCACGCCCGTATCCGTCCTTCCACAACCCACTAGATTCAGTTCTTCGCCCGTCATTAAACTTACCTTTCGGTTCAGTTCTGCCTGCACGGTATGGGCATTTTCCTGAATCTGCCAGCCATGATATGCTGCGCCGTTGTATGCCAATTTCAGGAAATACCGAACCATGATTATTTTAATTTGAATAGATAATTATCAGGAATTCAAGGCTTTCCAAAGCAAATCTTTCAGTTCTGTGAGTCCCTGCTGAGCGACTGAAGATATAAAAACTGATGGTACCTCAGGCAATTCTTTTTGGATTTCAGCTTTCAGTTCTTCATCCAGTAAATCTGCTTTGGAAACGGCCAACAACCTTTGTTTGTCCAGCAATTCGGGATTATACTGCTTTAATTCATTCAGCAAAATATGGTATTCATTTTTAATATCTGCAGAATCGGCAGGAATTAAAAAAAGCAACACTGAATTTCTTTCAATATGCCGTAAAAACCTCAATCCAAGCCCTTTACCTTCATGAGCGCCTTCAATAATTCCGGGAATATCTGCCATCACAAAGGATTGCTGATCACGATAAGCAACGATGCCAAGGTTAGGCTTCAGTGTAGTAAAAGGATAATCTGCAATTTCCGGTTTGGCCGCAGAAACTACCGAAAGTAACGTTGATTTTCCGGCATTTGGGAATCCGACCAATCCTACGTCAGCCAGGATCTTCAACTCAATAATGACATCTGCTTCAACGCCTTCTTCACCAGGTTGGGCATATTTTGGTGCCTGATTAGTGGGCGACTTAAAGTGGTCGTTTCCCTGTCCTCCCCTTCCGCCTTGAAGCAGAACCAGTTCCTGTTTGTCATCCACAATTTCCCCCATCACTTCCTCGGTATCAGCATTTCGCAGCACTGTTCCTAGCGGGACATCCACGATGATATCTTTTCCGTTGGCACCTGTGCTGGTTTGTTTCCCACCAGGACCACCTTTCTCAGCCCGTAAGTGCCGGGTGTAACGAAGATGCAGCAACGTCCACATCTGGGCATTGCCCCGGAAAATGATGTCGCCTCCTTTTCCACCATCACCGCCATCAGGTCCGCCTTTGGGCAGATACTTTTCCCGACGGAAGTGTGCTGAACCAGCGCCTCCATCTCCCGAACGGCAGTAAATCTTCACATAATCAACAAAATTGGATTCGGCCATAAGTTATTTCTTGGATTTGCAAAAATAGCGCAAATGCGTTAATCCTTGATTTTATGTATCAATAAAAGTCCGTCGCGTACTGAAATCAATACTTGTTCAACTCTGTCATCATCCCGGACAAAATCATTAAAGTTTCTGATGCCGGTGGTTTCTTTGTCAGGGTGATTATCTTCCACCGCTTTTCCGCCCCACAAAACATTATCAGCCAGGAAGAAGCCACCTTTTCTTAGCTTTGGAAAAGCAAGTTTGTAATAATCGGTGTACTGAGATTTTTCCGCATCGATGAAAATCAGGTCAAAAGTTTCCTTTAATGACGGAATTACCTCCCGGGCATCACCCTCGATGAATCTGATTTTTTCACTAAGTTCAGACTTCTCAAAATAACGACTGGCAAAGCTTGCTGTTTCTTCATTACGGTCAACGGTTACCAAATAACCATCTTCAGGAAGCCCTTGTGCCATAGCCAACGCAGAATATCCCGTAAAGGTTCCGATTTCGAGGATACGTTTGGGTTGTAACATCGCTACAATCATCTCCAGAAACTTTCCCTGCACTTTGCCGGAAAGCATGTTCGGGTAAAACGTCTTCTGGTGTGTTTCGCGATTTAGTTCATATAACAAAGGTGTTTCATCTGTGGTATGTGCCTCGATATATTCGTTTATTTCTTTGCTTAACATTGTGTTTGATTTTAGTTCTTTACTCTGGCGAGCGCTTGCAGCGCGTGCCATATTATTTTCGTAATAGTTTCATAGTCACGCGCAACATGCGCGCGCCAGTAGTATGATTAACTTTCCCGATTCTCATAAATCAAAGTGCTTTGCCCACCGGGATCAAAAATCTTGTTGGCTACCTCCAGAATGTCCTCAGCTGTGATAGCATCCACCAATTGAAAAATCTCAGAAGTATCATTCACCTTGTCTTTATACAGAAAAGCTTTGGCTGTGTCCAGCATTTCATTTAAAGGAACATCGTAATTCATAGCAATCTGGCCCTTAAACTGCTGTTTCGCCCGGGTCAATTGCAAAGTACCCAGTTTTTGTTTCCTCAG
>CAZGZO010000351.1:0-2710 GCA_964529695.1 uncultured Lentimicrobiaceae bacterium
CACCGACAAAATTGACCATGACGGTCCGATCCTCAAAGCGCACAGGACCTTTTATCGCGCGTGAAGGGGGACATCCTATAATGCTCCTGTCAAGAAAAACTTTCAAAAAATGTAACATCTATAATAACAGCATGTTACGCTATGCAGAAATTTTTTGACACAATTCAGCGTCAAGCCCATCCTGGACTTTTTGCAATTTTCAGTGAGTTTCTCACCTTTTGTGAACTCTACACCTTATCGTTACGTTTATCCGGCATGCTCGCCCTGCTGGGCGGCCACCTATCATCCCTTATCCAGGTTGTAAAGTTCAATGAGAGGCCCAGTATTGTCCCCCACGAGATCCAAGACGGTCTCAACGTTGCTAATCGAGCTCTCTCACTGATAAACTTGCATGCTCTTAAATGTGAAACGACAACTCCATTTCCCCTCAGAAGATAATCAAGATTCCCCCTTGATTGGTTGCTTGCTCTGAAGAACATCATTCCAGTCCTGGCCTTCCCGGTGCGGCAAATCTAACGTAAATGACACCCCTGAATAACGCTCCTGGAATTGTTGGATATATTTTTTTCCTGCTGGGTCGTTGTCAAAAGCAAGAAAAATATCCATTTTTTCGGAACGGTACTTTTTCATCAGACCATCAATCAAATCCCATTGAAAACGGCCAATCTGACCGCCGATTGCAAAATACCTGGTGCGGTCGTTGTTATCATGGTGCAGTATCGCATAGGAAAGCGCATCAATTGGAGCTTCACAAATCACGGCCTTTGAGTCACATTCCATCAGCGTACTCCTCCACAACCCTTTACTGCCTCCTTTCGTGTAATATTTAAAATTATGATTCCGCCTTTCAATACCTGCTACTCCCCTAAAATCAAAATACGGAAAACAAACATTCCCATACCGATCAACTCTTACGGCGCCGGCAAAACGGCCGGCCAAAATGGATTCAAGGCCAATACCTCGACTTTCCAAGTAATCATGATGCCTTGTAATGGGTGTGGTCTCAGCATATTCCCACGCCACTTTTTGACGGTTCTTGGCGGCTGATCGAGGATTTGGTAAAAGGGCAGTATGGGAAAAAGAATCAACGTTACAGCACAACGCTTTCCTCAGCTCTTTTCTTGTTTGGCCAAGATTGCAGCCAGTGTGCTGCATTACAAAGTCAAGAATTGAACCACCTTTGCCACGCCTGAAATCATAGTAAACCCAATGCCCATCATGGCCCCGGCTCACGGCGATTTTGCCGTCATCAGCCTGGCGCCTGAGTACGACACATGTCTTGCTGGATTGGTTACGATCAAGTTCAGTGTAATCGTAAGTCGGTGCATATTCCATCAGGCTGATCTCTTTTTTAAATCGTTCAAGTTCCTCCATTTCAACTCCGGCTGTCTCATGTTGCCAATTCCGCAATGATGTCGATTGGCTGCCGTCTCCATGGCCCCATTTCCTGATAGTGTCCGAAGGTATTTTCTATAATGTTACTTTCAAATATTCAGGATTGAACGGTTCCTGCTTTTTCATTAAAGTCCACGCGATTACCAGAAGTTTAGCCGCCAGTTTCACTCTCATTTTCGTCTTGATGCCTTTTTCGCGGGATCTTTGGCGGAGTTTTTCCGTAAAGTATGCGACAAAGTGTTGATTGCGGGAAGAAGCGACCAGGGCCGCCTGGTACAAAGCATAGCGGAGATCGGCTTTGCCTTTTTTGGAGATCACTGCCGTGGCGCTCCCTGAACTTTTTCCGCTACGGTTTGCATTTAAGTCCCAACCTGACAGCTTTACCACCTGTTTTGCATTATCAAACCGAAATGGGTTGCCGATAGCCCCCAAAACTTTCGATGAAATGTCTTTGCCAAAACCAGGTATGGTGAGAAGATATTTATATTCAGGGAAATTCAAGCAAATTTCTTCAATCTTCTCTTCCACTTCCAAAATTGATTCTCGAACATGTTGGAGTTCTTCCACCATCATTTTTGCTTCAAACTGAACAGTTTCCCCGGCATTACACCCTATGGATTCAAAAGCCTTTTCCCAAATCAGCTTCACATGCTCCCGTTGCCCTATCGTGCGTTTCCCGGGTGCGATCAAACGAAGAAACTCTTCGTAATCCAGCCCTGCTATCAGAGAAGGTTCCAGACACCATTTCACCACGCCAAGGCTGCAGCCTGACATCCGGGAAAAATAAGGGTCCAATTCAGGAAAATACTGAGCAAGCAGATGATTTCGAATCCGTACTCTGGTTCCATGTTCCTGTTTTTTCAGTCGGCGTTTAAAAGACAGCAGGTTTCGAAGTTCACGAAGCGGCATGATCGGATATTCGTAAAACAGAAATTTGCCCTGGGAAACCAAATCCGCCACATTGGCCGCATCCTTCGTATCATGCTTATCCCAGCGTCCATCCAATAATTCACGGTTTTTCTTAACGGCGGTGCCGGCTACAAGCACCACATCAAAACCGCATTTGATCAAATGTTCTCCCAGAGGTTTGTGGTAATTGGCGGTCGGCTCAAGACCAAACACCACCTTATTCAGGTTATTCTTGACTTTGGCTGCTTCAACGTACGTGGACAATTTCTCATATCCCTGTAAATTGTTATGAAAAACCAAACGTTTAAAAAGCGTTTTACCTGTGGCTGTTCCAAAAAAAGCGTGATGATTATCTTTTGCCACGTCAATGCCAACAATCAAATGTTCATTGGATCCACGAATCTCT
>CAZGZO010000352.1:0-2697 GCA_964529695.1 uncultured Lentimicrobiaceae bacterium
CCACAACACAATCTTGACATCGAAGCGAGAGTTGGCACGCCCCTTTAGGGGTCGGGGGTGCGAAGGTGAGGAAAATGGGGATACAATTGTGAGACGATGGTGGAACGGTGGTCAGACGATGGCCAGGCTTTCGTGAGTTGACTGCTTGACAATGGCTTGACAATTGTCTGACAACAGTTTGACTATCGTTCCACCATCGTCATTTATTTCCGATATTTGTAACATGATCAGCAAAGCTAAAATCAAATTGTTGCATTCTTTGAAGCAGCCTAAATACAGGAAGCTTCATGGGGCTTTTATCGCGGAAGGAAGTATAAATGTCTGCGATTTTTTAAAGGGGTCGCTTAAGGTCAGGGAAGTTTACGGAACGGCTGAATGGATTCAGAAACACCGGGATTTATTGCAGCGCACGCCTGCAGAAGTTGTGAATTCTGTGGAGCTGGGTAAGATTTCTGCTTTGAAAAGCCCTTCAGAAGTAGTGGCATTGGTTGAGAAACCTGTTTACCAGTTGCCTGATGCCGGTAAAGTTCAACAATACATTTTGGCTTTGGATGATTTGCGTGATCCCGGGAATTTGGGCACCATCATTCGCACAGCTGACTGGTTTGGTATTCAGGATATTATCTGTTCTGAGGAAACGGTAGATGCTTTTAATCCGAAAGTGGTTCAGGCCACAATGGGTTCGCTGGCCCGGGTTCGGGTGCATTACACTTCGCTGGCGGAATATTTTGGCAAAAGACCTGATGATTTAAAAGTTTTTGGTGCTACGCTGGGAGGCGCACCCATTGCAGCGGCTTCCAAACCCGGCAAAGGGATTTTACTCATCGGCAGTGAAGCGCATGGAATTTCTGAGGCGCTGTATCCTTTTATTGATGAGCAGATCCGGATTCCTTCGGCTACAGGTTCTGGAGCTGAGTCGTTGAATGCCGCTGTGGCGACCGCTTTGGTTTGTTATGAGTTTGCAAGGGATTAAAATCATTCTTAAATAATGTGAAGCCGTTACACCGAATTTAGATAAGTCGTATCTTTGCATTGTTGAAAGGAGCTAATTATGTTTTGGCAATTATTTATAGTATCGATAGCACTCATAGCAATAGCATTCTCCGGTTTTGCTATTAAGATGTTCTTTATTAAAGGAAGTACATTTAAAAAACAGTGCACCAGTTCAATAAAAGACCCGAAAACCGGAAGGCACATGGGTTGTGTGGGTGGAGGTTCGTGCCACAATCCTGTGATTGATGAAGTAAATTATCAGAAAAAAAGTCCGATTAGCAAAACCAATCTGACTAAAATGATTAAATCTGCTACTGACTTTTAAGAAAAAATCCTCAACAAAATATCAAAGCCGTTCGCATTTGCGGGCGGCTTTATTTTTTATAATAAATAGGCTATCAGTACTTTGTAATATCTGATAAAAAAAGCTACATTTGTTAGGAAAATATTTTTTAGCAATAAATATTTCTTAACCAATCACTAACCAAAAGCAATCCCATGAAATCATTAGAGGAACAAGGTTTCACCTTTCATACGCTGGAACAGAAACCTGACTATGAAGGCGAAGTTATCGCAACCCTTATTGAAAGGAAAGCTTCAAAAGCATCGAAGAAGGCCTTTCTATATCTACATGGTTTTAACGATTATTTTTTCCAGGTGCACATGGCAGATTGGGCAAACAACTCAGGAATGAATTTTTATGCCCTGGAACTTCGAAAATACGGACGTTCTATCCTTCCCCATCAAAAACCCACTGATTTCAGGGATTATCATGAGTATTTTGAAGATATTGACAGCGCCATTGACTTCATTAAATCAAATGATAAAAATGAAAAGCTGGTGTTTATGGGGCATTCTCAGGGAGGATTGCTGGCAGCCTTGTATGCTGATGAGCGTAAAGAAGACCGGTTGATAGATTTGCTCATTCTCAACAGTCCGTTTTTTGAATTTAATATACCTGCCTTACTAAAAAGCACCTTCCTGCCGCTGATGGCTGCGCTCGGGAAAAGTTTTCCGGGTATAGCTTCACCAGTTGGACTTGACAAAGGCTATGGTTTCAGTATTCACAAAAGTCATTTTGGTCCATGGGATTATGATTTGGAACTAAAACCAGATGCTGGATTTAAAATCCATGCCAGCTGGATAAGAGCCATTCGTCAGGCGCAAAAAAAACTACAGAAAGGATTAGACATTCAATGTCCGGTGCTGGTGATGTATTCCAGAAAAAGTGTCAAGCCCGGAAATTACAGACCGGATATGCAGGGAGCTGATTCTGTGTTGAATGTGAAGGAAATTGCCGCGTTTTCACAAGGCCTTGGAAAAAAGGTAGAAGAAGTTGCTTTTGATGGCGGTTTTCATGATTTGCTGCTTTCAGCAGAAGATGTGCGTGAAAACGTGTTTAAATCCATGGGAGATTTTATTGAAGTTCATAAAGTGAACTAAAATTAATAAAGTGACTGAAGTTGACGGCACAAGCAGACGCTTTCGACAGATAATAGTTTACAAAAAAAGTGTCCGCCTCAAGGCGGACACTTTTGTATTTTTAGGCTTCACCTTGAGGCCCGCCGAAGGAAAACGGCGGTAAGCCACCGTCAGGATTATCTTTAATCGGCCCGTTCATCGATTCAAATTTGCGAATGTTGTCCTGTAAAGCATTAAAAAGTCTTTTTGCATGCTGAGGCGTCAGTATCACTCTTGACTTTA
>CAZGZO010000353.1:0-2693 GCA_964529695.1 uncultured Lentimicrobiaceae bacterium
TTTTTCAGTTTCCTTTCCCACCAAACGCCGCCGGCAGCAATCCAGAATGCGAACAATCCAATGGTGTAATAACTTTTGCCTCTCAGGATGGCGAGTATCAGAACGACAATAACACTGCCAGTCACCAACGGGCGGTAAGGTTTTAGTTTTTTGTTTGAAAACAAGGCGATAATTCCCGGAATAGCAAGCACTGCTGCTAACGAAGACATGAAAAACTGGTCCGTAAAAAAGGAAAATCTGTTTACATGCACCAACTGCGTATCATGAAGCGCCTGCATGTGTTCCAGTGTTGGCAGATGATGTTCTATTTGCCATATAAAGTTCGGCAGGAAAACAACAAAACCGATAAGCAGGCAAAAGTAGAACGCTTTTTTTGTGAAAACTTTTCGATAAGGTGAAAAGGCAACTGCTAAAAGGAAGCTGATAATTTCAAGTGCCACCAAATATTTGTTCAGCATGCCCACTCCGGCCACCAGACCCAGCAGAAAAAGATATTTGTCTTCGTTGGTGTTTATCCATTTCAAAATCAACCAGATAACTAAACCCCAGAAAATTATATCAAAACCTACCGGTTGGAAAAGCAAGAAAACCCTCAGATTAAAAGGAGTAACCACCAAAGCGATGGAAGCAAGAATCTGTGCATATTTTTTCCCGCCAAGTTCCTTCGTAATAGCTGCACCCAATAAAACATATACTCCACTCAAAAGCATCATGGGGAGCCGGGCTGAAAACAGCGTATAGCCCAGCGTATGAATCATAATCCAGGCAATAAATCCGGTAAAGGGGGGAACAGAAGCATATCCGGCTGCCAGATGTTGACCCAAAGAAAAATAAAGTAATCCATCCCGGTGAAAACCAAGCGTATTATAAAAAGCGAAATGGAGAAGAATATTCAGAAAAGCTATAATGAAAACATATTTGGTGAGATGGTTACCGCCTTTATATCTGATATTCATGAATTTCTAATTTATGAAAGAAGCAAATGTAGGAAAGAAAACATGAGTAGCCCGGGGTTTAAACCCCGGGCTACTCAACAAATACTATTTTTCTTCGGACTTCCGACTTCTCTATTTTACCTCGCTCCCATTACCAACTGCATCATTAGGAGAAACAAAACGCAGCGTACCGTCTTGATCCTCCGCCATCAGAATCATACCTTGGGAAGTGATACCGCGCAGTTTTCGAGGAGCCAGGTTCACCAAAACAGAAACCTGTTTTCCAATGATTTCTTCAGGCTGAAAATATTCCGCAATTCCTGAAACCACCGTTCGCTGGTCGATACCGGTGTCAATCTTCAGTTGAAGCAGCTTTTTCGTTTTGGGAACTTTTACGGCTTCCAAAATGGTTCCCACACGGATATCCATTTTCGTAAAATCATCATACGTGATTTCTTCTTTCTGGGGACTCACTTTTTTTTCGTTTTGATTATTTGCTTCTTTTGTGTCTAGTAACTTTTGAACCTGTTTTTCCACATCTGAATCTTCTATTTTCTCGAATAAAAATTCAGGTTTCCCCAGTTCATGGCCTACTTCAAGCAATTCTGAACTTCCGGCTTTATCCCATCCCAACACTTCCTGATTCAACATCTTCCTGAGTTTCTCTGCGGAAAACGGCAGGAACGGTTCGCCAAGAATCGCCAGGTTGGCAGCAATCTGCAGTGAGATATTCAAAATGGTTGCAACACGGTCTTGGTCTGTTTTGAAAAGCTTCCAGGGTTCGTTGTCGGTCAGGTATTTATTTCCCAAACGAGCCAGGTTCATCATTTCTGACAACGCTTCCCGGAAACGGTACAAATCGATACTTTTTGAAATTTTGTCAGGGTAGCCTTTCAGGGCTTCTAACGTTTCTTTGTCGGATTCGGTCAGTTCATTTAAGGCAGGAACTTTGCCGTCAAAATATTTTTTGGTCAGCACCAATGTCCGGTTGACGAAGTTTCCAAAAATCGCCAGTAATTCATTGTTGTTGCGGGCTTGGAAATCCTTCCAGGTGAAGTCGTTGTCTTTGGTTTCAGGGGCGTTTGCTGTCAGCACATAACGCAGAACATCCTGCTTTCCGGGAAATTCTTCCAGATACTCATGCAACCATACTGCCCAGTTCCGGGACGTGGAAATTTTATCATTCTCAAGATTCAAAAATTCATTGGCCGGAACGTTGTCAGGCAAAATATAGGAGCCTTCCGCTTTCAGCATAGCCGGGAAAATGATGCAGTGAAAAACGATGTTGTCCTTTCCAATGAAATGCACCAGCTTGCTGTCATCAGATTTCCAATAAGGTTCCCAGTCTTTTCCTGTTTTCTGACTCCATTCTTTGCTGGCTGAAATATAACCAATGGGGGCATCAAACCATACATAAAGCACTTTTCCTTCCGCTTCTTTCAGAGGAACTTTTACACCCCAATCCAAATCACGAGTGACGGCACGAGGCTTCAACCCTTGGTCAACCCAGGATTTCACCTGCCCGTAAACATTTGATTTCCAATCTTTTTTATGGCCTTCTAAAATCCATTCTTTCAGCCAGTCTTCATATTGGTCGAGTGGCAAATACCAGTGTTTGGTTTCTTTCAATATCGGAATATTTCCGCTTAACGCAGATTTCGGATTAATCAATTCCAAGGGGCTGAGCGAAGTTCCGCAGCTTTCGCACTGGTCGCCGTAAGCTTTTTCAAAACCGCAATGAGGACAGGTTCCCGTGAT
>CAZGZO010000354.1:0-2692 GCA_964529695.1 uncultured Lentimicrobiaceae bacterium
AACATCTATTGTCTTTTATTAATACAAACAAATAATGCATAGTTGTCATTGGTAGCATAGCGAAGGATCTATATATAAATACATTATCTAAATGATTTACAGATTCTTCATTGCATTCAGAATGACAATCTAATCTGGTTTTGCAAGGGTTTATATCGTTATTAGTTTTGCTTCTGAATTCAGCACATCAGTGAGCGGCGTGCCCCAGTATTTCACTTCAATATCCAGGTTTTCGAGTGCACCCGTGGCATTCAAATCATCTGCACAGGCCTTGCAAGCTGTAAGTTTTACGCCAACTTCGCCGAGCTTTTTCAATTTATGCTGCACCTGAGTGTCTTCTCCGGCAAGCCTGGCCGAAGCGCCCCAGATAATCAAAGTGATGTCTTTCCACCATCCGTGTTTCATGCTGTTGTAGGCATACATGAAAACCATCTCATCAAAAGTGACTTTTTCACTGCTGGTCCATAGTATAAATAGCTTGTCTTTTGCTTCCATATTTCTAAAATTTAATCAAAGTGAAGTAGAATATTTAAAATTTCCGGTCTGCTGACAGTTCGTATCGGCGGCCCCCAGCCACCTACGCCACAGGAGACATAAAAATGAGTATTTCCTTTTTGGAGATAACCGTAGCTTTTTTCATAAATCAGGTTTGTAATGTAATTAAAGGGCCACAGCTGTCCATGATGCGTGTGTCCCGAAAGTTGCAAATCAACACCTTTATCTGCTGCCTGTTGCAGTTTAAACGGCTGATGATCCATTAAAATCAAAGGAAGTTCCTTTTGAACATCTTCCGTGATTTCAGCAAGAGGCTTCCTTTTGGTGGAAGATTGGTTTTTCATCAAATCTTCACGCCCTGCCACATAAAAACTATTTTCAATTAAAATGGCAGTATCGTTAAGCAGATGAATACCATGATTTTTTAGGTATTCTTTTGCTTTCACAACACCACCAATGTATTCATGATTTCCGGTTACGGCATAAACGCCATATTTTGCATGAAGCGTTTTCAGAGTTTCTCCCACATTGCTATGAATCACAGGGTTGATATCTTCATCAATAATATCCCCGGGGATTAAAATAATATCCGGTTTCAGCGTATTGACTCTTTTAACAATTCCGGCAAGGTGCCTTTTTTCAATCAAAGTCCCCAGATGAACATCTGAAAAGGCAACAATATTCAGACTTTTTATATTCCCTGCTTTCTTGTGAATTGAAATATCCAGATTTTTGACTTTGGGGAACCAAGTATTCAGGTGTCCTGCAATTACTGTGATTGATGTAAGGGTAATCACGGCGATGCCAAGAATCTTTCTTGTTTTCAGCGGATTTGCATGGACAAACGCCGGCAAAAAGTGAAACCAATGATCCAGCAATCCAATGAAATCAATCAGAACCAATTGAATGAAAAAATAAACCATAAACGCCAGCCAAAATGCACCTACCCAGACTACCACGGCGGAGAAAGGGTTGACCATTCTTCGTTCCAAAAAGCGCCCTGCAATGAAAGAAGCAGCAAAAACGATGATAAGAATTGTCAAAACGGTGCGCCAGGGATTTCCTTTGTCAACCAGTGAAAGGCCACGGTGCAGGATATAATAATTGATACTTGCGTAAAGTATCAATATGATGGAAAAGAAAATCAAAAATCGAGGATTTCTCATATTACAAATAGCATTAACGGACAGTTTTTACTTTGTGAGTTCTTTACAGTGAAACAAAAATACGGTTTCTCTCTTTTCGCTGTAGCGAACTTAAGAAATCATTCTAATAAAAAATATTGTTGAGTTTTTTGGTGGTTTATATCATGCGAAAGTATTTATCTGACGGTCGTTTTCTGTGTTATCTCGAATCATCCAGAGCAACAATGTGCCATCTTCTTTGTTTTGATTTCTGGAAAAAGAAATTAAATTTGTTTTGAAATTACTATAAATCAGATTAAACAGCAATTGTCGCGTTAGGGTATGTTTGCATCTGACACATTAAAAATTGTTATAATGAAAAAGTTCTTTATCTCATATTTATTGATTTTTCTGGTTTTTGGAACTGGTATTTCAGAGGCTCAAGGATTTGTTGATTTGCGCGCAGGAAGGACCCAGACTGTATATGGTTTTAATGCCAGTTATCAAACTTTCAAACGCAAGACAAAAAAAGGGGAAGATTATTATCGCATCACAGTTACATTGACAAACCGGGGAAGTGATTGGGTTCATGTTTTTCCAGTGGCAGCCCGCAGATTTGTTAGAAATAATAAAACATTTTTAGCTGATTTTCGCTTTGTCAATGCCACGGGACGAGGTTTCTCTGCCACGAATGGCAAGTTGTATCCAAAACCTGTTTATATTAAAGTTCCGATAGACATCAAAAAAAACCCGCCACCCAAGAATCCCAAAGCAGATCATTATAATCATTATATGAGAACTTATGTGGCAGGAATACAATTCCTAAATGGACAGACCATGACGAGAAGTTTTAACGTCAGGGTAAGACAGGGTGCTATTCCGCGGGTTCAGGTTTTGATTCAATAATTGATAAAGTTAAAATCTGAAACTTGTTTTTCCATTTTTCAATCTTTTGACTAAGATTAGAAAATTGTAGTAGTAAAAAATAAAGCCTTGCACTGTAATGTACAAGGCTTAAGCTTGTCGGGGTGAGAGGATTATACTCACCGCCCGTAAATCATTATTTATCAGTT
>CAZGZO010000355.1:0-2643 GCA_964529695.1 uncultured Lentimicrobiaceae bacterium
AGGAACGTATATAAATTACAGAATTCCCATATTTAACGATTATGGTGTAGGAATGGGAAGAAACCGTTCCGTTTATTCCTACAATACGTATAACGAGGGAGGAGTTTCACTAAAAATCACAAAACAAAACGGGCTTGTGAGTTTTTCACTTGCCGGAGGATATTCTTACCTAAACCTCAGCAATCAAATTACGGCTGTTGGTTCCATTACTGTTTACCCTTTAGGAAATCTAAATCTATATGCAACTGCATCAGGATACTATCACACACAATCGCAAAACGGAAAAAAATTAGATCAGATTATTCAGTCCTATAAATTGGGGTTCAAAGTCATGAAGAATCTTTGGGTCGAAGGCTACACCTTGCTTGGTGACTTCAGCAATTTGCAGGATCCACTTTCTGCTATTACTTACAATAGTCTGGAAATTTATCGTGCCATTTACAGTGCAAACATCTATATTCCTTTTAGCAAGAACAGATTTTCTGTTTTTGCCGGATACAGAAACTACAATTCAGTTTCTCAGTTTGTACCTGTGGCTAATGTTTTTGACGGAAATAATAATATTTCATTTATATATCAAACTATTACAGGAGGAATCATATGGAAACTTTAAAAAAAATCAGCCTGATATTATTGCTGGGTTTCTTCGCAACGATAACCTATGCACAACAACAGGATACGGAAAAAATTATTGAAGGGTTCCAAAACAGCTATCTTCACGAAGCTTCCGGAAATCTGGCGGAAGCCATTCTGGACTTAAAGAATGTGTACCAGGAAGACTCCTACCCCATCAATCTACGTTTGGGATGGCTGTCATATTCCACGGGAATGTTCAGTGAATCACAAAGTTACTATAACAAAGCTGTTTCTTTAAAACCTTACGCTGTGGAACCCAGAATGGGACTTGTATTACCGCTTGCTGCCATGGGAAACTGGGATGCGGTAATTGCCCAATACAACAAAATATTAGAAATCATGCCCAATTATTCCATTGTGTTGCACCGGTTAGGGCTCATCTATTACGGACAAAAAGATTATCCAAAAGCTGAAAAGTATTTTGAAAAGGTCGTCAACCTGTATCCATTTGATTACGATGGACTTGTCATGATGGCATGGACGGAGTTTCACCTTAAAAAATACCGGCAGGCCAAAGTATTATTTAATACCGCTCTAATGCACACCCCTACCGGAGCATCGGCACTGGAAGGGTTGAAGCAATTGAAATAACGCAAGGTCAAGATCTCCTGGTGAGTAGGATAAGAGATCCTATAGCTTCCCCTGAGGATAGGCGCTCTCAAGGGAAGCTTTTTTATGTAATCACACACGTCCAAAATCCATGTATCTTTGCGAACTCAAAAAAGCATTCAGGATGAGTAGAAGAAAAGCGCCGCTTCCTTTATTGGAAGACGTAGAGATTACAGGAGCAGGAGCCGAAGGGAAGGCCATAGCAAAAATAAATGATCGTGTGTTGTTTGTACCATTTGCAGCACCCGGTGATATAGTTGACGTGCAAGTAATACGCAAAAAGAAATCCTATTATGAAGGCGTCATCAAAGAAATTAAAAAGCCCTCTGAGTTAAGAATTGATCCTGAATGTGAGCATTTCGGACTTTGCGGGGGTTGTAAATGGCAACATCTGGATTACGAAAATCAAAAACACTTCAAACAACAACAGGTCAAAGACAACCTGGAACGCATCGCCAAAGTCGCTTATCCGGGAATCAACGATATCATTGGTGCTGACAAGCCATTTTATTATCGTAACAAGCTGGAATTCACCTTTTCTGACAGACGCTGGCTGACGGAAGAGGATATGAAAAAGCAAGAAGAGGAATCTTTTGATATACATGCTTTGGGATTTCACCTTCCGGGAAAATTTGACAAGATCCTGGATATCAATCATTGCTTTTTGCAGAAAAATCCCTCCAACGACATCAGAAATTCTGTTAAAAAGTTTGCCGTTGAGAACGGGATGAGTTTTTACAACATCCGGGAACAACAAGGGCTTTTAAGAAACCTGATGATCCGGACTTCATCCACAGGAGAATTAATGGTAGTGATTATCTTTGGAGAAGAAGATGAAGCAAAAATAAAACTGCTGATGAAATTTGTGGGAGAAAAGTTCCCTGAAATTACTTCTCTGATGTATGTTGTCAACACCAAGAAAAATGATTCCATTCATGATTTGGATGTGAAGCTTTTCAAAGGAAAAGATCATTTGCTGGAGATTATGCAACCGGCACGTAAAGGGCAACCTGAATTACAATACAAAGTAGGGCCGAAAACATTCTATCAAACCAATCCTGAGCAGGCTTACAAACTCTACAAAGCTGCTCACGATTTTGCTGGTTTCCAAGGAAATGAAAAGGTTTATGATTTATATACCGGTACCGGAGCTATTGCCTTATTCATAGCACGTTCCGTGGAAAAAGTCATCGGAATTGAAGTAGTAGACGAAGCTGTTGAACATGCCAAAAAGAACGCAGAAGAAAACGGCATTTCCAATGTAGAATTTCATTGTGGTGATATGGCCAAATTGCTGGACGTAGATTTCATTGCTGAACACGGAAAACCAGATGTCATTGTTACAGACCCGGCACGCGCCGGCATGCATCCAAAGGTTGTGAAACAAATATTGGAAGC
>CAZGZO010000356.1:0-2633 GCA_964529695.1 uncultured Lentimicrobiaceae bacterium
ATCCTGATTATCCGGGACTTTTGTCAAAAATAAACGAGTTCAGGCAACGCATTGAAAAAGGCGGGCTGCAACATGCAACCAATGTGGTGGTAGTTGGGAAAGCACAATAATTTCTGAAATTATTCCTGAAAAATATAGTATATTGATTCTAAATTACCTTTCCCCATTAATTTCCCCTCTTTATTTTTTGCAATTGTTTAATTCTTTATCCGTAACTTGTGGGGCAATATAAAATATTTGACCTCTGGCCAAGGCCCTCGGTTTTCCCCGGAGATTAAATCAAATGTCAGGACAAATGTTGATCGTGTTATTTTACTATCATAAACTCAAGGGTATAAAAGAAGCAACCCGGCCCTTCGTAAATGACCGGGTTGCAATTCCTATTTTATTAACCCGGAGTGGGGAGCAGCAACTCCCCATTCCATAAAACTTTACAAAGAAATGAAAAAATTTAGTATTTTAACTATGACAGCTCTGTTATTAACAGTTTTTAATGGATGCCGGAAAGAAGATCCGAATATCAGTCAGATGACTGATGATAGTCAAACACCAAAACAAGGGCAAATAATTAACTATCATTTGGATAACGTCCCAATTATCGAAAATAATCAAGTCCTTGGGAATCTTTTAAAAAATGAAGATGACCCTGAGGATGAGAAGATTAATAAAATCTTAAATGGGGTATCCGATCAACACCCGTGATTTTCTTTAATAATTTCATTATATGTTACAGGTTCTGCAATAACAGCCTGTTCAAGTAACCTCATAAATAAAAGCCCTCTACTGTTTGAGGTTCTCCTATTGTAACGAAACACATATTCATCAAGGTAATACCCCAACTTATTTTTATTCAGATAGCTTTGATGTGTTCCAAGTAGCCACCTTTTCAACAAAGACACTACCCTGTGTACATTGGGCAATATTTCTTGGTCTTGTTCTTTTACTACTGCCCTTTGTATTTTATGATTATAGCCGATTTGCTCTAACTCTGAATAGCTTGGCCATCCATCAGTAATGACTGTTGATGATGGCTCAATGTTCTTTTCAATAAATTCTTTTAAGCTTTTACTTGACGCATCCTTGATCTTTTCCAGTCTCACCCGGCCAGTTTTTCGACCTTTAACTTCAACAGCTATTGCTATTAAACTTTTCCCTTCTGCCCCTCGCCCCCGCTTTCCTGAAATCTTCCCACCAACAAAGGCTTCATCAACCTCCACCATCCCGTGTAACTTACTTCTTCCACTTAATACCATTAGTCGTCTAAATTTGTGCAACCAAGTCCATGCCGTTTGATAACTACCCAGACCAAGTATTTTCTGCAACCCTTTTGCACTAACTCCATTCTTCTGGGCAATCATCCACCAAATAGCACGAAACCACACTAATATAGGTTTTGGCGTTTTGTGAAACATCGTATTGGTTGTCACTTTTGTTTCTTTATGACAATCACAACATTCATATCTTCCTTTGTTCTTTTTCCAAAACCTGATCGAACCACATTGAAGGCATTCAAAACCGCTTGGCCATCTTAATAATGACAAGTAATCAATGCAGTCCTGTTCCGTTTTAAACATTTCTTCAAATTCCATTTGGTTTGCTGGATATTTCATCCAACAAAGTTAAAACTTTACGGGTTCTGACCGGATACCCCATATTTTTTTATTTTGCTGTGTGATGAAGGATAACTTAATATAAAAATTCAATAGTGTCCGGTTAAAAGTTAAGGATTGGTTCTATATTATCAATTTCCCCGGACTCCAGTGACAAAAATTACCCAATAGTTTCCAATCATTATTAATGAAATTATATTGTAGCATAATGAGTTAACAAATTCACAGGGGCATGGCATGACAAATATCATAAAAAAAAGTTTTGCATTTTTTGCATAATTAAAATTTTTTATCGTAATTTGCCATACGTTGAATTTCTTCTTTCAACGGTGTGTTTGGGGGTTAAATAATAAGGGAAACAGAGGTTTCCCTTATCTCTTTTACAGGCCCTGATAACACCGCCGCCAAGACGCTGAATATAAATTCAAATGAGTTTTTTCCTTTGTTGATTATAAGAATCAGGCACCTGGTTTTAAGTTTATTTGGATGTAGCAAATTTGCCTATAAATCTTTCCAAAGTTTTAAAATGAAGAGGGAAGGTAGATTTTCAATAATCAGCCAAAACCGATTGGCACAAAAAAAACGGCCCTGAAACCAGAGCCGCTGAATAATTTCGTATGTTGCCCTTATTTCAGATTGTTCATGTTCTCCTTACATCCATCCTGCAAAGTTGTAGCATTGTCATTGGATGGATCCAGTGCGACAGCTTTGTCAGCAATATCGAGTGCAGCTTTAAATTTTACCTTTGCTTTGGCCACATCGGCAAGGTATGTTTTGTCAGTAGTTTTTATCGTGCCTGCGGCAACCTTCTTATTTGCTTCAGTCATTATGCCAACGCCTTCTTTATAAATAGCATTGGCATCTGCTACATATTCGTTTGCCAATGTCTGGCTTAGCCTCTTATCATTCGGGAATTTTTTAACTCCTTCTTCCAAAGCCTGTTTAAAGGCAGCATCTTTGTTTTGTTTTTTTAAGACAACAGCTTTGAAATACTGTGCTGTTTCGGCTTTGAAGCCGGCAGTA
>CAZGZO010000357.1:0-2633 GCA_964529695.1 uncultured Lentimicrobiaceae bacterium
TGTACCTTGTGTAATGCCTGTGCTCAGGAATGCCCGGTGGACATCAATCAACCATCTTTGATCCTGGAAATGAGACGTTATCTGGTGATGGAAGAATCCAAAGCCCCATCCGGATTAAATACTGTTTTCTCCAACATCGAGAACAATGGAGCGCCGTGGCAATTCTCGTCGGAAGACCGACTGCTGTGGGCTGAAGGGCTGGATGTAAATGTGATGGCTGATAAATTTGCGAAGAATGAAAAACCGGAATACCTTTTCTGGGTAGGCTCTGCCGGTGCCTTCGACGAACGCTATAAAAAAGTGATCCGTGAATTCGTTAAGATACTGAATTATCTGAAAGTGGATTTTGCTGTGTTAGGAACAGAAGAATCAGACAGCGGCGATGTGGCACGCCGTGCCGGAAACGAAATGCTCTTTCAGATGCAGGCAATTACTAATATTGAAGTGCTGAATGGTTATGATGTGAAGAAGATCATCACTTGCGACCCGCACGATTTCAATACCTTGAAAAACGAATATCCCGATTTAGGGGGGCAGTATGAAGTGCAGCACCACACACAGTTCTTACAGAAATTTATTGCTGATGGGAAACTGAAGATGGGTGGCGAAAAGTTTGCCGGTAAGAAAATTACCTATCACGATCCCTGTTATCTGGGACGCGGCAACGGCGAATATGATGCCCCGCGTGATATTTTGAAAGCCATTCCTTCCGTCAAGGTGGAAATGGAGAAAAACCGGAGCTTTGCCATGTGTTGTGGTGCCGGTGGCGGACAAATGTTCAAGGAAGCCGAAAAGGGCACCAAAGAAGTCTTTATCGACCGTACCGAACAAGCCATGGAAACCGGAGCTGAAATCATCTGCACCGCTTGTCCGTTCTGTATGACCATGCTCACCGACGGCATCAAATACAAAAACCAGGAAGAGAAAATGAAAAATTACGACATTGCAGAGCTGGTCAGTATGAGCATGGCGCTGTAAGCGTAATCTTTGAATTAGTGTCAGAAATATTCGTGATTGTTTTGTTTTCCTGCAACTTACAGTCCGCTGGATGAAGGGCGTACGTTCCGGTCTATTTTAACGTTATCGCTCAACAACTGATAGCTCTTCATATCTCCTTTGGAATTGTATGTTTTTACAAACAGAACATCGCTATTGGTAAGAAAATTGAACGTTTTCACGCCGCCTTCCAAAATCTGCACAAAGGGTTTGTCGTGTGTCTCGTTATTCTTTTTTTCTCTTTTACGCAGGGCGAAAAAACCGGCAATTCTGTCGATAGGTTTTGCGAATGTGCTTGCTAACAGAGAACTATGAGTTTCTTCCACCACAACGGGATGTGGCTGTTCAGGCGCTTTTTTCGTAACGGTACGTGAAGCGTAAAGCAACGTGTTGGTACTTTTTAAATTGTCAAAATGGACAGGTGCGTCCAGCGAAGCCAGCATTTCCACAGGAGCCTGCTTTTGGGCGATCACCGCACGAGCAGCTTTAGGAATCAAGTTTTTGGACTGTGATTTTAAGCGGATAGCCTCAGCAGGGGAGACCGTCATACCCAAAGTCATGGCAGGCAAAATTTCCAAGGCGGCTACCCGGTAGTTTTGTTTTGTCACAGGAATACGGTTCCCCACAGGAGAAAGAAATTTGAAACCGAAATAAATCAGCAGCATGGCCGCCATGGCAACGGCAAAAGAAATTTGAACAGTAGCCGGTTTCCTGTGCTTTAAAACTGCCTTGTTTGGGAAAGTTATCTTTTTGTCTTTCTCAAGTTTGATCTTTCCCAAAAGATCCAATTGTTTCGAAAGGTGATGGTTTTGATCCAGAAATTGTTTCAGCTCTTTGGCTTCATCGTCTTTTAGTTCCCCATCATGATAAAGAACAAAAAAAGATTCATAGTTATCTTTGCTTATAAACCGGGTAGGTTTAATTTCCGGGACCTTAAGTTTCTCCTTTTCGGGAAAAGAAACTGTCGGTTTTGACAGGGTGAACTTTTCAAGATTTTTAAATTCGTTTTTCAGATCAGGGTTGACATCCAGGAACAGCAGAAGCTTATTCTTTTCAGCTTCTGAAAGGTTCCCATCGAGATAATCGATGATAAAAATGCCGTAATTTTCCCTGTTCAATTTCATATTAAACCCAATAATTTCGATTACGCTTTATGATCTTTTGGTTTAATGCCGGTAGATAAATGAAGTGCTTTAAGGAGCGAAGCGAACTTAAGGCGCATTTCATTTACTAATCGGTATTACAAAACGTAATCGGGATGAACAATATAGTTCTTCAAAAATACCCGTGCCCGGAAAATATAAACTTTTACCTGGCTCTCGGTCAACCCTGTGATATCACCTATTTCTTTGTAAGAATATCCTTCATAATCTCTGAGAAGCAGCACCGACTTTTGATCTTCCGGTAAAAAATCCACTGCTTTATTCAATATTTCCTTAAGATCGCTGAAGCTGTTGTTACTGATTTGATGATGATGCTTATCGGTAAAAGCTTCCATTCTCTTGTATTTCCTGATGTGATCTATCATGGCATGATAGCCAATGGTAAACAGGTATGATTTGCTTTTTGCTTTTTCCACTTCATGCCTGTGCTCCCACAATCTCATGAACGATTCCTGCACCAGATCTTTGGCCAGT
>CAZGZO010000358.1:0-2613 GCA_964529695.1 uncultured Lentimicrobiaceae bacterium
AGTGAGGACGTTTGTTTTTGCTTTAAAAAGAGCGCTTCCATATTTGCCGATAGCTCTGGAGGATTCCATGTCTTCCAGTGCCACTTTATGTGCCTCCATCACTGCATTTTCCGGGTTGACCAGGCCTGCTTTGTAAACCCTGTCGACTGCATAAAAAAGATTTTTTGCTGTGGGCCGTGTGCTTTCAATATCTTGCCTCGCCTCCCGTATCATTACAGCTTTTTCCTTAGACTGACTCAGCAGAAACGCCTGTGCCATGGCATATCCGGCTGCTGCGCCAATGGCACCGGCACCACGGACCACCATATCCGTGATAGCCATACAGGTTTCCCAATAAGTCTTGCATTCGTGGACCTTAAATTCAAAAGGGAGCAGGTTCTGCTGAATTAAAAAAACAGAACTGCCTTCCATCCAGACAGTCTGATATGATTTATCTTCTACCAACATTGGGTTTCCTTTTAATTTTTTGTTGAGAAATAGTAATTAAAAACCATTGCAAAACTATTTTTCTTTTACCATAAAGGGCGCAAAGTTCATCGCAAAGGGCGCTATGTCTTCTTTGCGCTCTTAGCGATTTCCCTGGCGTACTTAGCGGTTTATTTTTTGTGACCAGATAGTTAGGAGGCAGCAGGAAACACATGTAGTGAATATTCAGTAGCTGCTCATGTTAATCAAAGCCTTACTTTTCTCACAGTTTGGTTTTTTATATCGAACACAGGTTAATTCTTTTATAAGTTTCTAAATCAAAATCTGAAATTCAAAGAAAGTGAAAACGGTCAACGCTATTCAGGCATTAACATCTTCGGACTTCAGATTTCCAGTTGTTTCAGTGATGCCCAGGTCATCAGTCCGGTTCCCGTTTCAATGGCTTTTTCATCCACATCAAAATCAGGAGTATGCAATCCGGCCGTGATTCCACGTTTTTTGTTGGCAGTTCCAAGCCTGTAAAAACAGGACGGAACTCTTTGGGCAAAACTTGCAAAATCTTCTGCGGTCATTCTCAAATCCAGATCAATAACCTTCCCGCTTCCCAGATATTCTTCTGCGGCAGCTTTCGCTATCCGGGTAGTTTCCTGATCATTTTCAAGAAAAGGATAACCATGATCTATGACCACTTCACATTCCGTTCCCTGTGATTTTGCCACCAGGGTAGCTGTCTCTGTAATCAGCGTGTGCGCTTTTTTACGCCATGCTTCGTTAAAGGTTCTGAAAGTTCCGCGAACCACCACTTCCGAAGGGATTACATTATGGGCACCTTCAGCCATAACACGTCCGAAAGACAAGACGGTTGGAATGGCAGGAGGCGCTTTACGGCTTACAATTTTTTGCAAAGCCACAATAATTTCGGCAGTAGCCAGCACCGTATCATTAATTTTATCAGGCATGGCGGCATGCCCCCCTTTCCCACGAATGAAAAGATTGATCTCATCAGAAGAAGCCATATACATTCCAGGCCGGAACCCGACTTTCCCTGCTTCAAGATCAGGAAATACATGCTGCGCCATCATCACGTAAGGAGCAGGATTGTCAAGAACACCGGATTCAATCATTTTGATAGCCCCGCCGGGCAGTTTTTCTTCAGCCGGCTGGAAAATAAATTTCACCGTTCCATCAAATGAATCTTTTAATGAACTTAGAATTTTAATCGTTCCAAGCAAACAAGTCGTATGGACATCATGCCCGCAGGCGTGCATCACTCCTGTATTCAATGATTTATAAGGAACCAGATTCTTTTCAACAATGGGAAGTGCGTCAATATCGGCGCGCAGTGCAAGCACTCTTTTATCCGGATTGTTACCTTTGATCAGACCAACGATACCGTGCCCTCCAACTCCAGTTTGGTGTTCAATATTCCAGGATTTCAACAATCCCGAGATATATTTTTCTGTATTTGCCTCATCGAAACTCAACTCAGGATGAGCATGTAAATAACGCCTTATATCGATCAGTTCCCCGCTAAGGGAAGCGGCCTGTTTCTTAATATTCTCTATTAAAATCAAATTATGAAGTATTTAAGAAACAAAAATAAACATAATCATCAAACAGGAATGATGCGCATAATTCATATTTAAATACTTTTGCAGTATGGAAAGCAAACGACAGGAACGAATACAAAAACTACTGCAAGAGGAACTAAGTGTGATCTTTCAACGCGAGTTGGGCACTGTAACCCAAAAGACCATGGTAAGCGTTACCAAGGTTTATGTTACACCTGATTTGAGTTTGGCGAAGGTCTATCTGAGCATCTTTGCGTCTCCGGATAAAGTAGTTATTATGCAAAATATTGTGAAACATACTTCAGAAGTGAGAGGAAAGCTTGGTATGAAGATCCGGCATCAGCTGCGTGTCGTTCCGGAACTTCAGTTTTATGAAGACGATTCGCTGGATTACATCGACAGGATTGATTCGTTGTTAAAGGAATAAGTATCCCGCTAACTTCGCAAAACTATTATGAAAACCTGTTGCTTACAAATTTGACTCAGCTTAAAAAGATATTCTATGCAATATGATCCAATAAAACGCAAATTAGGAGTTTTTTTCAACATGACCCCTGCGTTCAGAAAACTGTTTTTCTGGCTCCTTGACTTGTTACTGTTACGCTCGTGGCACATT
>CAZGZO010000359.1:0-2596 GCA_964529695.1 uncultured Lentimicrobiaceae bacterium
ACTTTTATATTCTGATCTCCTATTTTTGGATTCATCAGTTCAATCTGACGGTCAAACATCTCTTCGATATAAAAATACCGGAAATGAGGCTTTGGAATCCGGGTCAGGTTACGGTACAACTCCACAAAATTCAATAATCCTTTGCTTCTCTTTTCAATGGTAGCAATGGCGCTTTCAATGTTTTCCAAATCTTCCATATCTTCCTCGCTGGCAAACTCATGGTTGTTTTGATATTCTTTTATAATATCCTGAACTGTAGAAGCCAGAGAAGAAATTGGTGTAATGGAATTCATGATTTCATGCGTCAGAACACGAATCAGCATTTGCCAGGATTCAATTTCTTTCTGTACCAATTCGGGATGAATATCCTGCAAGGAAACCAGCAAATATTTATCACCATGCATCAGAAATTCAGTAGCATGCACCGAAAGTTGCAGCAATTCATCTTCCACATATAATTTTACCAGCTTCTTTTCGCCTGCATTAATTTCCATTAAAGTGATGGCAAGCTCTTCGGAAATCTTTTTCAATTCCTTGATATTCCTGACATGCTTCACCTGAAGCAGGCGTTTGACGGCATTGTTATAAACATCTACTTTGCCGTCACGCTTAAAAACCAAAACTCCGATAGTAACATGCTGAATTACTGTTAAAAGGTAGTTGAAATTTTCCTCTTTTTCGGTCTTGGTTTTCTTAAAGGCTTCTATCACTTCATTCATCTCATGATTCAGGGCATCAAAGCTTTTCCCCATCTCATTATCCAAAAAAGCACCCATAAAATCAGCATGGCGAATGGACTCAAAAAACCGGGTCAGTTTACGGTTGGTTTGTTCAGCAAAACGGATAAGGAAAACCACCTGTGCCAGCAGCAAAGCTGAAAGGATGATTGTGCTAACGGCATAAGCTGATTTCTCTTGAAAAGCTACAATCAAAAGAAGCGTAATGATAATCAGACTAATCCGCAGAATTATCTGAAACCGGAATTTCTTATAAACCATATTTTTCAATTCTTCGGTAAAGCGAAGCCCTTGTTAAGCCCAGCTCCTTTGCTGCGCGACTGATATTTCCACCATGTTTGTCCACCACTTTTCTGATAAGCATTTTTTCGGTGTCTTCCAGATTCATGTTTTCAGGCAATTCATCCTGCAGACTCTCTTTTGGCTCATTCATAAAGAAATCTTCAGGTTCCAGCATATTTCCTTCACTCATGATAATTGCTCGTTCAACAGCATGTTGAAGTTCGCGGATATTGCCCGGCCAGTTGTGCATTTGAAGCCGTTTTAATGTTCCGGAATTGATACGTTTCAACGGTATCTTATATTTTTTACTATACGCCTCAATGTAATATGTCACCAATGGTTCGATGTCCTCAATCCTCTCGCGTAATGGAGGAATAGTAATCTCAACAGTGTTAATACGATAGAGCAAATCCTGCCTGAATTTATTGTCTCGTACCATTTCGTACAAAGGCATATTGGTAGCGCAAATCAACCTGACATCTACCGGAATTTCCTTACTGGACCCCAGGCGAACGACTTTCCGGCTTTGCAAAACACTCAATAATTTTGACTGAAGATTGGGCAGCAGATTCCCTATTTCATCAAGGAAAAGTGTTCCTTTGTTAGCCACCTCAAAACGACCGGGACGATCCTCACGCGCATCGGTAAAAGCACCTTTTTTATATCCGAATAGTTCGCTTTCAAATAAGGTTTCAGTAATAGCACCCAAATCCACATTGATAAACATCTTATCATGACGGCGGGAAGCACGGTGTATGGCTCTGGCTATCACCTCTTTCCCGGTTCCGTTTTCACCGAGGATTAACACATTGGCATCTGTCTTTGCTACTTTTTCTACGGTTTTCAGCACCCTTTTCATAGCGTCTGAATTCCCGATGATATTGCTAAAAACATGGTCCTGATCAGCAGCAAGCATTTTATTGGTGCCTCGCAGATTTTCAAGTTCTACTTTCGAAGCTCGGATTTTCAATGAGGCTTCCAATGTAGCAAGCAGTTTGTTATTTTCCCAGGGTTTCAAAATAAAATTGGTTGCTCCTTCTTTAATGCCTTGAACCGCCAGTTCCACATCTCCATAACCCGTGATGAAGATGACGATAGCAGCAGGATCAATTTCAAGAATTTTATTCAGCCAATAAAAACCTTCTTTTCCACTGGTGGCATCCCGGGAAAAGTTCATATCTAACAGAATTACATCATAACTATCACCCTTGAGAAGATCAGGAATATTCTCAGGATTTTTTTCTGTGTGTACGTATTGAAAATGTTGTCGGAGATACATTTTAGCAGCCAGCAGTATATCTGTATCATCATCAACGATTAAAATTCTAGCTTTAACTTTTGACATAATCTCACTATAAAAATGCAGATTAAAAAACCGTTTTAAAATTACAAATAATTGTACAGTGATGTACAAATTATGGACGATTCCGAACACAAATAGTTACAGAAAAAAATAATAAATATATAAATAATTAAATATTAGTATGTTGCGAGTAATGGCACAAATTTAGTGCATTAATATTTGGGTTTAGTTATTTTTACTTCAAATGTGGACTTTTCGGGATGCTGATGATTCT
>CAZGZO010000360.1:0-2592 GCA_964529695.1 uncultured Lentimicrobiaceae bacterium
CAGGCTTTAACCAGCGAAATGTGGAAGCCCCAACTACCATAGAAAGATTTGGATGTTCCATGACATAGCTACGCAGAGTTTTAAGGCTTTGTGAACGTTCCATGCTGCCTTCCCAAATTTCTTCCTGAATGGTTGATTCAGGAAAAACCACGTAATCTGTACTGTCGTTCACTTTTTGTTTGGCAAGGTTCAAATTCCTTTGAATGATCTCCGCGGCAGGAAGTGTATATTCTTCCGTATATGGATCGGTATTGGGCTGTACTACGACAACATTTACCGGGTTTTTTGTTTCTTTATAATGATGATAGATGATCGTGGATAAAATTACCGGTACTGCAATGAACATTACCATCAAAGCTGTGTTGAAATATACTCTCCGGTTTTGTCTCGAACTAAAATACCTGATGATGTTAAAGGCCAGAATATTGACAACCAAGATCCACAAACTGCCACCCAAAACACCTGTATATTCGTACCACTGAATCCAAAGATGTTTGCTTGCAAAAACATTTCCCAGCGTAAGCCAGGGCCATGACAGATCCCAGTTCATGTTGAAATATTCCCAGCTGAGCCAATAAAAAATTAATATGACAAATCCCTGTGTATTGTTGAAAAGCCACTTTTTTGAAAGGTGAAAAACCTGGAAAACGATGGCCATGAAAAGCGCATTCAGAATAATAGCCATCACTGCTCCCGAAGGAGTTGCATTCCATATCCACCATGTGGTCAGTGTGTTCCAAACCAGAAAAGTCAGCCAGGCATAACCAAACATTCCTTTTTTGCCGGTATCGCCGAGATGTTGCTGTACGAAAAACAAGGGAACTAAGGCTACAAAGATCAGAATAGTGAACCCGTGTAATGGCCAGGCTGCCGCCAGAAGGATGCCACTAAGCAAAGAGAGCAACAACAAATGGATTTTTTTCATGGAAAATGATTTGCGGCTAAATTAAGGTTTTTGCTATTTCGTTTCGGGAGCATTAAAAAATTCCATCAGACGTTCCCAGAAACCGGTTTCCAGATGGCAATCGGAATGACCGCGTCGTGGCATGATCCACAAATCCGCTTTGTTTCCTGCTGCTTTTTTAAGCCGTTTTCCCTGCTCTACAGGAACGGTTTGGTCATCTTCTCCATGCACCAGCAAAAAATGGGCCTGTGAGCTTGCAATATGCTTTTCCGGGGCCAAGGCATCCACATCCAGTTTGTTGATGTATTTCATGTAACGGTAGAGAAACCAAATCATAGGAAAATAGGGAATATGATGGTCTTTGAGTTGTTTTGTGATGACTGCTGCAGGATGAGCAAAAGCGCCTACCGTTGCCACTTTTTTTATTCTGGAATCATGGGCTGCTGCATAAATGGAAGCTGCCCCGCCAATAGAAAGGCCAATAAGATAAAATGTACTATTTTCTTTTTTATGAATCTTTTCCACATAGTCCATCGATGATATGATGTCTTCAGTAAATTTCAACATGTTCGCATACCCGTCGTGATCGCTGTTGCCGTGACCACGGGCATCAAAAGCAAACAGATTGTATTTTCCACAGCAAAACTTCCTGAGATAAGGCATCATCCGTTGCGCGTTTCTTCCCCAGCCATGGATAAAAATTACTGTAGGGGCTTCGCGGTCAACGGAAATCCACCAGGCATAAAGCGTTTTGCTGTTTTTTGTGGGATACGCTACTTCCTGAACATCAAAAGGTAATTCTTCTGGAATGGTATGGGTTGCCACCGGATTTCGGAAGCCTTTTTGTATCAATAGAAATAAAACAATGAAAGACACCAGTAAAAGTGCCAGAATGAGAAACAGTAAATCCATGATATTTAATTAAACGGACAAAGCTATGAAATAGACCGCAGCCCAATAAGTAATCAGGATGAAAAGTTCTGCCCATTTATAAAATTTAACAAACTTGTTATATGCAAGCAGGGAATCGGAAACCACAAACAAGCCCGCTCCTAAAAAAGCATCCATAGCGCTGTCCCCGGCCAGGTAAACAGCCCTTCCGGTAGCCTGCCAGAAAAACAACATCAAAACGAGCGCATAAACAATTACCGGAACAACCAGTTTTCCCGATTTCGGTAAAATGATCCATAGGAATATTGCCATGTAAAGCGCAATGGGAATCAGATACTCCCAATCCAGGTATGGGCCAAAGTCGCTTGTTATGGCAAGGATAAAAAGCAGATGTGCCAGCAGGAATGCGATCAGTCCTGCCACAAAACTCTTTTCAGGCCAAAGCAGGAAAATGTCTCCCGACAGCGATAGTACCAGACCGATGAGAATAAAGACTTTGTAATGAACTGATACCTCCGGCAACTGGAGAAAAGCAAAAACGATGATCAGAAGGGTTGTGAAGGGTTTGAAAATGTATTTTAAAACCGGTTTTTTTAGATAGTGGCCAGCCAGGTAAAGCCCGCCTGAAAGGATCAGGATAAACAAAAAGAGAGTATTCATAAAGCTTTGAATTTATGAAAGGCTAATTTATAAAAAGTAACTTTCAAAAAGAAGTACTGGAAATTTTCCTTGGTAAGATAAGTTTTTGAAAACCTGTTTAGAGTATCAAGATTAGATTTTAAACAATATTCTCGGGG
>CAZGZO010000361.1:0-2563 GCA_964529695.1 uncultured Lentimicrobiaceae bacterium
ATGATACCGGCAGGATAACCGGCAGTAATTTCTACAGAACCTCCTTCCAGAAATTTAAAGAACCTTTTGGCATGCTCTTTTTCATTCAGCGAAGTCTCTGTAAAAAGCGCTGAAATCTGCTCCAACCCTTCCTTTTTCGCCTGACTGGCAAAATAATCATAGCGCATTCTTGCCTGGGATTCCCCGGCAAAAGCTTTCAAAAGATTTTGTTCCGTTCTGGTTCCTTTTAATGATTTCATGGTTAATTTTTTTAGGTTATCGTTTATTATCCAATGGGTTCGAAATCTTCTTTTTCCGCACCGCAATCGGGGCAAACCCAATCGTCGGGAAGATCTTCAAATGCCGTTCCCGGAGGAATATTTTGTTCCGGATCCCCTACAGCCGGATCATAAATATGGCCGCAGACAATGCATTCCCATTTCTGCATGGACTTGCCTTTGGGTTTTTCGGCCGGCTTTTCTTCGGCTTTTTCTTCTTTCTTTTCTTTTTCAGGCAACAAGGACTTATCCACGTAAGTAGGAGAGTTCTTGGGCGAAAGTCCGTGGCGCACCTGACGGTAGTAGGTATAAGTCAGAGATTCTTTGTTTTCATCGAGATATTCGCCTTCAAGCACTCGTCCGATGAAGATAATGTGCGTACCAACGTCCACTTTCTGCTCAACCTTACATTCAAACCAGGCGACACATTCTTCTGTTACCACCGGGACTCCATTATTGGTTTCAAAATATTTTGTCCCTTCGAACTTATCCAGCGTATTTCCGCTCTTATATCCAAAGCGGTTGATGATTTCCTTGGAAGCGTCTTTTTCGAGCACAGAGAGGCTGAAATAGCCGCTTTCGTCAATCATTTGTTCACTCAGGTTGTCTTTGTTGCAACTGATGGCTATTTGTTCAGGAGAAGCCGTCACCTGAAAAGCCGTGTTGGCCACATACCCGTTTTTTTTGCCTTTGCTGGCAGTTCCGATAATATATAATCCGTACGAAAGGGAATAAAATGCTTCAATATTCATGTTATTCTTATTTAATGTGTTACAAGTGTTGTTTGAGGTCTTAAAGGTCCTAAAAGCTCTGTTTGCAGGCCTTTTCACCTACAAAGATAAAGGAAAAGTGTCCAAAGTGTACTTAAGTTCATAAAGTGACTAAAGTTATTTTCTAACGACAGGGAACAACTTCTATGTAAAAAGGCAAGCGTTTGAAAACGCGCGCCAGTTAATGGTTTTAAAAAGAAGGGACGCAAAATTTTGCGTCCCTGCATCTTCGGTCTTCTGACTTCGGACTTCCGTCTAATCTTCCGTCTTCACCAATTCCGGTTTCTTCTTTCGGTCACGGATTTTAATAATCGTTACATAGAACAGCGGGATGAAGAAAATGGCAAGCAACGTGGCTGTTAACATACCACCGAATACGGTGTAACCGATATTGATACGGGCATTGGCACCTGCACCTGTGGCAATCATCAAAGGAATGACTCCTAAATCGAATGCCAGTGAGGTCATCAAAATTGGACGGATACGCAATTTGGCTGCTTCCACGGCCGCCTGTACCAGCGGCACACCGCTCTCGTATTTCATCTTACAGTATTCCACAATCAAAATGGCGTTCTTCGCCGCAAGGCCAATCAGGGTGATGATACCGATTTGCGCATAAATACTGCTGGATAAACCACCAATATGCAACGATAAATACGCTCCGAAAATACCGATAGGCACGGCCAGCAACACGGCAAACGGCACCGCAAAACTTTCGTAGAGTGCCGACAGGAACAGGAAGACAAATACAATGGCCAGGATGAAAATGAAAGTACTTGTTTTTCCACCTTCGATTTCCTGCAGCGTGGTCCCGGAAAACTCATACGAATAGCCTTCCGGCAATACCTGTTGTGCAACCTGTCTCAAAACTTTAATAACGTCACCCGAGCTGTAACCCGGTGCCGCATTTCCGCTGATATCCACATTCCGGTCCATATTATAGTGCGTAATAACAGGCGCTGAAGTACCTCTCGTAATATTTACTAAGGCACTGACAGGCACCATGTTGCCCTGGTTGTTCCGGACATAGTATTCCGACAAATCGTTGATGTTGGCACGATAGCTGGAATCGGCCTGGGCATAAACACGGAACGTTCGGTTAAACAGCGTAAAATCATTGATGTAATAGCCGCCAAGGAACGTTTGAATGGTATTGTCCAGAGAACTCAGAGAAACGCCCATCTTTTTGGCTTTTACCCGGTCGATGGTGACACGAATATCCGGATAATTAAATGTAGCCGTAGAATAAGCCATTTGTATTTCCGGCCTCCTGTTCAAGGCTGCAAGAAACTTGTTTTGTACTTTTTCCAAATCCTGAATGCTTCCCGTACTTTGCTTCAGGATGAATGAAAATCCGTTGGTTCTTCCAAGTCCCCGAATTGGTGGTGGGGCAATCACCATGAATTTCGCGCCTTTAATTTGAGAAGAAGCTCCCATCAACTGCCCGATGACAGCCTGAATGGAACTGTTTTTCCCTTTGCGTTTGCTCCAGTTGGTAAGGCGGATAAACGCTGTTCCAAAGTTGGACATCTGAGC
>CAZGZO010000362.1:0-2558 GCA_964529695.1 uncultured Lentimicrobiaceae bacterium
TGTTGAGAAGATGCTCACTGATGATATTAATATAAGTGTCATGTGGCAACAACCCCACTTGCATCATCGGTTTCCCTTTTTCAGGAATAAACAGCACTGCCGGGATACTCTGAATTCTGAACACGGCAGCTAATTTTTGTTCTTTGTCAACGTTCACTTTATAAAATCTGACTTTGCCATTATAAGTTTTGGCCATTTCGTCCATGATAGGGGCTACCCTTTTACAAGGACCGCACCAATCGGCATAAAAGTCAATAACACAAGGTTCGGTTCCTTCGTAAACCCATTGCTGTGGATTCTTTTCAAAATTCCAGACTTTCTTTATAAAATCATTGTAAGTCAATTGTTCAGGGGCTACTTCGGTAGCCTTTACTTCAGTTTTCTTTGTAGTTGACTGACCTTTTTCCTGATTGCCTTTCATATTGCTGCAGCCTAAAAAGAGCAGGCCAGCAGACAAGGCTATGATAAAACTGATTTTTTTCATGAGGTGATTGTTATGTGATTCATTTTTCAAGCCGCAAAGATAAATATTATTTTCCTATAGCGCTTAATTAGCACTAAATTTTTATTTTTGCACTATAAATTGTAACCATAACCGGTAACTGCGGTAATATACAAGAAAATGGAAGAAGATGTCAGGGCAGAGATAGAGCGATTTTCTGAGCGTTTTGCAGATGATGAAAGTTGTCTTCAATTCCTTGAACAGATAAAATGGAGTAATGGCTTTATTTGCCCGAAATGTGGGCATACTAACTATTGCAAGGGAACCACGCATCATTCAAGACGTTGTACGCGCTGTAAAAAGGAAATTTCTCCCATGGCCAATACGCTGTTTCATCGTTGTAAAATTCCGCTGGCAACAGCTTTTAAAATGGCATATCTTACTTGTAAATTCCCTGATATTTCTTCCTATGCTATGAATCAGCAATTTAACATCCGGCGCATGACTTGCTACCATTTTCAACGCAAAGTAAGAGAATGTTTGGATGATGGCAAACATGATATTTTTGTAAAAGCATTGGTGACATCTTTATCTTCCGGATCGGATGGCTTTCAAAGCGATACGATCGACCAGCCCGGGAGCAATCAGCTTTAGCCACATTCCAATTTTTCCGCGAAAAGTCATGATAACTTCTCTTTTCCGTGAAGCAATGGCCGGTATCATCAGGTTTACACATTTTTCCACACTCATAACTTCATTTTCCTTAACGGGGCTTTCGCCGAGCGGTTTTCCGTCTCCGCCCAAAGCACGTTGCCTGACTTCGGAGGAAACAAAGCCCGGATAAATCATGGTTACACTGACTCCTGATTCTTTTAATTCCACCCGAAGTGCATCGAAAAAACCTGCCATAGCATGTTTGCTGGCGCCATAGCCGCTTCGTGTGGGAATTCCCGCTTTTCCAGTTAGACTTGAGACACCGACAAGGCGACCGCGGCTTTCTTTAAGGTATGGTAGTGCATAATATGTGCAATAAACACTGCCGAAATAGTTTACCTGCATGACCTTTTCCATGATCTTTAAATCGGTAACCTGATCGAAATATGCCCACATGGTAATGCCAGCATTGTTGACAAGGAGATCAATTTTGCCATATTCCTTTACGCAGCTTTCAATTAGATGTTTGCACTGAACTTCGTCGGCGACATCAGTAAGAACTGCAATTGCTTTTCCACCTAAATTGATGCAACTACTGGTGACTGCTTCCAGTTTTTCCTTATTCCGGGCAGCAAGCACCAACAACGAACCTTCCTTTGCGTATTGCAAGGCCAGTTCTTTTCCAATACCAGAAGATGCACCAGTAATAATAACAGCCTGATCTTTCATCGAGAACTTTGCCATGGTTTTTTATTTTGGTGCTAATTTAATCTTTTTGAATATCATGTTGGGAAATTGGTTTTGTTGACCCGAGATTAAAACAGTTTACTCATGCCAATATTTTGGACAAGGGCATCAAAATACAGAAAATAAAATTCGTTATTTTTGAAGAAAAAAGAATATGGCCAGGATCTTGGTAGTGGACGATGAAAGCAGCATTCGCAGAACACTGAAAGAAATTCTCGAGTTTGAAAAGTATGAAGTAGAATTGGCTCCCGATGGGATGGTAGCGCTTGAAATGTTAAATGGTAATGGCTATGATGTAATTCTTTTAGATATTAAGATGCCTGAGATGGATGGTATGGAAGTGTTGGAAAAACTTCAGGGCATTACAGATTGTCCGGTAGTAATGATTTCCGGACACGGAACCATTGAAACAGCTGTTGAAGCAATTAAAAAAGGCGCTTATGATTTTGTAGTTAAACCCCCCGACCTGAACCGGTTATTGATCACTATTCGAAATGCCATTGACAAAAAGGATTTGGTTAGTCAAACCAAAAGGTTGAAAAAAGAGATTGAAAGAAAATATATTATTGTAGGTGACTCGCCAAATATGATTCATTTAAAAGAAATGATCGCACGGGTGGCACCTACCGGTGCACGAGTTTTGATCTCAGGGGAGAATGGAACTGGAAAAGAGCTGGTGGCAAGACAGATACATGAGCAAAGTCCCAGAGCTAAA
>CAZGZO010000363.1:0-2545 GCA_964529695.1 uncultured Lentimicrobiaceae bacterium
GAGGTTTTCTGTTTCCAGAACGGGAAGTGATTGTCTGGTCAAGGCCAGCGAAACCGGACGGTCTTTAATTTCATAAGCTACTTTCATAGCCACTGCTGTCTCATTGGCATCTGCCGGACGGAGTAAGATATGTCCCGGAATAGCCCGCAAGCCACTCATTTGTTCAACTGGTTCATGGGTAGGTCCATCTTCTCCCACATAAAATGAATCATGTGTGAAAACGTATAAAACCGGAAGCTTTTGCAAAGCAGACAAACGAATGGCCGGTTTGGCATAATCTGAAAATACAAGGAAAGTAGCGCCAAACGGTCTGAATCCGCCATGAAGCGCCATGCCGTTCAACAGGGTTGCCATCGGGAATTCCCGGACTGCAAAGGCAATATTTCTTCCGCTGCGATTTTCTTTTGTGAACTCACCAGAGATATCAGCAAAAGGTTTGGTGTTGTTGGATGGTTCCAAATCCGCCGAACCGCCAATGATGGCTTGGGTTTGTTTTGCAAAAGAAGCCAGTGTCTTTCCAAAAGCAGCCCGGGTAGCCTGATTTTCACCTTCCTTAAATACAGGAATTTCAAAATCAGGAGTTAATTCATTTTTTGAAATGGCTTCAAAGCGAGCGGTAAAGGAATTGTCTTCTTTAGATTTATTGGCCACTTTCTGATTCCAGTCGGCTACCATATTTTGCTTTTCTGCGAAAGCAGAACGGAAATGGTTATAAACTTCATCAGAAACATAAAACGGTTGATCAACCGGCAAACCGATTTTTTCTTTAGTGGCATCAATTTCTTCTTGCGATAGGGGAGCACCATGTGTATGATAATCACCTTCCTGGGTTGCAGCACCCTTCGCCATTTTGGTATGACCGATGATGATTGAAGGTCTGTTACTTTCTGTTTTTGCTTGCTCTAAAGCTTTGTCAATCTGTGTAAAATCATGTCCGTCAATCTGTTGCACATGCCATCCGAAACCTTCAAAAACTTTGGCAACATCCGTGCTGTCGGCACGGTCGGTGTTCCCGGAGATCTGCGCAAAGTTTTTATCATAAAATGCAATGAGTTTTCCCAGTCCGAGATGTCCTGCTGTTGCAGCAGCACCCAGGGCGACAGGTTCCTGAAAATCACCATCTCCTGCTAAAACATAAGTGTAGTGATCAATAATTTCTTTTCCTAGCTGACTGGCAAGTGCTTGCTCAGCAATAGCCATTCCAACCGACATCCCAAAACCTTGTCCCAGCGGTCCGGTGGTTGCTTCCACGCCTTCGGTCAATCCATACTCAGGATGTCCGGGTGTTAAGCTGTCCCATTGTCTGAACCTTTTTAGTTCATCCAGAGGAAGCAGTCCCTGCAGGTGCAGAAAGGAATACAAAAGCATGCTTTCGTGACCTGCTGAAAGCACAAAACGGTCGCGGTTAATCCATTTGCTATTGTCCGGATCAAAATTTAAATGATATTTGAAAAGAACATAAGCCATATCGGTAGAAGACATGGCACCTCCGGGATGGCCGGAATTGGCTTTTCGTGTTCCATCCATGATTAATCCGCGGATTACGGCGGTGGTTTTCTGGTCAAGTTCGGAAAAGTGTTGCATACGATTCTAAATGATTAAATAATAAGCTTCGAGGTCAGCATAAAATAATGCGCCAAAAATACGATTTTTCGTGGGAATTGGAGGGAAAATAGCCATATGTATGCTTTGTATTTTTATAATTTTGGAGAAAGTTTGGATATGGAAACAAATGTGATATTGGTTACGGGTTCTACAGATGGCATAGGTAAGCAAACTGCCGTGGAGCTGGCGCGGATGGGACACAAGGTGGTTGTGCACGGAAGAAACGAAGAAAGAGCACGGAATACAGTAGAAGAAATAAAATCTCTTTCAGGAAACGGTGAAGTTGAATCAATTGTTGCTGATTTTGCTGATTTGAAAAGTGTTGCAGAAATGGCTCAGGATATGAAAAACCGTTTCTCAAAACTGGATGTTCTCTTAAATAATGCCGGAGTTTTTGAAAACCAGAAGGTGATTTTAAAAAATGGTTTTGAAAAGACTTTTATGGTAAATCATCTGGCTCCATTTGCTTTAACGCTCCAACTTTTAGATTTGATTCAGGCAACACCCGGTTCCAGAGTTGTGAATGTGAGCTCTATGGCGCAATCGGGCAGCATCGATTTTGATGATTTAAATGGGGAAAAATATTTCGATCCTTATCATGCTTATGCTTTGTCTAAGCTAGAAAATGTGCTTTTTACTTATAAACTGGTTCGAGTCTTGAATGGCGGTCATGTGACTGTAAATTGTCTTCATCCGGGTGTTATCAACACAAAATTGTATCATGCGGGCTGGGGTGGATTTGGAGGGCGTAGCCTCGTGAAAGGTGCTCAAATACTTGTTTTTGCTGCCATTTCCCCGGAAATGGAAAATAAAACGGGATTGTATCTTGTAAACAAACATGAAAGGCGTTCAGCCCCAATTTCATATGATAAAAAGATTCAGGATCGATTTTGGGATTTAAGTCTTTCGTTTACAGGATTACAGGCTCCCTAATTTTAGA
>CAZGZO010000364.1:0-2512 GCA_964529695.1 uncultured Lentimicrobiaceae bacterium
AGCGAATCGCAAACTCCCTGTAAATCTTTTCTGAAGAACCTTACCTGATGGTAGGCCAGTATTTTTTTTGCGTTTCGTTTTTTATCAAGATACATCCATAGGGTATCAGCATGCATAAAAAGCGAATCTTGCTGGTCATAGGTAATGGCCAAAGCTTTGTGGGTAATGTAAGTAATTCCGGTTTTTTTCCACATTTCACTTATCTGACCTTCAATCACAATCTGCCGTGCTGTATCCACGAGCTGAATATTTCCATATGCTTTTCCATGGGTTGAATTGTCATTGTAAATAACACTGTCGGCGGTAAGATTCTGGCTTTTGGATTGAATGACCGGCCGGTGAAAAAGCTTGGAATCTTGGTTTTGAGTATTGAACCACCCGTCGGAACAGTTAATGGTGGTTTCTTTACCCTTGATTATTGTCGGGCCTTTGATGTAAGCAATAGAGTTATTTGTGTTGAAAATTAGCGTGTCAGAACTTAGTACCTGGTCGCGACTGTTAAGAATTACGTGTTTTTGGAAATAGAAAATCCGGTTTGTGGTATTATAATAACCCAACGAACTTCTCAATACATTGGAATCAGAAAGAATCCTTCCCCCCATATCATAATGTGCGATGTCAGTATTTCTGTTGTAAATGAGATGGTTTGTGTACAGGGTTGTTTTATTATCTTTCAAAATTACGTTTCCAAAAAGCTCGGCTATTTTGGTTTTGCCTTCATAATGCAGGCGGTCTCCATAAAGGTTTAAGGTGTCATTCACAATAATGTGAACACGGCTGAAGGCATCTAAATTTCCTTTTATATTATTTAAATAAGCACTGTCGGAAAAGAAAAGTGTGGAATCCTGCTTTAGCTCGACATTTCCGATCAATTGCTGGATATCCTTTCCCAGTTTAGCATTGTAATTCCATGCATCTGCGTGATCTACCTGAATTCTTGTCACTTGCTGGGCATTACTGTTATAAAATGAAAAACTAGCTGCCAAAAGCAGCAGATAGGCCAAAAAAGGGAAATGACGCTTTTTATTCAAGATTTATTCTTTCTGCAAAAATAGGCGGAATTATTTAAATTTTGAGCTTTACACCTTTCGTCAAAGATGATTATTTTGGATTGTGATTCTGTGTAAACGAAAGAAACCCTTCGGTGGCATCTTCAAGTAAATCCAGCACAAGCTCAAATCCTTCGGAGCCGCTGTAATATGGGTCGGGAACCCCATTGTAGTGATTGTTTGAAGAAAAGGATGTCATGAGAAATATTTTTTCCCAATGTTCTTTTTGGGGAGCCATTTCTTTTAGGTCTCGTAAGTTATCGTTGTCCATGGCAACAATATAATCAAAGTTGTCAAAATCGGTTTCAGGAAATACAGGCCGGGAAATGGAAGTAATGTTGATGCCCCTTTTTTTTGCATGAAGTTTCATGCGTGGATCAGCGGGTTCTCCTTTGTGCCACGAAGAAGTTCCGGCAGAGTCTACTTCATATTCCACAGAAACATTTCTCTCCTGAATTAAATGATTAAACACTGCTTCAGCGCTGGGCGAACGGCAGATGTTTCCCAAACACACAAATAAAACTTTCTTCTTCATAAACTTACCAAGCTAACTCATGAACTTTGAAACCGGAGGATTCGTATGCGTGTATTGCAATCTTTTTTGAAGCTTCTGCATTTGCATAAGTGGTAAAACCATTGGTGATAATGTCTCCCTGATCGATTTTAGGCCATTGCGGAAATCTTTCATGAATAAGTTTGTTAAACTTCTCCTGCATCTGATATTGCACATGTTGTTTTTTTATAGGGCTGAAAAAGACATAGTATTCTTTTTTGCCTTTCCCGTACAAATCGCAGTAGGTGGAAGCATACACGTAGTAATATATTTTTTTTGGTTTGGGAGGTACTGTAACTGAATATTCAAAGATCCCGTGATCCTGGTTTACCTGTTCGCCATTTGCCGGTCCCCTGCTCACTAGAGTATCAATACGGGCGGGATCATTTCGATAAACTTTTGTGTAAAATTTGTATCCGGTCGACATTCCCGAAATCAACACATCCAAATCACCATCCTGATCATAATCGCCAAAATGTCCGTCACTCATGTATAATCCGATGAGCCCTGCGTGGATGTTGGTGAACTTTCCATTGCGGTCGTTTCTGAAAATTTCTGAAACAGGTCCGTGAGCTGATTCTCCGGTAATTAGAAGGTCTGGATCGCCGTCATGATCGAAATCTCCCCAGGCTACAGAACCCGTACGGACACCTGTAAGACCAGGCAGAACCATACTGAAGAAACCGTTTTTTTCATTTTTATAGAGCCTTGTCTCGACATGACCGTCCTGTGTTTCTCCGCAGGCCACAAAATCTGGCCAACCATCCAGATTGTAATCTGCAACTGCAACATCGCTGAGACTCAGATTGGAAAAATCTAATGAAACTTTGACGAATTTGTTGTTGACATTGCGGTAAACGGCAGTAATATATTTTCCTGAAGCAAGGCTTCCACTTAAAATAATGTCCAG